>NZ_JAAVJB010000078.1 GCF_012034385.1 Streptomyces spiramenti
GCGTGCCGGCCGGGGCGGTGGGCGGGGCCCCGCCGCCCGCGAGGACCGGCGGGATGTACACCGCGTCCAGTCCGCCGTCCAGCGGCACGGTCTCCCCCGCGAGGTAGCCGCCGCCGACGCCGCTCAGCAGCCGCAGCGCGGCCACCAGGTCGGCGGGCTCGGCAGGCCTGCGGACCAGCTGGTGGCGGGAGATCGCCTCGGCGGCGTCCGCCTCCAGCCGGTGGCCGAGGAACGGCGCGTGGCCGACCCTGACGGAGTTGACGGGAACCCCCCGGGTCGCCGCGCGGGCCGCGAGCCACCGCCACCAGGCGGTGTCGCCCGCGAGGGCGGCGGCCCGGTCGGGGTCGGCCTCCGGCTGCACGAACGGCGCGGCGTCGGTGACCAGCACGAACCGTTCGGCGCCGTCGCGGCGTGCCGCCTCCAGCGCCGCCAGCAGCCGCTCACGCGGGATCGCCGGGACGGTGCCCGCGACCTCGCCGAGCAGCGGGACGCAGTGCAGCTCCGCCGGTCCGTCGCCCTCCAAGACGGTGAAACCGGCGTTCCGCAGTGCCTCGGCCAGCGGCGGTGCCGACCCGTACAAACGTGCGCGTCCGCCCCCGTGGGGCTGGTCAGACACGGTCGGGGAGACCCCCACCGTCCACCTCCAGTGTTGTACCTGTCAGATAGCTGTTCTCGGCGGCGAAGAGCACCGCGTCGGCGATCTCCCGCACCTCGGCCCAGCGGCGGGCCGGGATGCGCTCGCGCAGCCGCTCCATGTACTCGGCGTGGCGGGGGTCCCGCTCGCAGTGGTGGTGCAGCGCCTCGCTGCTGATCACCCCGGGGGCGACGCCGACGACCCGGATGCCGTGGCCGGCCAGTTCCAGCGCCCAGGTGCGGGTGAGGGCGTCGACACCGCTCTTGGCGGCGCTGTAGCCGGACTGGCCGTAGGCGCCGCCGCGGGCGGCGGAGGAGATCTGCACGATGACGCCGGGCACCCCGGCCTCGACCATGGCAGCCGCCGCCTCCCGGCCGGTGAGGAACACACCGGTCAGGCAGAGCCGCAGCGTGTTCTCCCAGTCGGCCAGCGGGTAGCGCTGGAGCGGGCGGTCGCCGCGTGCCGGTTTGACCAGCAGACGCGAGGAGTTGGCCCCGGCGTTGTTGACGCAGACGTGGAGCGGGCCGTCGGCGGTGACCCGTGCGAACAGGTCGCGGACGGAGTCCTCGTCGGTGACGTCGACCTGTTGCGGGTGGAGTTCCAGGCCGGCCTCGTGGGCGCGCGCCACCGCCTCGGCGAGCCCCTCGGGGGTGCGCGCGGCAACGGTGGTGCGGTAGCCGGCCTCGGCGAGGCGCATCGCCACGCCGAGGCCCAGGCCGCGACTGCCGCCGGTGACCAGGGCGCGGCGCGGCTCGTCGCGCGGCGGCTCGGACCGGGCGCCGGCGGCGGGGTCAGGCGCGGAAGAGGAGCGCACCGTAGAACCACCCCCCGCCGACCGCGGGGGCGAGGACCAGGTTGCCCGGTGTGATCTGCCCGTCGGCGGTGAACTCCGAGAGCACGGTGGGGATCGAGGCGCTGGAGAGGTTGCCCCTGATCCGGAAGTTGCTGGCGAACCGCTCGGGCGCGAGGCCGAGTTCCTTCTGGATGCCGTCCATGATGGGGCTGGTCCCGGAGTGCGGGACGAACCAGTCGAGGTCGGCGACGGTCAGGCCGTTGCGGTCCAGGATCTCCCGCGTCACGGTCGTGGCGTGGGCGATGGCCTCCTCGATGAGCTCCGGCGAGCTGCGCACCCAGCCGTTGGGCGGGTACGCCCCGGTGAGGTGGTGGCGGGTGCCGTCGGTGCTGAGCTGGGAGTCGATCAGGCCGCGGCCCTCGGCGTCGCTGATCTCCACGACGGCGGCGCCGGCGGCGTCACCGGTGACCAGCTCACCCTTGGAGCCGGGGCGGACCCGGCGGCTGAACCGCTCCGAGGAGATGACCAGGGCGCGGCGGATGCCCATGGGCCCGGTGAGGTGGAGGGCGGCGGTCTGCACCCCCATGACGAAGCCCGCGCACCCGGCGCAGACGTCGAAGGCGAGGACGCCGGACATGCCGAGGTCGCTGGCGATGCGGGGGGCGATCTCGGGGCCGTAGAGGCGGTCGGTCCAGTTGCTCAGGATGACGAGGTCGATGTCGGCCGGTGTCAGCCCCGCGTCGGCCAGGGCGCGTTCGGCGGCGCGGACGGCCATGTACTGGACCGTCTCCTCCTCGTCGCTGCGGTAGCGGGTGAGGACGCCCAGGTCCCCCAGGAGCTTGTCCTCCAGGGAGTTGGTGGTCGCCTCCGACCCGGCGGAGTTGTCGACGAGGGTGCGGGGGAAGTAGTGCCCGAGACCGGTGAATCCGACGCCGCTGCCCTGCCAGGCGGGTTCGGCGCGGGTGGTCCGGGAGATCGCGACGCGCGGGGTGGGCTCCCCGGTCGCCGGGGCGGGGGGCGTGGCGCCCGCGGTGTGTGCGGTGTCGGTCATCTCGTCGCTCACTGGTACCGGTACAGCATCGCGCCCCAGCTGAAGCCGCGGCCGATGCTGATGGACAGGATGAGGTCGCCGGGCTCCACCACTCCGGAGGCGATGTGCTCGGACAGGCAGCTGGGGACGCCCACGCTGGAGGTGTTGCCGCGGTGCGGCAGGTTCAGCAGGACCTTGTCCTCGGGGGCGTCGAGGCGCTTGGCGACCTCCTGGATCATGTTGAGGTTGCCCTGGTGCGGGATGATCCAGCGGACGTCCTGCGAGGTCAGCCCGTTGCGTTCCAGAATGCGGGTGGCGGCGTCGGTCAGCAGGTCGGGGCCGAGCTCGCCGACGAGCTTGCCCTTCATCACCATGCGGTCGTTGTCGTCGATGTCGAAGGCGCCGTAGTGCTCGCCGTCGGAGCGCAGCACCGCGTCGATGAGGCCGCTCTCGGGCCGGTCGTCGTCGCGGGTCCACACCGCGGCGCCCGCGCCGGCGCCGAAGAGCACCGAGTTGCGGAACCGGGTGTTGAGGATGTCCTGGGGGCGTTCGGCGCAGACCACCAGGGCGTTGCGCACGCCGAGGCTGCCCAGGAGGGAGCGGGCGACGACGCTGCCGTAGAGGAACCCGGCGCAGGCGACGGCGGTGACGTCGAAGCAGACGGCCTGCTTGACGCCCAGTTCGTGCTGGAGCGGCAGCGAGATGTCCATGTAGCGGTTGCCGGCCGAGGAGCGGTTGGTGCGGGGCCGGGCGGTCGCGGTGGTGCCGATGAGCACGTCGACGTCGTCGGGGGTGAGGCCGGCGTCGTCCAGTGCGCGCAGTGCGGCCTCGCGGCCCATCTCGACGTGGCGCTCGTTCTCGTCCTCGGGCCAGTGGCGGGACTGGACCCCGGTGTGGCGGCGGATCCACTCGTCGGTGACGTCCAGATCCTCCAGCCCCTCGAAGTAGGCGTTGGTGAGGGGCTCACCGGGGAAGTAGTGGCCCACGCCGCTCAGGGTCACGGGGGCCGCCGTGATCGGTGGCGCGTCGGTGGCGCGGTGCGTGACGGACATGGAACGGCACCCTTCTGAAAGAGTTCCTCGGGCGGCTCACCCGCGGTTCGGGGCGGCCCGCGCTGTGGTCTGCGGTGCGGTGTGCGGGGCGACGGCCCCGGCCGGCCGCTCGCGCGGCCCGGCAGCGGGACGGGACGGGCGGGGGCTCGCGGTGACGCGCCGGCTCCCGCCCCTCGACCGGTGCGCTGCCCTCCCCACCGCGTGGCGGGGCCCGGCCGTCGACGTTGCGTCACCGACCCTAGGCAGCCTCGCGGGGCCGGTCATCCTCCTCCGGGTACCGGCTGGCGGCGGGCCCGGTACCGCCGATACCGGCCGGGCGGCCACCGCCGGGCCGGGGGTTACCTTCCGTACCAAACCGCCGGTCAGGTCGGTACCGGTGGGGGGCTCTGCTCAGCCTCCGGGCTCCCTAGCGTGGCGGGGGTGCCGAGCCGTGCAGGGGGCGGGGGCGGCGCGTCCGGTGGTCCGACACCGTCGACGCGGTCCTGCCCCGCACGGGAGAGGCTCACACAGCCAGGGAGGACACACCTTTCATGTCGCAGCAGACCATCAACCCTGTCGCAGCGGGAGCGAGCTGGCAGGACCACGACATCGGCATCGCCGGTTTCGGCCACCACTTCCCCCGGGAGGTCGTGCACAACGACCCCGAGTCGGAGGTCGTCGGCAACCGGATCGACGAGGCGGTGCTGGGGCAGGTGGGCGTCCGCTCCCGGCACAAGTCGGCCGAGGACGAGACGCTGCTGTCGCTGGCCGTCGCCGCCGCTCGGCAGGCCGTCGAGGACTCCGGGGTGGACCCGGCCGAGCTCGACCTGGTGATCCTCACCAACTGGACGGAGCACGTGTTCCGTCCGGAGCTGGCGCCGCTGGTCGCCACCGAACTCGGCGCCCACCGTGCCATGGCGTTCGACCTGGCGGCGGGCTGCTCCGGGTTCGTCCTGGGCTGCCAGACGGCCGCCGCGTACCTGTGCGCCCCGACCCACCACAGCAAGGCGCTGGTGGTCTCGGCCGAGCAGTTCTCCCGCCGGGTCCGCCCCGGTTCCAAGGCGGAGGCGGTGGCCGGCGACGGTTCCGGCGCGGCCGTCATCACCCGGGGCGGCGAGTACCGGGCCCAGCTGCTGGACTCGGTGACGCACGTCGACGGGACCCTCGTCGACCTCACCACGGCGACCCCGCCGCACGGCTGGGTCAAGAGCAAGCCGGAGCTGGTGGAGCAGGCAGCGGCGCACATCAGCTCGATCGTGTCGGAGCTGCTGGAGCGGAACGCCCTGACGCTCGCCGACGTGACGTGGCTGGTGCCGCACGCCGCGACGCGGCCCATCATCGACGGCATCCTCAGCCGCACCGGGGTGCCCACCGACAAGCTCGTCACCAACTTCGAGTACCGGGGCCACCTGTCGAGCGCGTGCGTTCCCACGGTGCTCTCCGAGTTCCAGTCCAAGGCCCACTTCTCCGCCGGGGACACGGTCCTCACCCCGGTCGTCGCCGGCGGGTTCTTCTCCGGCGGGCTGCTGCTGCGCTTCTGACGCCGCGCCCGTCGCCCTGCCCGGCCGCCGACGCGCGGCCCACCACGAGTCACCACAGGAAGGCACGACAGTGACGGCAAGCCCCACCGCGCGGCAGGCGGACCCCGGCGCGGGGACGCGCGAGGTCCTGGTCACCGGGATGGGATTCTGCCTCCCGGGGCCCGACGGCCGCCAGACCCTGGACCGGGCCGACTTCTGGTCCACCATCTCCACCGGCGCCGTGCACCTCGGGCAGGAGGGCGTGTGGTTCGGTTCGGTCACGCCTCCCGAGGAGTTCGTCGCGGAGTCGTTCCCCGAGGTGCCCGACCGGCACCTGGCCAACTACGCCGCCGTGCACCACTACGGGCTGGCGGCCACCTCGATGGCGTTGCGCGACGCCGGTCTCGGCCGGGAGAACGGCGAACTGGCCGAGGCTGCCGTCATCACCGCGCGCGCCACCAGCGACAGCTGGTTCGACGTGTACGAGGACTTCGTGCGCAGCGAGTCGGAGGAGCCCGACCCCGAGCGCGGCCGGGCGCTGTTCACCCGGCTGGCGATCGCCGGCGGGACCACCGACCTGGCGTACGTCCAGGCCGCGCTGCTCGGCGCGGGCGGCCCCTGCCACACGGTCTCCAGCGGCTGTGCCTCCTCCGCGGTGGCGCTCGGTGACGCGCACCGGCTCATCACCGGCGGTGTCGTCGACATCGCGGTGGTCACCGGTGTCGACTACTTCAACCTGGACCGCATCCTGCGGTTCCAGGCGCTGCGGGACCGGGTGGAGCAGGCCGAGCGGGCCGGGCGGCCGGTGCTGCCGGCGTCGATGACGCTGGACTCGCCGATGCGGCCGTACGACAGCCGCGCCCGGGCGTCCAACATGGCCAACGGCGCCACGACGCTGATCCTGGAGAGCCGCGAGCACGCCCGCGCCCGCGGCGCACGGTCCCACGTGCGGGTCCTGGGGCAGGTCCACGGCCGGGTCGCAGGCGGCAGCGCGATGGCCGCGGACGACAGCGGGCAGGCCGTGGAGCGGGCGGCGCGGCGCGTGCTGCGGATGGGCGGGGTGGACCCGCAGGACGTCCGCTACGTCAACGGCGGCGCCGAGGGCAACCCGATCTTCCACACCATCGAGTCGGCGGCGCTGAGCAGGCTGCTCGGCGACCGCGCCCACGGGCTGCCGGTCAGCGTGCAGGAGGCGTCCTTCGGCCATGTGGGTTCGGCGCTGGGCCTGATGGGCGTGGCGGCGACCGGGCTGATGATGGCCTCCGGGCAGGTCTGCCCCACCGCCGGCTGCGAGCAGCCCGCGGAGGAGTGCGTCTTCGACCCCGTCCCCGGGCACCGGACGGCCCCTCACGACCTGCCGTTCGCGCTGTCGTTCAACTACCACGTCGGGACGGGCGCGAGCGCGATCCTCCTCGCCCGCGAGGACGAGGAGCCGGCCGTCGGCGGCACTGCCGGCCCCACCGCGGCGCTCGCCGCGACGCCTCCGGTCGACCCCCGCGCCTCGGTGCCGGGCGTGACCCCGGTCTGGCCGGCCCGACCCGTCGGCGAGGTCATGGCGGTGGAGGGCGCGGACCGCCCCGGCGTCGCCGACCTGGTGGCCGGGCTGACGCCGCTGGGGCTGCGGGCCCCGGACACCGCCGAGGTGCCCGACCTCTACGTGGTGGCGCACATCGGGAACGAGACCTACGGCGCGGAGCCCGGCGCGGGCCTGGACCGGGACCGCGTGCTGGCGACTCTGACGGCCATGGCCGACCGGGGCGCGGGCCGGGCGGTGCTGGTGACCGACGGCGCGCAGCTGATGGAGCCCGGGGCCGACCCCGACGCGGCGGCACGCCGCGCGGCCGACCGCTGGTGGTGGCAGGAGCAGGCCCACCGGCTGGCGGGCCGCGGCGTCGTGGCCAACACCGTGACCACCGGGTACGCGCCGTTCCTGGGCCACCGGCTGGCCGAGGGCCGCGAGGCGGAACTGATGCAGCACCTGCTGGTGCGGCGGCCCACCCGCGTCGACGACCTCGTCAACATGGTGCGGCTGCTGGCCACGGAGCACAGCGCCCACATGCTGGGCCAGGTGCTGACCCTGGACGGCGGGGTCGAGGCGATGCTGGTCCCGCCGACACCGGCCTGGCTCGCCGAGCCCTCCCCCGCCCACCCGGAGCCGGCGCCGGGCGACCCCTTCGACCTGTCCGGCACCGTGCTGCTGGTGACCGGGGCCAGCAGCGGTATCGGCCGGGCCTTCGCGGTGGAGGCCGCCCGCCGCGGTGCGGAACTCGTCCTGGTCGGGCGGCGCGCCGACGCGCTGGCCGCGGCGGCGGCGGAGGTGGTCGCCGCCGGCGGCGCCGCCCACGTCCTCCCCGCCGACCTGGGCGACCCCGAGTGCGTGCCGGCGATGGTCGCCGAGGCGGTCCGGCTGGCCGGCCGCGTGGACGGGCTGGTGTACTCGGCCGGGATCCTCGACTTCGACGAGCGCGGCGACAACAGCGCCGTGCGGGCGCGGAGCTTCGCCGTCAACGTGCTCTCCTACGCGGCGACGACCGACGCCCTGCTGGGCGAGTGGGTACCGCGTCGCCACCCGGGTGTGGTCGTCGCGGTCGGCTCGGTCAGCGCGCTGGCGGCGCCGGTCCCCCGCACCCAGGCGTACGGGGCCAGCAAGGCCGCGATGCTCCAGCACACCCGCATGCTCGCCACCACCGGCGCCCGGTGGGGCGTCCGCGCCAACACGGTGCTGCCGGGCATGATCCGCACACCGATGGAGGCGGCGGTCCCCAACAGCGAGGCCTTCATGGCGAGTCTGCTGTCGCAGGTACCGCAGGGGCGGCTCGGTGAGCCCCAGGAGGTCGCCGAGCTGCTGTGCTTCCTGGCCGCCCCCGCCTCCGCCCGCCTGTCGGGCGCCGCCCTCGTGATCGACGGCGGCGGGAGCCTGGGCTGCCTGCCCGAACTGAACCGCCCACGTGCCGCTGCCGGCAGCGAGGAGCAGATCCGATGACCGAGACCCTGATGACCGCCCCCGCCCGGCGGCGCGGTGTGCCGCCGGCCGAGGAGTGCGTGATCGGCCGCGTCCTGGAGCGGCGCGCGCAGGCGCACCCGGACCGCGCCTTCGCCCGTTTCGCCGACGGCGCCTCCTGGAGCTACCGCGACGCCTGGGACCATGCCCGGTCCGCGGCGGTCGGCCTGCGTGAGCTGGGTGTGGTGCCGGGCGACGCCGTCGCGTCATGGCTGCCCAACGGGCCGGAGGCGCTGGCCGTCTGGTTCGGCACCAACCTCAACGGCGGGGTGCACGTCCCGATGAACACCGCCTACCGCGGGAGCCTGCTGGCGCACGCGCTGCGGCTGTCGGGCGCCCGGGTGCTGGTGGTGCACGCCGAACTCGCCGACCGTCTGGAGCGGGTGGACCTCGCGGCGGTGGAGCACGTGGTGGTGGTGCGCGGCGATGCGCCGGCGGCCGAGCTCCCGGTGCGGGTGCACGGCGCGGGGGTGCTGTCGCGGTCCTCCGCCGAGACCGCGTCCTACGTCCCGGCGGAGGTGCAGCCCTGGGACACCCAGTCGATCCTGCTGACCTCGGGGACCACCGGCGCCTCCAAGGGCGCCATGATCTCCTACGCCGCCTCGCACGCCTCGGCCACCGCCGGGCTCGACGGCATCCTGGACCACGACGACCGGTACCTGCTGAACCTGCCGCTGTTCCACGCCGGCGGCACGCTGGCCGCGGTCGCGATGCTCAGCCTCGGCGGTTCCGTCGCCGTCGTGCAGGGGTTCAGCACGGAGGAGTTCTGGGGGGTGGTCCGCGACAACGGGGTCACCGTCTGCACGCTGCTGTCGGTCATGATGCCGTTCCTCACCCAGCAGCCGCCCGGACCGCAGGACCGGGACCACCCGCTGCGGACGGTGCTGTGCGTCCCGCTCCCCGACGACGTCGCCGGGTTCGCGGAGCGGTTCGGCGTCGCGGTGCACACCGTCTACAACAGCACGGAGACGTCGACCCCGATCATCTCCCCCGCCAACCCGGCCAACACCCGCAGCTGCGGGCGGCTGCGGCCCGGCGTCGAGGCGCGGATCGTCGACTCCCACGACCAGGAGGTCGCCGAGGGCGAGGTCGGGGAGCTCGTGCTGCGCACCGAGCCGTGGGGGATGTCGCACGGCTACCACGCGATGCCCGAGGCGACCGCCACCACCTGGCGCCACGGCTGGTTCCACACCGGGGACGCGTTCCGGCGCGACTCCGCCGGGGACTACTACTTCGTCGACCGCATCAAGGACGCCATCAGGCGCCGCGGGGAGAACATCTCCTCGGTCGAGCTGGAGGGCGAGATACGGGCGTTCCCCGCCGTGGGCGAGGCCGCCGTGGTGGCGGTGCCGAGCCCGCAGGGCGAGGACGACGTGCTGGCCGTGGTGGTGCCCGCACCCGGTGCGGTGGTCGACCCGGTGGCGCTCACCGAGTTCCTGGTGGAGCGGGTGCCGTACTACATGGTGCCCCGCTACCTGCGGACGCTGACGCAGCTGCCGCTCACCCCGACCGGCAAGGTCCGCAAGTTCGTGCTCCGCGACGAGGGCGTGACCGCCGACACCTGGGACCGCGAGGCGGCCGGGGTGCGGGTCCGCCGGGAGCGGCTGTCGTGACGGGCGGCGCACCGGGCGGAGGCCCGGCCGACGGAGTGGAGCCCGAGCTGGTGGAGACCGTCGACGGCGGGGTGGCGACGCTGCGGCTCAACCGGCCCGCGCGGCGCAACGCCCTCAGCCGGGGCCTCGCCGTGCTGCTGCTCGACGCGCTGCGCCGCTGCGGTCGCGACCCGGAGGTCCGCGTCGTGGTGGTGACGGGGACCGGCGGCGCGTTCTGCGCCGGGGACGAGCTCGACGAGCGCGCCGAGTCGCTGGCGGCCGTCGGACCGGACACCCCGGTCGACCCGCACACCGGTGACCTGCTCTACCTGCGGATCTGCGAGCAGATCGTCCAGCTCCCGAAGCCGGTGATCGCCGCCGTCGACGGTGCCGCGGCCGGCGCCGGCACCGAGATTCTCTGCTCCGCCGACCTCAGGATCGCCTCCGACCGCACCCGGATCGGCAGCTGCGTGGTGAAGGTGGGGCACCTCGGCAACGCCGTGATGCTGCCGCGGGTCGTCGGCCCGGCCCGTGCCACGGAGATCTACCTCAGCGGCCGACTGGTCGGCGCCGAGGAGGCCGCCCGGATCGGGCTGGTCGACCACCTGGTGGAGCAGGCCGAGTTCGAGGCCGCCGTCGCGCGACTCGCGGGGCGGCTGGCCGACGGCCCCACCGCGACCATCGGGCTCTACAAGGAGCTGCGGGAGCGGGCGGCGGGCGTCCCGGTGGCGCAAGGGCTGCGCCTGCAGGACGCCTACCACCTGCGCACCCACCTGGAGGTGCCGGACTCCGCCGAGGGGCTCGCCGCCTACGTCGCCGGCCGCCGACCCCGGTTCACCGGGGCCGGCGGGCCCGGCGCGGCCCCGTCGCCTTCCGGCGGCCGGCCGTGACGGCGCGGCCGGCCCGGCAGCAGCGGGGCACCCATCTGTTAGCACGCGTCAGAGAGGCACACGTGACGACTTCCGACGACCGATCCCGCGAGGTCCTCCTCACCGGCATGGGCTTCTGCCTGCCCGGTCCGAAGGACGCCCCCACCCGCACCCGCGAGGAGTTCTGGGACACCATCGCCGGCGGCAAGCTCCACCTGCGGGCCGAGGACGACTACTTCGGGTCCGTCGACCCCCCGCACCAGCGGGTGCGGGACGCCTTCCCCGAGGTGCCGGACGCCCACCACGCGAGTTTCGGCCCCATCCACTACTACGCCCTGTCGGCCACCGCCACGGCGCTCGCGGACGCCGGGCTGGACCACGCCGACGGCGACCTCGCGGAGGCCGCCGTCATCTGCGCGCGCGGCTGCACCGAGACCTGGTTCGACGCCTACGACGAGTTCACCGCGGGCGAGAGCGCGGAGCTCGGCCCCGGCGAGGCCATGAGCCTGTACCTCCGGTACGCCGTGACCACCTCCGTCGGTGACGTCGCCAACGTGCAGGCGTCGCTGATCGGTTCGGGCGGGCCGTGCCACACGGTCTCCATGGGGTGCTCCTCCGGGCTCACCGCCATCGCCGACGCGTTCCGGCTGATCGCCGACGGCAGCGCGGACGTCGCCGTGGTGACCGGTGCCGAGCACCTGACCCCCGAGCGCTACCTGCGGTACGAGGCGATGCGGCAGCGCGGGGACCGTGCCGACGAGGAAGGTGTCTCGCTGCTCCCGGCGGGCATCACCTTCGACTCGCTCAGCCGTCCCTACGACACCCGCACCACCGGACTGAACCTGGCGTCCGGCGCCGCCACACTGGTGCTGGAGAGCCGCGAGCACGCCGAGCGGCGCGGCGCCCGCCCCTACGCCCGGCTCGCCGCGCAGGCCCACCGCCGGGTGCCCGGGGGCTCCGCGCTCGGCGGCGACATGGAGGGCACCGCCGCGACCCGCGCCGCGCACTGGTGCATGGACCGCGAGGGTGTGGCGGCCGAGGACATCGACTACGTGCAGGGCGGCGCCGACGGCAGCAACGCCGAGTTCTCGGTCATCGAGGCGGCGACCATCCGCAAGATCCTCGGCGATCACGCGAAGGGGCTGCCGGTCTCCGTCCAGGAGGCCAGCTTCGGCCACCCGTACGCCGCGCTCAGCCTCATCCGGACGGCGGCGACCGCGCTGATGATCGACCGGGGCCAGGCGTGCCCGACGGCCGGGGTGGACCAGCCCGTCGACGTCGAGCTCGACCTGGTGCTCGGGGACGAGCCCCGCCCGCTCGACATCCGCTACGCGCTGTCGCTCCACTACTACCTCGGCTCCGGCGCCGGCGCACTGCTGCTGAGCGCGGAACGGCCCGCCGGGAGCTGACCGGCAGCCGGCTGCCGGCGGGAACGACCGGTCGGCGGCCGAACAACCAGCATCCGGCCGGCCGGGGGGACCGGCCAGCCGCCGAGGGAACCGCAACGAGGGGGGCGGGCCGCGTCCGCGCGCACCGGCAGGGAACCGGTGCGCGCGGCACGACCACGCGGTCCGCCGCCGACGACCACCGCCGGCACGGTGACGCGCCGGCGTCACAAGGGGGAAGACCGACCATGACCGCAGCACGCCACGCCCTCAGCGCCTACCAGCGGGACCTGTGGACGGCGTCGTCCTACCTGCCGCACGACCCGCAGTTCGTCCAGTCCATGATCGAGCGGATCACCGGCCCGGTCGACGCCGCCCTGCTGCGGGAGTGCGTGGAACGCGCCCTGCTCCGCAACGACTGCTACCACCTGCGCTTCGGCGACACGGGCGGGGTGCCGTACCAGTGGGCGGACCCCGACCTCCCGCCCGTCGAGCTGGTCGACCTCTCCGGCGCGACCGACCCGCGGGCCGCGGCCCGCGCCTGGTGCGAGCGCACCGTGCGGGAACCCTTCCGGCTCGACGGCGGCCCGATGGCGCAGGCGGCCGTTCTCTCCGAGGGCCCGGAGGCCGCCAGTGTGGTGGTGCGGGTGCACCACATGGTCGCCGACGGCTGGGCGCTGACCAACGTCCTGGGCGAGGTGTTCACCGACTACGCCCACGTGCTGCGCACGGGCCGGCACGCCGAGTTCGCCGCGCCGTCCTTTCTGGAGGTGCTGCGGAGCGAGCCGGCGTACCGCGAGGACCCGGCCGAGGAGGCCGCTCACCGCGACCTGTTGCTCACCGCCCTCGACGGTGCGGAACCCCCGCTGTTCACGCGCCGGGCGCCCAGCGGGGCACGCACCAGCAGCCAGCACGCCTTCCACATCGAGCACAAGACGCTGGAGCGGGTCCGCGAGCACGGTGTCTCCCGGTTCTCCTACCTGGCGGCAGCCATGGCCACCTACCTGGCCCGGGTGCACGGCAGTGACGAGGTGTGCCTCGGCGTGCCGCTGCTCAACCGCACCACCCCCGCGCGGCTGGCCACCGGCGGGCACTTCGCCAACACGCTGCCGCTGCGGGTCCGGGTGGCACCGGACGCGACGCTGCTGGACGTGGCCCGGCAGATCTCGGTGTCGTCCCGCGCGCTGAAGTCGGCCGAGCGCTACCCGCTCGGGCGGCTGCTCCGGGACCTCCAGTCCGACGGGGGCCGTCCGCGCCGGATGTACGACGCGCTCTTCTCGATGCTCCGCTTCCCGGCCACCGAGCAGATACCGGGCACCCGCCGGGAGATGACGGCGGTACTGCACGCCCAGGACCTCAACGCGCTGGTGGCCAACGCCCGCCACCGGGACGACGGCGGCGACCTGGAGATCACCTACGACTACGCGGACGACGTCTTCGACGCGGACCTCCCGATCGAACGCGCCGCCGAACACCTGCGGAACCTGGTCGCCGCCGGTCTGGAGGAGCAGCGCACTCCGGCACGGCGCCTGCGGATGCTCTCCGACGAGGAGCACGAACAGGTCGTCCGGCGGCACAACGACACCCGGGTGGCGTTCTCCGACGGCCGTACCCTGCACTCCCTGCTCGCCGAACAGGCGGCGCGGACCCCGGACGCCCCGGCGCTGCTCGACGCGGTACCGGGCGCGGCGGTCCTCAGCTTCCGGGAGGTAGACCGCCGGGCCGAGGCGATCGCGGAGCGGCTGCGCGCCCACGGCGTCGGCCCCGGCGACCGAGTGGCGCTGCTGCTCGGGCGCGGCGGCGACACCGTCGCCGCCGCGGTGGGTGTGCTGAAGGCCGGGGCGGCCCACCTGCCGGTCGACCCGGCGCTGCCGGACGCCCGGGTGGCGTTCCTGCTCGCCGACGGGAACCCCGCGGTGGTGGTGCACCGGGGCGGCGCCCCGGAGCTGCCCGGGGGGCTCCCGTCACTGGACCTCGCGACCGTGCCGGCGGCCCCGGCGGGACCCGCGGTCGAGGAGCGGGCCACCGCCGGAGACGCCGCGTACGTCATCCACACCTCCGGATCCAGCGGCACCCCCAAGGGGGTGGTGGTGGAACACCGGTCGGTGGTCAACCGGTTGGAGTGGATGCAGCGGCGGTATCCCCTCCGCGCCGACGACGTGGTGCTGCACAAGACGCCCCTCTCCTTCGACGTCTCCGTCTGGGAACTGTTCTGGAGCCTGCTCGCCGGGGCGCGCCAGGTGGTGCTGCCGCCCGGTGGGGAGCGCGACCCGCGGGAACTCCACCGCGCGGCCGCCGACCACGGCGTCACCACCCTGCACTTCGTGCCCTCCATGCTGGGACCCTGGCTCGACCTGCTGGAGGCGGAACCCGCCCTCCGCACCGGGGCGGGCTCGCTGCGCCGCGTGTTCTGCAGCGGTGAGGCGCTGCCGCCCGCCCACGTGGCGCGCTTCCACGCGCTGCTCGGCCCGGAGGGGCCGGAGCTGGTCAACCTCTACGGGCCGACCGAGGCGACCGTCGACGTCACCCACCACGACTGCCCGCCGGCGGAGGCGGGCGGCGCGACGGTGCCGATCGGCCGCCCCATCGACAACACCCGCGTCTACGTCCTGGACCCCGCCGGCCGGCCGCAGCCGATGGGCGTCGCCGGTGAGTTGGGCGTCGCCGGGGTCGGTGTCGCCCGCGGGTACCTGGACCGTCCCGAGCTGACGGCGGAGCGGTTCGTTCCCGACCCGTTCGAGCCCGACGAACGCCTCTACCGCACCGGGGACCTGGCGCGGCTGCTCGCCGACGGCACTGTCGAGTACCTGGGGCGCACCGACGCCCAGGTGAAGATCAACGGCTGGCGCGTGGAGCCCGGCGAGGTACGCGCCGTCGTGGCCGACCACCCCGGGGTGCGACAGGCCGAGGTGGCCGGCGAACCCGACGCGGACGGCCGCACCCGACTGGTCTGCTACGTCGTGCCCACCGCGGACGCGCCGCTCGCCGCGGAGACGCTGTACGCGCACTGCGCGGCGCGCCTGCCCGCGCCGCTGATCCCGTCCCGGTTCGTCACCCTGGACGGGATACCCCTCACCGCCAGCGGCAAGGCCGACCTCCGCGCCGCCGCGCGGGCCGCGGGGAGCGGCACCGGCCCCGCCGAGGGCACCGCGCCCCGCGACGCGGGCGAACGGGAACTCGCGGAGGTGTGGGGCGAGGTGCTGGGACGTCCGGTGGCCGACGTCCACGCCAACTACTACGCCCTGGGCGGCGACTCCATCCAGCTGCTGCGCATCCGGGCCCTGATGGAGCGGCGCGGCCTCGTCTTCGACCTGACGGAGCTGATGCGGTTCCCGACCGTGGCGGCCCTCGCGCCCCGGCTGCGCCCCGTCCCGGGGCAGGGGTCCGGCGACCCGTCCGGGATCGCGCCGTTCGCGCTGGTGGGACCGGAGGACCGGGCGGTGCTCCCCGACGCGGAGGACGCGCACCCGATGACGCGGCTGCAACTCGGCATGGTGTACCACACCATGGAGAGCCCCGGCACCGCGATGTACCACGACGTCTTCCGCTACGTGTTCCGCACCCGCTGGGAGGAGCCGGCGTTCCGCGCCGCCTTCGAACGACTGACCCGCCGCCACCCGGCGCTGCGGTCGTCGTTCGACCTGGTCGGCGCCGACCGGCCGCTCCAGGTCGTCCATGGCCGGGTCGTCGGCGGCCTGGGCGTCACGGACCTGCGTCCCACCGCACCGGGCGACCTGGCGGCCCAGGACGCCTCGGTGCTCGCGGAGGTCGAACGCGCCCGCACCCACCGGTACGACCTGGGCTCCGCGCCCCTGTACCACCTGCACGCCCACGTCACCGACAACGGCGTGCAGCTCGTCCTGGCCTTCCACCACGCCCTGCTCGACGGGTGGAGCGTCGCCCGGCTCGTCCAGGAGCTGATGCGGGACTACCTGCACGCGACGGGCGCCGCCGTCGAACCCCCCGCCCGGGAGGTGCTGCCCTCCCAGGCGTGGCACGTGGTGGACGAACAGGCGGCGGAGGCGGACGACAAGGCACGTGACCACTGGCGGTCGCTGCTGCGCGGGGCGCAGGCGACGACGCCGCTCCCCGACCGGCCGCACACCGCCCGGACCGACCCGGGTCCGATCCGCAGCACGGTGGCGGTGCCCGCAGCGCTGCGCGCCGCGCTCGGCGGGCTGACCGCCGCCCACGGGGTGCCGCTGAAGTCGCTGCTGCTCGCGGCACACTGCCTCACCCTGCGGCTGCACTCCGGCACCGGACCCGACGTCACGACCGGGATGGTCACCCACGGGCGCCCCGAGCGCCATGACGCCGACGCCCTGACCGGCCTCCTCCTCAACACCGTCGCTGTCCGGCTGGACGACACCGGGCGCAGCTGGCTGGAGACCGCCCGGCACCTCCTCGCCCAGGAACAGGCAGGGCACCCGCACCGGATGGTCCCGCTGAGCACCGTGCAGGAGGACTTCGGCGGCCCGGTACTGGAGACCGCCTTCAACTTCACGCACTTCCACGGGTTCACGGCCCTGCACGACGTGCCGGGCTTCGCGTTCGACTCGTTCGAGGCGTGGGAGGAGACCAACTTCGCGCTGCTGCTGAACGCGGTCCTCGACCCGGCGGGCACCCGGCTGGAGATCCGCGTCGAGGCCGACGGCGCCACCCTCACCCCCGAGTATGTCGAGCGGTACTCCCGCACCTACCTGGCGGTGCTGCAGCGGCTGGCCGACCACCCGGACGAGACCGCCTCGTTCGGCTTCCTGACCGAGCCGCCGCGCCCCCTCGCCCCGGTGTCCGACCGGCCCACCGTCATGGAACTCCTCGCCCGGCAGGTCGACCGCACCCCGGACGCCGTCGCGGTCTCCGCCGCCGACGGCCGGTGGAGCTACCGCGAGCTGGACGGGCGGGCCCGGGAGATCGCCGCCGCGCTGCTGCGGCACGGCGTCCGGCCCCGGGACCGCGTGGTGGTGGCGCTGGGGCGTTCCTTCGACCTGGTGGCGTCCGTCCTCGGCATCGGCCTCGCAGGTGGGGCGTGCGTTCCCCTCGACCCGGGGCATCCGGCCGCCCGGCTCGCGGGAATGGTCGCCACCGCGCGGCCGACCGCGGTCATCGCCCCGGCCGGGGCCGAGCCGGCGTGGTTGACGGACCACACCCTGCTCGTGGCGCCACCCGCGGCGGACGCCGCGCCGTCGGAACCCGTGCCGCTGCCGGCGGTGGCCGCCGAGGACACCGCCTTCGTCCTCTTCACCTCCGGGTCGACCGGCGGGCCCAAGGGCGTGGCGCTGTCGCACGGCGCGCTCTCGCGCCTGATCACCTGGCAGCTCGGCGATCCGGGCGGAGTGGTGCGCGGCACGACTCTCCAGTTCGCTCCACTGACCTTCGACGCCTCCTTCCACGAGATCTGGACGACCTTCGCGGCGGGCGGCACCCTGCGGCTCATCGGGGACGAGGAGCGTCGCGACAGCCGGAGGCTGCTGCGGGCCCTGGACGAGGGCGACGTGGAGCGTGTCTTCGTGCCGTACGTCGCGCTGCACCAGCTCGCGGAGACGGCTGTGGCCCTGGACCGGTTCCCCTCCCGGCTCCGTGTGATCGTCTGCGCCGGCGAGCAGCTGCGTGTCACCCCCGCCATCCGCACGCTGCTGCGGAACCTGGACGACCCGCTGCTGATCAACGCCTACGGGCCCACCGAGGCCCACGTGGTGACCCGGGCCCTGCTCGACGGGCCGCCCGACCTGCTGCCCGACCTCCCGGCGATCGGCACGCCCGCCGGGCACTGCGAGATCCTGGTGCTGGACGAGGCGATGCGGCCGGTCCCCGAGGGCGCGCTGGGCGAGGTCCACATCGGCGGTGACTGCCTGGCCGACGGCTACGAGGGCAACCCCGAGCTGACACGCGACCGGTTCGTGCCCCACCCGTGGGGCCCGCCCGGGGCGCGGCTCTACCGCAGCGGCGACCTCGGGCACGTCCTGCCCGACGGGAACCTGGTGTATGTCGGCCGGGCCGACCGCCAGTGCAAGATCCGCGGCCACCGGGTGGAGCCGGCCGAGGTCGAGGCCGAGCTGCGGAACGTCGCGGCCCAGGTGCCGTCGGTCCGGGACGTCGCCGTGGTCGTGGGCGGCGGCCCCTCGGGTTCCTTCCTCGCCGGGTTCCTGGTGGGCGAGGCCCCCGAGGAGTTCGTGGGCCAGGTGCGCTCCGCGCTCCGGTCCCGGGTGCCGGACCACCTGGTACCCGCGACGGTGACCTGCGTGCCGCGGCTGCCGCTGACGGCCAGTGGGAAACGCGACGACCGGGCGCTGCTGGAGCTCCGCGGCCGACAGGACGCGCCCCGCGACACCACGGCGCCGACCGACGACGAGGAGCGGTCGGTGGCCGGGGTGGTCACCGAGGTGCTCGGGCTGCCGTCGATCGGTGTCCACGAGGACCTCTTCGACCGGGGCTGCACCTCGCTGAACAGCGTGCGGATCGTGACCCTGCTCCAGGAGCGCACCGGCGTGGACGTACCGCTCCCCGCCCTGGTGCGGGAGCCGACGGTCGCACAGCTGGCGGTGCGGGTGCGCCAGGCCGAGAACCAGGCGCACGTGGACCCCGTGGTCACGCTGCGGGCCGGGGGTTCCGAGCCTCCGCTGTTCCTGGTCCATCCGATCGGCGGCAGCGTGGTCTGCTACCAGCGGCTGCTGCCTCACCTGCCGCAGGACCGGCCGGTCCACGCCCTCCAGGCGGTCGGCGACAGCGGGGAGGCCGGCGGGCACAGCTCGATGGCCGAGATCGCCGACGCCTACGTCCGGGAGATCCGACGGGTGCAGCCGCACGGCCCCTACCTGCTCTCCGGCTGGTCCTTCGGGGGGCTGGTCGCCTTCGAGATGGGGCGGCGACTGCGGGAGGCGGGTGAAGAGGTGCCCCCGGTCGTCCTGATCGACCCGATAGCGCTGCGCCCCGGCGAGCGCGAGGGGTTGGACGAGGGCATCATGCTCGCCTGGTTCTTCTGGGAGCTGCTGCTCCCCCACCACCGTGGCGAGCGGCCGATGGAGGCGCTGCCGCCGGAGCTGGCCGACGAGCGGGAGCGGACCCGCTGGATCACCCGCGCCGCCCGCCGGGCCGGGGCCCTGCCCGAGGGCATGGGCAGCGACGTGGTCCACGCGCTCTACCGCACCTTCGTCGCCCACTGGCGGGCCACGCTCGCCTACCGGCCGGAGGGAGCGGACGACGACGTCGTGCTGCTGCGCAGCACCGAACCGCTGCCCGACGTCCTGCGGGCCGCCCACGAACGGCTCTCGACCGCGTACCGGGACGACGCCAACGGCTGGCGGGAGTGGACCAGCGGCGAGGTCCGCGTCATCGAGGTCGGCGGCGACCACCTGACGCTGATGGAGGAGCCCCACGTGGCCGCGGTCGGCCGGTGGTTCACCGAGCTGCTCGGCGGCGCCGGAGCGACGGGCGCCCCGGCCCCGGCGACCGGCGGGGAGGTGTCCTGAAATGGCACGCGCACCGAAGATCCTCGTGGCGGGCGCCGGCATCGGTGGCCTCGCCGCGGCGGTGACCCTGCGCCACGTCGGCGCCCGACCGCACGTCTTCGAGCGGGCTCCGGAGCTGCGGGCGGCCGGTTCCGGCCTGGGCATCCTCAGCAACGCCTCCGCCGCGCTGCGCGAACTCGGCGTGGACCTGCGGCTGGAGCGGTACGGCCAGGAGCTGCGGCGGTTCGACATCAGCACCCGTCGCGGCCGGCTCCTGCGGCGCATGCCCACCCCGGACATCGCGGCGGAGACCGGCGCGCCGAGCGTCCTCATCCACCGGGCCGACCTGCTGCGCGCGCTGCTCGACGCGGCCGGCGACGTCCCGGTGACCCTCGGGGCCCAGGTGAGCGACTTCACCGCTCACCCTGACGGGGTGGAGGTGCGGTTCGCCGACGGCACCACCGCAGAGGGCGACGCCCTCGTCGGGGCCGACGGCCTGTACTCCGCGGTGCGGCGGCGCATCGCCGGTCCGGAGCCGATCCGGGAGCCGGGATACATCAACTGGCTCGCCACCGTGCCGTTCCGCCACCCGGCGGTCCCGACGGGGTACTGCGGGCACTTCTGGGACCGCGGCCGGCGGTTCGGACTGATCGACATCGGCGGCGGCCGGGTCTACTGGTGGGCGACCCACAACCGGCCGCCCGAGGCGGCGCGCTCCTGGACGGGTGGCCGGGCGGAGATCGAGGAGCTCTTCCGGCGCTTCCCCGAACCGGTCCGCTCGGTGATCCGGCGTACGCCGGAGGAGGACGTCATCTCGGTCCCGGCCCGCGACCGGGCCTTCCTCGACACCTGGGGGGACGGGCCGGTGACGCTGCTCGGGGACGCCGCCCACCCGATGCTCACCAGCCTCGGCCAGGGCGCCGCGATGGCGGTGGAGGACAGCGCGGTGCTGGCCCGCTGCGTGGCCACCGCGACCGACGTGACCGCCGGTCTCCGCGCCTACGAACGGGCACGCCGGGAGCGGACCCGCCTCGCGGTGGACGCCTCCTGGCAGGCCAGTCGGTCCGAACAGGAGGGCGGCCCGTTGGCGTGCGCGCTGCGCAACGCGCGGCTGCGCCGCGCGCCCGAGGACGTCCTCCGGGAGCAGACGCGCGCGCTGCTGGTCTTCCCCGGCCTGCCGCCGGCCCGGGTGCCCGACGCCGTCGGCGCTTCGCTCCCCGCTCCGGCGGCCGAGCGGCCCCACCGGTGCGGGCAGCCGCCCGGGCAC
>NZ_JAAVJB010000079.1 GCF_012034385.1 Streptomyces spiramenti
GCCCCCGGGGGGCGGCGGGGCGGCGAGCCGTCCCCCGGCTCCTGGCCGCGCGGGAGTCGTGTCGCGGGCCGTCAGCCGGGCGTCGGATCCTCCGTCCACCCCAGGAGAGCCCGGTCGGCGAGCACCGTGCGCAGCGCCCGCCGCGCGGCGAGACGGCCCGCCGCGCCGCTGACGGGGATGCGCAGCAGCACCCGGTCCGCGTCCACCTCGGTGCAGCGGCCCGCGTCGCCCGGCAGCAGCGCCAGCAGTCGGATGGCGGTGGACTCCCCGCCGGGCGCGGCCCTGTCCCGACGCACCACGGCCAGGTCGAGGTAGCCCCCGGGGCCGGCGGGCGCGGGCGGCGGGCCCGCCGCCCGCCCGGTGAGGTCGGTGTCCACGGCGTTCTCCTCACTCCTCGGCGCGGGGGCGGCCCCCGCGGTTCGCCCCCGGTGCCGCTCCCCCTGCCGCCACCCGGCGGCCTCCCGGCCCGCGTTCCGTGCGCTCATACCGCCGCCTCACGCCGGGAGGAGGGCACGCGCGGCGGCGGCCAGCGCCTCGATGCCCGTGGGGAGCGCCGTCCTGACGTCGGGCGCGTACTCCGGCGAGTGGTTGCCGGGCACCGGCGCCGGAACGGCGGCCACGCCGGCCGAGGACGCGGTACCGAGCATCCAGTACACCGAGCGGATGCCGGAGCGGCCGTGGAGCCCGGCCCCCGCGGCGCCGAGCAGCGGGAAGTCCTCGGTCGCCATGCCACCGGGCCAGTCCCGCATCCGGGCCGCGCCGAAGTGTGCCGCCTGCGCGGCGAAGACCGCGCGGGCGGTCGCGCCGTCCGCCATCAGTACCGGGGAGCTGCCCGTCACCGTCACCTCCGGCGGGGTCGGACAGGCGGACGCCTCGCTCTCCGCACGGACCACGCGCTCGACCGCCGCGGTGAGCCGGTCGAGCGCGTCCTCGGTGAACGCCCGGAGCGTGATGCCCAGTTCGGCGTCGTCGGGGACCACGTTGGGCTGGTCGCCGGCGTGGAGCCGACCCACCGTGAGCACCGCCTGTTCCGCAGGGTCGGTCTCGCGCGCCACCACCGCCTGGAGCCGGGTGACCACTGCCGCCGCGGCGACCACCGGGTCGACCGTCAGCTGGGGAGCGCCCGCGTGGCCGCCACGGCCGTGGAGGACGACCTCCAGCGTGCGGCTGCCCGCCAGCAGCGGACCACGGGCGTGGGCGACCGTGCCGGCGGCGATCGGGGCGCAGTGCTGCGCCAGGACGACGTCGGGCACCGGCACCCGTTCGTACAGGCCGTCGGTGAGGACGGCCCGGGCTCCGGTCAGCGACTCCTCGGCGGGCTGCCCGAGCGCCACCAGCGTCCCGGACCAGCTGTCCCGCTCCCGGGCCAGCAGGGTGACGGCGGCGGCCAGCGCGGCGAGGTGGAGGTCGTGGCCGCAGGCGTGCATCACGCCGCGGACGGTCGAGGCGTACGGCAGGCCGGTCCGCTCGGTGACGGGGAGGGCGTCGAGCTCGGCGCGCAGCAGCACGGTCGGCCCGTCGCCGTTGCGCAGCACCCCGGCGACACCGTGGCCGCCGATGCCAGTGGTGACCGAACACTCCTCGGCCGTCAGCCAGGCGGCGAACAGACCGGCGGTGCGGTGCTCGGCGCCGGAGAGTTCCGGGTGGGCGTGGAGGTCGAGATAGCGCTCGACCGCGGTCCGCAGTATGTCGGCGGGCACGGCCATGGGGGCTCCCTTCGCAGCAGGCTCTCCCCCGGTTCGATCGAGCATCCTCCTCCATCGTGCCAGGGGGACGACGGTCCGCTGACACGGACTGACAGCGGGCGGCGTCCCGGCGCGGCGGGCGGCGCGGGCCGGAGGAGAGGGAGTGTCAGCGGGGTGACAGCGGAACCGGGGCCGATGTGGCAGCGGTCACCGCTGCAATGGAGAAGCGATCAGGCCACCGGATCGGCCGGTGCCCCACTGACTGGAGACGCCATGACCCAGAAGCCCGAGCTCGCCACCCTCGCCGACGAGATCCTGGAGCTGGAGTCCGAGACCTTCGAGATCTCCGACTACTCGGACACCGCCGAGGTCGTGCTCGCCGGTTCCACCTCCTGCTCCTCCACCTCCACCTGCTCCAGCACCACCAGCACCACCTCCTGCAGCGCCTGATCCTCGCTGCTGGTCCGAGTCCGGCCGGGACGCTGCCCGGCCGGATCTCGGCATGTGCGTCGTCCCGCACGGCGGGCTCCCGATCGCCCTCACCGGCGACCGGGAGCCCGCTGCTGGTGTGTGTCGCCCCGCCGGACGGCTCCCGGGCGCGGCTCAGTTCCTGAACCAGACCCAGTCGACGGACTGGGTGAACTCCTGCTCCAGCGGCGCACTGCCGTCGACCAGCCGCGGGCCGACGGTGAGCTTCATCGGGTCCGTCGGGATGACGTCCTTGTCGCTGATGGTGTGGAGCAGTTCGCCGTCCAGGTAGAACTGGACGTACTCGGCGGTGTACTTCAACGTGCCGGTGTGCCACTCGCCGTCGTACAGGTCCACGCCGGTGTCGACGCGGATCGACCGGTAGACGCCGTGCTTGGCGCTCTCGAACCGCAGCTCGGTGTTCTCGAAGCTCTGGTCCGTGGTGTAGCCGAAGTTGATCTCGTTGAACTTGCTCATGTCCTCCTCAGGGCCGTTGTCCCAGAGGGCGAGCCCCCACCACACAGCCTGGTCGGTGGGGCGCTCCGTGAGCTTGAAACGCATGGCGAACTCGCCCTCGGTGAAACGCTCGGCCCGGTAGGACACCTTGGACCAGGACCCGAACTCGCGCGCGTCGACACCCGGGGAGAGGGTGAAGTCGGCGGTGCCGCCCTCCACGGTCGGGCAGGAGAACTCGCACTGCCACAGGTCGCGGTTGAGCGAGTCGAACGACTCGGTGTACTCCCCTGCGTTCGCCGTTGCGAACATCCAGGTGCCGAACAGGACGGCAGCGGTGAGACCGGCGACGGTCGATCGGCGGGCGGCTTTGCGCATCTGGAGCTCCTCGGTTGCGGTCCCGTCGCCCGCGCCGGGCGACGGGTGCCCCGGGCGCGCACGGCGGCGCGCCGGAACTGACGTGCGGGAACAGCCGATCGGTCGGCCCGTCGCGCGCCCCGGAGGACGGGGCGACGGACCACCCGCACGGCAGTCCCGCGCGTGGGGCTCGGTGGCGCCGCGGTCGGCCGAGCCGGCCGGGACCACCGAAGCGCACTCGAACGCCGCCCGCAGAAGGCCGACTTCACAGCCGAGCACCGCCGCACGGTCCGCCGGGGACCGGACGCCGACGCTTCGTTCCTCCTGCTCGCCCGAGTCGCGGAATGATCACGCTACCCCGGCGCACATGTGCACAGGCAACTGTTCCGGACAGTTTCGTGAGCGGGATCACCGCCGCTTCGCCCGGACGGGGGCCGGGCCGGTCAGCCGGATCAGACGGCGTCGGTGTCCGGCACCTGGAAGGACACGTACCACTCGACGCCCTGCGGGCCCCGGACCGTCAACTGCGCCTGCCCGGCGTCCGCGTCGGTGAGGCCGAGCCGGGTCAGGAAGCGGGTCACCTCCTCACGTTCGCAGGTGACGCCGACCGAGGTCAGCTGCTCCACCGCCACGGTCACCTGCTGCCGCGGCCCGTCCGAGCGGCAGGTGACGGCGAGCCAGGAGGCTCCGGCGGCCAGCGGGACCGACCCGAGGTGGTGGTCGCCGCGTTCCGGGCCCACCGCAACGGCCTCCGCCGCGCCCTGCCGTATCTCCGGCCGGTCCACGGCGTGTTGACGGGCGTCGTCCGGCACCGCCCGGCGCGAGTCCGCCGGCGCGGCGCCGGCGGATTCCGGCGAGGCTCCGGCGGCGGGCGGGGGCGGCGTCGCGGTGCATCCCGCCAGGATCGCGACCGCCGGCAGCAACGCCCCCGCACCCACCGCTCTCGTTGTTCCTGCTGTTCCTGCCGCCCTCATCCGCTGCCCCGCTCACCCGATGTCGCCCCGCCCGCGTGCGACTGCGCCGCACGCGCGCCCCCGGCGGAACCCCGCCGCGGGGCCTCGGGGCCTCACGGCGTCAGGGGAACGGGTGCGGGATGAGCCGTGCCGGTCGCCCTGCCAGGTGGTCCAGCAACCGGGGCATCCGCAGGGCGCGTTGACGACGCCAGCCGAAGTCCAGCGGCAGCAGCCCCGGCACGATCGTCGCGACGGTGTGCAGCCCCAGTCGTGCCTGCTCCGGAGTGGTCTGGTCCACGGCGATCGCGTCGAACCCGGCGCCCGCCAGCTCGTCGCGGAGCAGGTGCAGGTCGTCCACCAGGTCGCCGGTCCGCGGGCGGCGCTCCGCCCAGTCGGCGAACGCCTCGGTGAGCGGCACCGGTTCCTCGTCGGTGAGGTACTCCGGCGCGTGGGCTGCCATCCGCGGCAGCCCGTAGAGCTGCGCGTGGTCGGTGAGGTGGAGCACCCGGTCGTGGTCCTCGGCCATCGCCTCCAGTTCCGGCAGCCGGTCGGCGACCTGGAACGGCAGGTGCGCGATGTAGGTCAGCACCTCCGACAGCGCGGACTCCAGGGTCTCCAGCGGGTCGAATCCGGCGGCGGCGGCGAAGGACAGCGTGCCCGGTCCCCCGTCCCGGCGGACCGCCAGCGCGGTGACGACAGGCACCGGGAGGCCGGCGCGGCTGTCGAAGGCGCGGACGTCGTAGCCGTGGAGCGCGGCGCGGTCGAGCATCGACCGGACCGCGGGACCGGTGCCGAGCGCGGGGTCGATCCGCCGTATCGGCGACCGGCCGTACCAGGACATGAGGAACGCGTCGCGCTCGACGAGTTCGAGCAGCCCGAAGAGCGCCGCTTCCTCCGGGCAGCTGCCGGTGGCGCAGCCGTTGGAGCACTCGAAGACGAAGTTGTCGGCCTCGACCCCCGCGCCGTAGTGGACCAGCCGGGCCGGGACGAGGACGGGCCTGCCGCCGCGCAGCGAGTGCCCCCGGATCCAGGGGATCTCCCGGTCGGGATCGAAGGGGCTGAGCAGCGGGTCCGTCTCGTAGGTCTCGGGTGCGTACTCCCCGCAGGTGCGCGGGTCGAGCACCGCGTGGGCGCCCTCACGGGCGGTCAACTCTCGCAGCGAGCCGAGGACGGGCCGCGTGCCGCGCCGCCGGTGCGTGCCGGCGTAGCGCTCCAGCCCTTCGAGGTAGGCGAGCTTGCGGCTGGTGGCGTAGGCGTTGGCCTGGCCGCTCCAGGTCACGTCGTTCAACCCGGCGTAACCGCGGACGAAGTGGGAGCCGGAGACGGGGGCGGTGGTGGTGGAGGCGGGGTTGAGGTGGGTGACGGCCCCCAGCGCGCCGCAGACCGGGTTCGCCAGCGCGGCGGTGGGCAGCGCGTAGGAGTCCAGGCTCCGCAGCCGGTAGCCGTCGACGGCGGGCTTGGGTCGCGGGGTCCGCTCGGGCCAGGCTGCTTCGGCGGTGTCGGGCCGGGGTGTCACGCAGTGGGGGCAGAGCGGGTCGGGGAGCAGCGGCACGGTCACGACGGCGAGGGTGACCAGGTCGATGCGGGTGACCTGCGGCAGCTCGGGTTCGGCGGGCGGAGCGGCGAGGGGGAGCGCTCGCAGGGTGTGCCAGACGGCGTCCAGCGCGTGGTCGGTGAGGGCGGGCCAGGCGCTGCCGCCTCCGGGGTGGTGGCCGAGTTCGAGCGCCTCGCGCTCGGAGCGGCTGCGGAGTCGCTGCCAGCGCATCGCGAGGCAGCGACCGCACGCCTCGGCCGGTGGGCCGGCCGGCGACGGCGTTCCGGTCGCGGCGCCGGCGGCGGCCGGAACCCACGGGCCGAGGAGCACGGCCCGCGAGGTGAGGTGGACGCGTGCGCCGGGCCGTACGCCGGCCCACGGGTCCCCGCCGCCGAGGGTGTCGGCGGCGCCCAGCGGCACCACGGTCGGCGGCGCGGCGGCACCGAGGAGCGGCGGCCGGCCCTCCCGGGCGTGGCGCCCGGCGAGCAGCCGCTCCAGTCGCTCGCGGGCCGCCGCGAAGGGCCCGACGGTCGCGGGGTCGGCGGCCGGTGCCGGCGTGGTGTCGCTGGTGACTGCTGTCATGAGTGGTTGCTCCAGCGGAAGGTCTTGAGGGCGATGGCGCCGAACACGACGGTGAAGGCGAGGAGTCCGGCGCAGCCGACCGCGATGTCGCCCATGTCGCCGGAGCCGACGAGGGCGGCGGAGATGGCGTCGTTGAAGTAGCGCAGCGGCAGCGCCCAGGAGACCGCCTGGATCCACCCCGGCATCATGTCCATCGGGAGGAAGGAGCCGGAGAGGAACGCCATCGGGACCATCACGCAGTTGGCGATGGCGGCGACGGCCTCGGGCGTGGTGGCGATGGAGCCGACGATGACGCCCATGGTGAGGAAGGTGGTGATGCCGAGGAAGAGCACCGGCAGCGCCAGCGGCCACCCGGAGTCCAGCGTCAGGCGGAACGGCGGCAGCATCGCGACGGCGACGAACAGCACGGCCTGCACCACGCCGATGCCCAGGGCGAGGGTGTAGCGGGAGGCGAGCACCGACGGCAGCGAGGTCGGGGTCATCCGGATCAGGCGCAGCAGGTCGTCGCGGCGCCACTGCATGAGGACGAAGCCGATGCCGAAGAGCGCGGCGTTGCCCACTCCCCAGGAGAGGACGCCGGGGGCGGTGTAGCTGATGTAGGTGCGTCCGCTGTCCTCCAGTGCCTGGCCGGCGAAGATCAGGCCGAAGACGACGAGGAAGATCAGCGGGAAGGCGAAGGTGAAGAAGAGGGTGGTCTTGTCGCGGACCGAGGCCCGGTAGCCGGCCTGGCTCAGGGCCGTGTAGGCGCTCATGGGGTGCTCCGTGTGGTTCGTTCGGTCGTCGGCGGGCCGGTCGTGGCGGCCCCGAGGGGGTGCCCTGCCGCGTCCGGTGGTGTGCGGTGCCCGGTGGGGGCGGGTGCGCGGGCGGGGCGAGGGGGCGGTGTCAGGCGGTGCCGGTGAGCTGGAGGTAGACGTCCTCCAGGCTGACGGTGCGGGTCTGCACGCCCTCCAGCCCGGCGACCTTGGCGACCTCGGCGAGGGTGGTACCGGAGTCTGTGGTGACCAGCACGACCATGTCGCCGTCGGCGGTGGCGGTCTCGACACCGGGCAGGGTGCGGGCGGTCTCCAGGGGGAGGCGCGCCGCGGGGACGAGGAGGCGGGTGTTCCCGGTGCCGGCGGCGATGAGGCGGCCGGGGGTGTCGAGGGCGGTGATGCGGCCGTCGACCATGATCCCGACGCGGTCGCAGAGTTCCTGCGCCTCGTCGAGGTGGTGCGTGGTGTAGACGATGGTGCGGCCGGCGCCCTTGAGGTCGCGGAGGACCTTCCAGAGGTCGCGGCGGGCCTGGGGGTCGAGGGCGGCGGTCGGTTCGTCGAGGAAGATGAGCTCGGGTTCGTGGACCAGGGCGGAGGCGATGGCGAGCCGCTGCCGCTGGCCGCCGGAGAGGTCGTCGACGCGGACCTCGGCGTGCGCGGTGAGGCCGACGGTCTCCAGGGTGGAGCGTGCGGCGTCGGGCGCGACGCCGTAGAGCGCGGCGACGGTCTCCAGGTGCTCGCGGGCGGTGAGGCGCACGAAGAACGCCGAGGACTGTGTCTGCACGCCCAGCCGCGGCAGCAGGCTCTTCTCCCGGCGGGACGGCTGGTGGCCGAGGACCGAGACGGTGCCGGCGTCGGCCTTCCGCAACCCCTCCATGATCTCGACGAGGGTGGTCTTGCCGGCGCCGTTGGGGCCGAGCAGGCCGAAGAACTCGCCGCGCGGGACGCTGAGGGTGACGCCGTCCACGGCGTGCTTGCCGCCGTAGCTCTTACGGACGTCGGCGAGTTCGACGGCGGTGGCGCCGGCGGGGTCGGCGGTTGGTGACACGGGGTTCTCCTAGGGTTCTGCCGTCACGGGGGTGGGGCTGCGGTGGGGGTCGGTGCGGGGCCGGCGGCCCCGCACGGCGGGCGGTGGGCGGGGGGCGGTCAGGTGGCCGTCAGCAGGGCGTGGACCAGCAGGCCGCCACCGGCCGCCAGCAGGGCGAGCGAGGCGAGCACCAGCGCGACGTAGCCCCCGTAGACGCGCCGGGCCCGTGCGGGGTAGGCGGTGGCCGCCGGGTCGCGGCGGACCCTCAGCATCATCCAGGTCCGCGCCGACGCCGCCAACTGTGCCGAGCGTGTCCACTGTTCGACGATCTTGTAGCCGTCGAGCGGCGGGATCGGCAGCAGCATCATCATGGCCTGCACGACGCCGATGAGCAGCAGCGCGGCCAGCAGGTCCGCGGTGAGTCCGTCCAGCGGGGCGAGCAGCCACAGTGCGAGGAACGGCAGCAGGAACAGCAGGTTCACCACGGCGCCGGCCGCCGCCACCGCCACGCGGCGGCCGGTGGACGGCAGATGGGCGAAGTCCTCGACGGTGCAGTACATGATCACCACCGGAAGCCGCCAGCGGAGTCCGATCTCCCCGACCCGGCCGCCGGCGTGGTGGGCGGTGACCCCGTGCGCCAGCTCGTGGAGGGCGGTGGAGAGCCAGACCAGGGCGACCAGCGCGAACAGCATCGCGGGCTCGGTGAAGGTGCGGGCGGTGCCGGCGGCCACGTCGTCGAACCGCGCCGCGACGGCGGCGACCGGCGCGAGCGAGACGAGGAGCAGCAGGACGACCGCCGGGCGGCTGAGCAACGGCCGCACCGCGGCGTGCAGTCGGGCGGCGGTGCGCGGCGCGTCCGCGACCATCCGCACCGAGCCGGAGAGCACTCCGTTGCCTCGCTCCTCGGCCGGCTCCGCGGCCGGGGCGGCCGGAGCCGGGGAGCCGTCGAGCAGTCCCCGGCTGCCGAGCATGGAGAGCAGGCTGCCCCAGTGGCCGTCCCCGAGGCGCTTGCCGTAGGCGGCGGCGTAGTCGGCGCCCAACTCCTCCAGGGTGCGGGAGCCGTCCATGCGCGAGACGAGGAAGTGCTCCTTGACGCCCAGCTCGAAGGAGCGCCCGCTGTCGGGGTCCTTCACCAGGTGCACGGTGCGGGCGCCGTGGAGCACGGGGTCGCCGACGAGCAGCGTCTCCCGCAGCCGGGGCCGGTAGGCGGCGGGTCCCGCGCCTCCGGCCGTCGTGGTGGTGCCGGTCACGCCGGCTCCCCCGGGGTGCCGTCCGCCCCGGTGCCGGCGGCTCCGCGGACGGCGGGGTACTCGGTGAGGGTGCGGGCGAGCATGTGGGAGAGGTACGCCTCGTCCTGGATCGTGACGTGCAGCCGGTTGTTGGTCATGTGGAGGTAGGGGGAGAGCAGCCGGACGAGGGCGTCGTGGGGGTCGGTGACGACCTGCTCGCTCTCCTCGTGCGGCGCCCGGAAGACCAGCTTCCCCTCACGGGCGAGTCCGACCACCCGGTCGCGGAGCTCGCGGCAGTGGTCGGCCCAGCCCGCGAGGAAGGCGGGCAGCCCCCCGGTGGGGGTGCCGGGTCCGCCGGCGTCGGCCTCGGTGACGGCGGCGCGCACCCGCGTGTACCAGGCGTCGAGCTGCGGGGCGACGTCGGTGAAGCGGCGGTCGTACTCGGTGGAGCCGATGAACCCGGTGTCGGGGAACGCCCGGTGCCAGAAGTGGTAGTAGCTCTCCATGTAGTCGGCGAACGCCTCCCGGTCGGGGAGGAACGCCGCCGCCATCACGGTCATCAGCTGGGACGAGGTCCCCAGCAGCACGGTGCGCAGGTGGAGGTTCTTCGTCGCGAGGGCGTCGATCACCAGGTCGCTGGAGCGGCGGAAGTGCCATTCGGCGAGGTCGATCCCGGCGGGGCCGCCGTACTTGCCGTACTCCGGCGCGTAGGGGACCGCGCGGTGGGAGTTGTTGGGCTGGAGGTTCATCCGGCCCTCGTCGTCGGTGTACTGCTCCCGTGCGACGGTGGAGAACTCGATCTCGAAGAGCTTGTTGTAGAACTCGTTGAGGAACCCGGAGTCCACCTGGTAGAGCGCGGGCCGCTCGGCGAGGAACCGGCCCACCGCCTCCTCGGTCCGGCGGCGGACCTCGTCGGCGGCCTCGGGCCGGGCGGGGCGGATCCGCAGCCGCAGGTGGGGTCCCTCCAGCCAGTAGTTGATGAAGAAGTAGTCGGCCAACAGGCCGTCCGCCTCCAGCGAGGCGACCAGCGGGCGGACGCAGTCGAGCAGCAGCGGCCGGGGGTTGGCGGCGTAGTAGATGTGGGTGGCCTGCCACTCCCCCGGCCCGGCGGGGGCCGTGGCGGTGGCGGACGGGGCGGTGGTGGGCTCGGTCATCGGTCTCCCCCTGCGGTGTCGGTGGCGGCGGCTGCCGCGGGTGCGGTCGCGCCGGGCGCCGGCCGGGTGCGGCCGACGGTCTCCACGGCCAGTTCGGCGACGTGACGGCCCCTCCCCGAGACGGCGTGGAGGTCGGACTCGTCCGGGAGCATCTCCCGGAAGGTCACCGTGGCGTCGGCGTTCTTCAGCAGCGCCTCGAAGGCGGTCAGCGACAGCGCGCTGTCCAGGTCCAGGTACTGCGGCTTGGCGGCGGTGCCGCCGCGCGCGCCGCCTCCGGAGACGGTGGCGAAGACCCGCGCGGGCAGCCGGTGCCGCTCCCGCCAGCGCTGCCATCCGAGGAACCAGGCCGCGTCGGTGGCGTCCGCGGTCCGCAGCGGCAGCACGGCGGCGGGCGCGCTCCACGACCGGCGGGAGAGGACGACCGCGCCGTGGCGGACGCGGGGTCGCCGGGTCACGCCGTCCACCGCGGCGGAGACCGGGACGCCGCCCCAGGGGTCGACGCGCGCCATGGAGGTGGGCGAGAGCAGCAGCAGCGTGCGGGGGATCTCCGGCAGCGCCAGCGGCACCAGGTAGCCGAGGTAGACGGGGACGACCTCACGGCCCAAGCGCTGCGAGCGCAGCACCAACCTGTCCTGCTCGACGTCGTGTTCGAGAACCAGGTCCTCCAGCGGGATGCGGTACTCCTCGGGCACCGAGGAGGTCTCGCCGGGGCAGACGATCTCGTGGTCGGTGAGTCGGCCGTGGAGGTTGAGGTTGCTGGTGACGCTGCCCCCGGTGACCTCCGCGAACACCGCGCCCTCGGGCTGAAGTTCCCGCGCCTGGTCACGGAGCCGGTCGGCGAGCGGCGCCTCGGCGCCGTCGTAGCAGTGGGCGAACCGGCTGAAGGGGAAGGACAGTCCGCCGTAGGAGCGGTTGAGCACCAGCGAGGGCGCCTCCCCACCGCCTGGCTCGACGAGCTGGAGGTGGTGGCTGTAGAGGGAGAACGGCGGCGAGGCGTCGCCCAGTTCGTCCGCGACCTCCGCCAGCAGCCCCGCGTCCAGCGCGATCTCCTCCGCCTCGCCGTCGCGCGCCCACAGCTCCTTCATCCGGTCGGCGAACAGCGCACGGGCAGCGTCCAGTTGGCGCAGGCGCCGCTGCCCGAGCCAGTTCTCCTCGGGAACGTACCGGCCCTGGTCGTCGAAGGGGACCCGGCGGGAGGTCATCGATATGTACTGGTCGAAGAGGTCCTCGTGGAAGTCGTGGACCAGCTTCAGCAGGTCGGTGCAGCGCCCGCCCCGCCCGAACCGGGCGAGGAAGAAACCCAGCAGGGTGAACCGCTGCGGCAGGGTCACGTCGAACGCCGGCAGCACGCCCTCCACCGCGCGCAGCGGGCCGCCCAGCAGCGGGGACCACGCGGGGTAGGGGGTGCGGACGTCGGGGCCGACGGAGTCCTCGTACATCGTGGTCTGCGGGACCCGCGGCTCCTTCTCGCCCAGCCCCTCCTGGACGGCCCGCAGCCCGTCGCGCAGTTCCGCGAGGAGCTCGCGGCGCCGGGCCGGGCCGGCGCCGGGGAACTCCGCGAGGCAGCGGATCGGTCCGCGCAGCGCCTCGGCGGTCTCCCGCGCCCAGTCGCTTCCCAACTCGGTCAGCGCGTCGGCGAACGCCCGCAGCGGGTCGGTGTCGTGGACACCGGTGCGCAGGGTCGGGGTCTGCACCATGCCCAGGCCCAGCAGGGCGGAGAGGTACTGCTCGACCTCGTCCGCGCTCGCCCCCTCCTCGGCCGCCAGCCAGGACGCCAGCTCGCCGTACCGCAGTTCGGGGCGCTCCTCGAAGAGCCGCAGCATCTTCTCCAGGGTGCCGCTGCGCCGCAGGAAGAAGAGCCGGTCGGTGACGGTGTCGAAGGTGACGGCGGTGTCGTCGTCGCCGGCGGTGACCCAGCGGCGGACGTACCGCACCCGGTCGGCGTCGCGGCCCCAGCCGGAGGCCAGGGCGACGGGGAGGTCGGCCCGGCGGGCGGGGTCGGCCAGCACGGCGTCGGCGACCCGGTCCAGGGCGAGGACGTTGAGCCGCGGGTGGCTGGTCCACTCGCCGCCGTCGGCCCCGTCGAGGTCCAGGGTCCGCGGGTGCGGGCCGGGGGTGGCGGGGTCCGTGAACTCGCCCAGGCTGACGCCGGTGAACGTCGAGAAGGGGCTGGTCTTGCACGCCGTCCGGTACAGGTAGGAGAGCAGCGAGCGCTCCGCCTTGCGGGCGCGCTTGTCGGGTCGGGCGGGGTCGGAGCGCACGAACGCGTCGAGCTGGGCGTCGAGGGTGGGGGAGGCGAGCAGGACGCCCTTGCGCAGCCGGTCCTCACGGGCGATGCCGCGCAACTCGGCGCGTGTCCGCGCCAGTTCCTCGGCCATCAGAACGGTGCCCTCGGCCTCGCGGGCGGTGAGCCGCGCCCGGTCGGCGAGCCACTCGGCCAGCAGCGAGCCGACGTGCGGGCTGCGGGCGGTGACCAGCGCGAGGTCTGCGTCGGGGTCGCGCGGCAGCCGGTTGTTGAACACCTCGCGCCGGAGCCGGAGCAGGCGGCGGCGTTCGGTGGTGGCGGTGATGTCGGCGGCACTGCCGTCGCCCACGGGCTCGGGCTCCTCGCCGACGAGGTCGTGCAGCAGGTCGCCGAGGTCGGCGCCGGCCGCCGCCGAGCGGGCGGTCTCGGCGAGCACCTCGTCCGCCCAGCGGCGGGTGGCGGGGCAGCGCAGCCGGCCCACCGTCTCCACCGGGAGTCCGGCGACCCGGGCCATGAACGGACGGCCGACCGCCCAGGGCCGGGCCGCGGCCGACGGGTCCACGGCGGGGGGTGCTGCGGCGGGCGCGGGAGGCGCCGGGGTCGATGGCTGGGCCGGGGGCTGCGCGGGCGGCGGCGTCACGGCGGGGCTCCTTCCGGTACGGGCGGTGCGGTGGGGTCAGGCCAGGTCGTAGCGGAAGTCGGCGGGCCGTGGGCGCTCCCGGCCGACCATCATGATCAGCAGCGCGGACTCGCCGCGTTCGGCGAGCCCCAGCTCCTCGGCGTAGGAGATGTTGTCGAAGCCGAGCGCGACACCGCACCCCAGGCCCAGTGCGGCACCGGCGGTGTAGGTGGCCTGGGCGGTGGCGCCGATCAGCGCGTTGGTGAGCCGGTAGCCGCGGTCGCCGACCGCGTCGAGGACGGCGTGGGTGCGGGCGACGGGTACCAGGACGGCGCCCGCCTGCTCCAGGTTGTAGTTGGCGAGGAAGTAGTTGCGCTGGAGGAACGGCCCTCCCGCGCGGTCCACGACGCCGCGCAGGGCGGGGCCCTCGGGGTCGTGGGGGTCGTAGTGGTAGGCGCCGGGCGCGATGTCGGCCACGTGGTTGACGAAGACGTACAGCCCGGTGAGGCCGGGGCCGCCCGCCGGGGCGGCGGTGTCGCCGCCCAGTTCCGCGCCGAGGTGGGCGGCGCGCAGGGTGGCCGCCAACTCGGCTGCCGTCATGGGCCGCTGGGCGTCGAACCGGCCGAAGCTGCTGCGGCGGGAGCGCAGCGCGGTCCGCACGTCGGCGGTGAGCGGTGCGGGCTCGGGGAGGGCGACGCGGACGCCGTCGCGGTCGCGGTCGGGGGGCAGCGGCAGCGCGTCGGTGAGGTCGTCCGGTACGGGGCGGTCGGCGGCCCGGCCGGCGGTGACGCGCTGCATCGTGGTGACGTCCTCGAACCGCCTTACCGTGCGCGAGCGTTCGCTGTCGCCCGCGGTCACACCGACGCGCCCGCCGGTGGCGGGTGCGGCGGACGGCCGGTGTGCGCCGGGGCGCCACCGCAGCGGGACGACGGCGAAGACGCCCTCCTCCTCCGCCCCGACGCCCAGGAGGTCGGTGAGACGGTGCTCGTCGAACCAGAGCGCCGGCTCGATCTCCATGCCGCGCGCCCGCGCCCACAGCCGCCAGGTGGCGAGCAGGGCGCCGACGTCCATGCTGACCACGTGGAAGGTGAAGCTGTTGTACTTGAAGGCGTTCTGCCAGTACTTGACGCCCAGCACCAGGTACTGGTCGGTCTCGGGGCCGGGCGCGCGCTCGCCCAGCGCGTCGCGGACCCGGTCGCTGACGTCGCCGGTGAGCAGCCGCTGGAGGCTGTGGCGGCTGGTGGAGTAGTGGTGGACCCCGGGGGTGAGGGGGCCGGAGGCGCCGCTGACCCAGTAGACGCTCACCGGGTACAGCCCACCGCCGGAGGCGCTCCCCCGCGACCACGTCGCCATGCGGTAGTGCGGCAGCGCGGAGAGGTCGGTGTTGGCCTGCACGCCCAGCCGCCGGCCGGTGACGCCGTAGGAGTCGCGCAGCATGCCGCCGAGGGCGTCCAGGTCGAACGCGGCGCCGGGGCCGTCCAGGGGCGCGGCGGGGGCCAGCCCGTCCTGGAGCGAGGCGTCGGCCGGGTAGTCCCCGTCGGGCAGCGGGGTGGCGTCGGTCCCCCGGTAGAGCTTGCTCTTGCGGGGGCCGTCGGCCCAGTTCGGAACGAAGTCCACCGGTTCCATCGGGGTCCGCCCGCGGTTCATGATCGCGGTGGCGTAGGCGTGGGCCTCACCCATCGGGTGCTCCTTCTCGTGCGTGGCGCGGGCGGCTGCGGCTCGGGTGGCAGCGGCGGGGGCGGTGGGCGTCCCGTCACGGGGCTGCTGCCGGGCGGGCGCCCGGTCGGGTGTCGGGGTCACGGGAACGGGTGCGGAGCGGGGTTGAGGTCCTCGGGTGCAAGGTCGGTGGTGCGCAGCCCGGCCTCCCGGAGCGCGGTGCGCATCCGCGGCATGCGCAGCGCGCGCTGCCGGGACCAGCCGAAGTCGATGGGGACGAGGCCGGGGACGAGGACGCTGACGGTGTGCAGCCCGAGCCGTCGCTGCTCGGGCATCGTCTGGTCGACGACGACCACGTCGAAACCCGCGGCGGTGACGGCGTCGAGGCAGAATTGGAGGTCGGTGAGGACGTCGCCGCTCAGCGGGGGTACGGAACCGTCGCCGTAGGTCGCGGCGAGCGACCGCGCCTCGGGCCGCGGGCTGCCGGGCGCACCGATGAGGAACTCCGCGAACCGGCCCATCTGGGGCACGCCGTAGACCAGCGGGTGGTCGTGCAGGGCGGCGACCAGGTCGAAGTCGCCCGCCATGGCGTGCAGTCGGTCGGTGTCGCGTTCCAGCCGCTCGGAGAGGTTGACGGCGTCGGTGGCGATCTCGCAGAGCGCGCCGGCCATGGCTGCCTCGGGGTCGAGCCCCGCCCCGGCGCCGAAGCACATCCGGCCCGGCCCGCCGTCGAAGCGGACCGCGACACCGGTGACCACGGGTACCGGGAAGGTGAGGCGCGTGTCGAAGAACCGGGCCTCGTACCCGTACATCGCGAGCCGGTCGACCATCTCCCGGGTGGCGCGCCGCCGGGAGGTCCCGGGGTCGATCTCCGGCAGGGCCGCCTGGCCGTACCAGCTGAGCAGGAAGGCGTCGCGCTCGACGACCTCCATCAGCCCGAAGTAGATCGCCTCCTCCAGCGAACCGCCGGAGGCGCAGCCGTTGGAGCTCTCCTGCACGAACCGGTTCTCCAGGCCGGGCGTGTGGTAGTAGGTGAGGATCTGCGGGACCAGGACGGGCTGTTCGTCGCGCAGGGACCAGCCCCAGACCCAGGGGATCTCCCGGTCCGCGGCGAACGGCGGCACCTCCGGGTTGGCGGCGTGGAACTCAGGCGCGTAGAGGCCGACATCGCGCGGGTCCACCAGCGGCCGGCCGCTCCCGGAGAGGTCGGCGAGCGAGCCGCGGACGGCGGCGAACGCGCCGCGCGGACGCATCCCCGCGTACCGCTCCAGCCCCTCCAGCACCCCGACGCGGACGCTCTCGCCGTAGGTGTCGGCGTGGCCGCCCCAGAACGTCTCCCGCAGGTAGTCGCCGGAGCGCATGCTGAAGCAGCCGATGGTGGCGGAGGTGGTGGTGGAGGAGACGTCGTACACCACGGAGGGGCCCAGCGGCCCGCAGAGCGGGTTGGTCCACGGCGCGGTCGGCAGGTCGTAGGAGTCGATGTCGCGGACCCGGGAGCCGCCCGGCCGGTGGGCGGGGGCCGGGCGCAGCTCCAGCGTGGCGCGCTCCGCCGAGTCGGCCTCGGGCTCGCCGCAGCGGGGGCACTCCGGGTCGGCGACCAGCTGGTGGCGCCGGACGGCGAGCGTCGCGAGGTCCAGCAGCCAGATGTCGTCGTAGGGACCGCCCGTCGCCCCGCCGCCCGCGGGGCCGACCGTGTCGTCGCCGTCGGCGGACGGGGAGGGAGCCGACGAGGCGGCGAGCGCGCCGGCGATCAGACCGGCGAGCGCGTCCGCGGCGAACGGTGTGACGTAGGGCGAGGCGCCCACCGAGCGGGTGCCGGAGCCCAGCTCCAGCGCCTCACGCAGCGGCAGGGAGCGCACCCCCTGCCAGCGGCGCGCCAGGCAGTGGGGGCAGGCGCGGGCGCCGGGCAGCGGCCCGACGACCGCGTGCCGGCCGTAGAGGGCGACCGGCACCCCGGCGTCGGCGCCGTCGGCGCCGTCACCGGGTTCGCCGCCGTAGCCGCCGTACCGGTGGGCGCCGGGTGCGAAGGCGTCACGGACACCCAACTCCCGCACAGCGACAGCGGTCTGGGCGCAGCCGAGGGCGGACAGGGCGCGGCGCAGCATGCCGGCGAACCGGCGGCAGGTCAGGGCCGGTGAGCCTGCGGCGGCGGTGGCTCCCGGGCCGGCGGCAGGGGTGCCGGACGGCTCCGGCGCGGCGGCGCCGGTGACGCCCGCTCGGGTCTCAGTGGTCACCGTTGCCGTCCTCGGTCAGCAGCACGCGGGCGGTGTGGAGGTCGGCGGCGGCCAGGTCGGCCGGGGTGGTCGGGACGTACAGGGCGTCGCGGCCGGCGGAGCGCAGTCGCCGGAGCACCTCGGGGAAGGTCGTGGCGGGCGCGAGCACGGGCATCGCCTCGCCGACCGCCAGGACCCGGGGGTCGAGGTCGCGGGGTGGGGTCACCGCCTCCGCGTCGGCCGCGCCCTCGACCGCCAGCTGGACGGCGCCGAGGACGTCCCGCAGCGCCCCGGCGGCGGCTGCCGGCCCGTCGAGGGCGGCTGCGAGCGACCAGCGGGGCGCCCGGTCCGGGTCGGCCTCCCTCGCCAGCACCACGTGGACGCCGGTGCGGGCCGCCTCGCCGAGGTCGAGCAGTTCCACGGTGGTGCCGAGGTTGACCGCGGACTTCCGGAGGAAGGTCAACTCTGCGTTCTCGACGTACAGTTCGTCGCCGAGTATCCGGACCTCGGTGGCACCGCGCAGCGCGCGCTCCAGCGCGTCGTGGGCAAGTGCGTCCAGCAGTCCGTGCCCCGCGGCCTGCCCGGCGTCGGACCCGGCCCCGCCGCCCGCGGCGGTGGCCCGGTGCAGCCGGTCGCGGTTGTGGGCGCCCAGCGGCCGGACCGCGGCCAGCGGCACCAGCGCGTCCCCGTCGCCCAGCAGCGAGGCCGCGCGTGCCCAGGCACCCACCTGCGCGGCGGTGGCACCGGTGCCCCCACCGGTGGTCAGTGCGTCCGGCAGGTGGCGGCGGCCCGGTGCTTCCGGCCGGGCAGCGGCGGGCGGGACGACGTGGTCGACGTAGCGGACCGCGGCCTCGCGCAGCGCGCGCTGCCGCGCACCGGCGAGATGGTGCACGTCGAAGGCGGGAATCCGCTGGCGCCTCCCGTGGCCGAGCGGCAGTTCGAGCACCGTCGCCTTCAACGGGGTCTGGGTCAGCGGTTCGTCGTCGAAGCGGGCGAAGACGCCCGTGTGGGGGCGGACGAGCGCCTCGGAGACGGTGGTCAGGTCGGCGACGATCTGCTCGGCGTCCCGCGCGGACTCGACGGTCGGCACCGGCGCGACCGTCAACCCGTCCGGCGCGACGACCGGCCCCGGCACGTGCGGCGGGCAGATCCCGCAGGCGGGGTGGGGGTGCACCGGTTCGGCGGTGACGTCCAGCGAGACCAGGTCCTGGATCTGCACCTGCCGGTCGGTCTCCGAGGGCAGCGCCCCGGTCGCGACCCGGAACACCTCGTACGCCAGGAGGTTGCCGACCATCGCCGCGACCGGGCCGCGCAGCGCGTCGGGGGCGGCGGCGAACGGCCCGCCCGCACCCGACTCACCGGTGGCGACCTCGCGCCAGAGGTCGGCAGCGGCGGCGGCGTCCACGGTCGCGCCCAGCCGCAGCAGCGCGCACGACCAGCACCCCGTCGAACCGGCGGTGGAGCGGGGGCCGACGACGGCGCGCTCCCCGAAGGTCCACACGGGCACGACCGTCCGGCCCGCCGGTACCCCGGCCGACAGCAGCGCGTGGACGCGCGGCGCGACGGCGGCGCCGGTCAGCAGCACCACGTCGTAGGCGTCCCAGGCGCCGGGGAAGTCGGCGGTGCCGCCGACGACGGCCACCTCGGTCGGGCACCCGGCGGCGACCAGCTCCGCGGCCTCCCCCGCCACCCGCTCGCCCGTCGCGGCCTCGGTGCCGATCACGGCGGCGCCGTTGCGCAGCAGGCTCAGCGCGCACCAGTCCGCCACCTCGCCGGTGCCCAGCACGGCGACCCGGGTGCCGCGGAACCGGGCGAACCGCCGCGCGCTGTCGTCGGCGTAATGGTCGACGTACTCGATCTGCGGCGCGAACCGCTCGGCCACCTCGGCCGGCAGCGGCTCGACGGCCGCGCCGGCGGGGCCGTCCTCCTCGGCGGGGCGGTGGTCGCGGGCGAAGTCCCGCTCCAGCAGGGAGGAGACCAGCTCCGCGACCATCGCGCGCTGCGACTCACCGAGGCCGCCGCAGATCTCGGCGAGCCGGTTCCCGCCGTCCAGGTGCGGCACGATCAGCGTCGCGAACCGGTAGGCGGTCCGGCCGGTCAGGTGGAAGCCGCCGTCGGCGTTGTGGAACAGGACACCGCCCGGGGTCTCCGTGTAGAGCACGTCCCGGCGGATCCGGGGGCGGGTGTCGGCGAGGGTCTCGAACGCGGCAGCAGCCATTACTCACACCTATCGGTCGGGCGAACGGAGTCGGGGCGTACGGGGTGGCGGCCGGGGCCGGGCGCCGTCCAGCGGGCGTAGCGGCGCAGCAGCGGGTGCATGCGGTAGGGGCCGGGCGGCCCGTCCTCCAGCAGCCCGGCGTCGGCCAGCTGCTCCAGCGCGGCCTCGGACGGGGGCGGCGGGCCGGGTGGCGGGGCGGAGTCGGGCGCGGGGGGCGGCGAGGCGTGCACCTCGGGGTCGGACGCCAGCGCCAACTGCTCGAACAGCACGCGGAGTTCCGGGGAGAGCCGTGCGAGCGCGCCGTCCAGGACGGCGCCGACGCTCATCAGGGGGTCGCCCGGGAGCGACAGGCAGGCCCGCGCGTCCTGCGACAGCCAGCGGGCGCCGTCCGCCAGCGACAGCGCGGGCCGGGTCAGGAGCCGCGCGGCGGCGACCCGCAGCGCCAGCGGGTGGTGCCCGCACCCCTCGGCCAACTCGGCGACGGCGCCCGGTTCACGGCCGGCGCGGTCGGCGCCGAGGGCTGCCGTCAGCAACCGCTCCGAGTCCGCGGGCGCCAGCGGCTGCAACCGGTGGACCGTGCCGCCGTGGGTCGCCACCAGACCGGCCAGCCCTCTCCGGCTGGTGACCAGCACCGCGCACTGAGGCCCCAACGGCAGTAGTGGGCGCACCTGTTCGGCCTCTGTCACGTCGTCCAGCACGAGCAGCAGACCGCGCGGGGCGCCGTCCGCCAGAGCTGCCGACAACTCGGCCGCCGCGTCCGCCGCGGACCGGGGCGCACCGTCGGGCAGCGTCATCGGGAGCAGCAGCCTGCCGCCGGGGAACGCCGCGTCGAGCCGGGAGGCGACCTCGCGGGCCAGCGCGGTCTTTCCCACGCCGGGCGCGCCGCAGATCAGTTCCAGTGCGGGTCCGTCCGCGGCGCCGGCCGCGGCGGCCAACCGGTCGGCGACCGTGGCGACGGCGTCCTCCCGTCCGGCGAAGGACGGCACCGGGCCGACCGGCCGCAGGGCGCCCGAGGTCGCTCCGGCGGCGCCGGTGCGCGGGTCGGGACGGGTCGGGGGGGCGGCGCCGAGCGGCCCGGGGGCCACCGACGCGGGGTGGTCGGCGAGCCGCCCGACGAGGTCGGCGGGGGCCGGACCCACCCCCGCGCCGGGCCGCGGCGGCGTGGGCAGCGGCAG
>NZ_JAAVJB010000007.1:0-18121 GCF_012034385.1 Streptomyces spiramenti
GGTCGCGGTCGCGGCCCGCGCCCGCTCCGGAGCCGCGACGGTGCCGGTCGGCGCGAGCGAGGACCGACCGGTGGCGGCCACGACCGCGCGGATCACCGCCAGTTCCGCCGTCAGCTCCGCCGGCTCGGGGAACGCGTCGTCGCGCTCCAGCAGCACCCCCGGCGGCTCCCGGAGCGCGCAGAGGTCGCCGAGCAGCGCCAGTACCGCCGGCGGCACCGGGTGCGCGTGGGTGTCGTGCCAGAGCCCGTCCCGTTCCACGCCCCCCGCCACGTGCACGTAGGCCAAAGCCTCCAGCGGCAGCTCCGTGAGGGTGGCCGAGGGGTCCCGCCCGTGGTTCACGTGGTCGGTGTGCAGGTTGGCGACATCGATGAGCAGGCGGACACCGGTGCGCTCCACCAGTTCGCCGAGGAACTGCGCCTCCGTCAGCTCGTCGTCGGGCCACGCGACCAGGGTGGCGATGTTCTCCAGTGCCAGCGGCACCGGCAGTGCGTCCTGCGCGATGCGGACGTTCTCGCACAGCACGTCCAGCGCCTCACGGGTGCGGGGGACGGGCAGCAGGTGACCGGCCTCGACCTGCCGGGCACCGGCCACCGGGCCCCCCGCCCGGACGAACGCGATGTGCTCGGTCACCAGCGGCGAACCCAGATCCGCCGCGACGTGCGCGAGGCGGACCAGCCGCGCCGGCGACGGGCGGTCGGCACCGCCCAGCCCCAGGCCGACGCCGTGCGGCACCACCGTCACCCCGCGGTCCCGCAGCGCCCGCAGTGGTTCGGGCACGTGCCCGGGGCAGATGTTCTCCGCGACGACCTCGACCCAGTCGAGGTCCGTCATTCCCGCGATCCCCGAAGCGAGTTCGGGCCGCCAACCGATCCCCGTGCCAAGTGCGACCATGAGATGGTCCCCCTTCCCCCGGCCGACCGGTACCCCGGCGCCGGTGCCCTTGTCATCTCCCGAGGGAGGGCGACGAACCGGACCGGGGCCGAGTTCAGAGCAGAATTTGAGCTTGCGGGGGAACGGACGCCGGGGTCCGTCGCGACGGTTCCCGCGCGGCGCCGGGCTCGCGCGCTCCGCCCCGGGCTCCGCCACGGCCCCGGTTCAGGAGGCGAGCAGCTGGGCGCGGTACCGGTCGGTGTCGAGGTCGACGCGGGGGAAACGGGGGTCGAGCGCGGTCAGGTGCTCGGCGAGCAGCCGGCCCACCGCCCAGTTCCGGTACCACTTGCGATCCGCCGGCACCACGTACCACGGTGCGGCCTCCGTCGAGCAGCGTTCGAGCACCGCCTCGTACGCCTCCCGGTAGGCGGGCCAGAGCGCGCGTTCCGCGACGTCGTCCGGACTGAACTTCCACCGGCGGTCCGGGTCGTCCAGCCGTCGCAGCAGCCGCGCGCGCTGGCGGTCGCGACCGACGTGCAGGAAGACCTTGACCAGGGTGACCCCGTCGGCCGCGAGGCTCGACTCCCAGGCGTTGATCTCGTCGTAGCGCCGTGTCCAGACCGCCGGCGGGACCAGGCCGCGCACGCGGGCGATCAGCACGTCCTCGTAGTGGGACCGGTCGAAGATGGCGATCGCGCCGGCCGGCGGGAGGGCGGCGTCGACCCGCCAGAGGAAGTGGTGGGCCAGCTCCTCGGGCGTCGGGGCCTTGAAGGCGTGCACTCGGCAGCCCGCCGGGTCGAAGGCGCCCACCACGTGCTTGACGGTGCCGCCCTTGCCGGACGTGTCCATCCCCTGGAGCACCAGCAGCACCCGGCGCCGGTCGCCCGCCGTCGCGGCGGCGTGGAGGCGCTCCTGGAGCGACGCCAGCTCTCCCGCGGTGCGTTCCGCGGCCCGGCGGGCGGTGCGCTTGTCGTCCTTCAGCTCGGCCCTGGTCCGCCCGGGGTGTCGGCCGCCGCGCTTCTGCCGGTCGCGGGTGTGCCGCGCGCCGTCCCGGCCCGGCGGGAACCCCGGGGTGGCGCCGGTCGGCAGGGAGGCGAGGTCGACGGGGGCGCCGTGGACCCGCAGCAGGGCCGAGACCGGTCCTGGCGCGGGGTGCCCGCCGGCGGCGGTCTCGGGGTTCCGGGGTGTCATGACGGTGCCTCCGCGCTCGCCGGGCCCGCGGGCGCGGCGGTGCGCCGCCCGTCGGTCACCCCTCGATCATGGCGGCGGCCGACGCGGCCCGCCATCGGAGGGAGGCCCGGCCCCTCAGCTCCCGGTCAGCCGGCCCGCGTCGCGGGCCAGGGAGGTGAGCCGGGAGATCGCGCGGAAGTACTTCTTCCGGTAGCCGCCGTTCAACATCTCCTCGGAGAACAGCCGGTCGAACGGTTCCCCCGAGGCCAGCACCGGCACCTCGCGGTCGTACAGCCGGTCCGCCAGCACCACCAGCCGCAGCGCGGTCGACTGGTCGGGGACCGGGGTCACGCCGGTCAGGCAGACCGCCGAGAGCCCCTCGCACATCGCGCCGTACCGGCTGGGGTGCACCGTGGCGAGATGGCCCAGCAGCGCGGGGAACGCGTCGAGCGAGGCACCGGGCGTGCGGTGGGCGGTGCCGACGACGGTCCGGTCGTCGTGTGGCGCCGGGGCCTCGGGGAGCCCGCGGTGCCGGAAGTCCTGACCGTCGATCCGCGCCGCCCGGAAGTGGGCGGACAGTCCCTGGATCTCCCGCATGAAGTCGGTGGCCGCGAACCGGCCCTCGCCGAGCTTCCCCGGCAGGGTGTTGGAGGTGGCGGCCAGCGCCACCCCAGCCTCCACGAGGCGGCCGAGCAGGCTGGAGACCAGCACGGTGTCACCCGGGTCGTCCAGCTCGAACTCGTCGATGCACAGCAGCCGGTGCCCGGAGAGCGCCGCCACGGCCTGCTGGAACCCCAGCGCGCCCACCAGATGGGTCAGCTCGACGAAGGTCCCGAACGCCTTGCGCTCCGGCGGTGCCGGTGTGGCGTGCCAGAGCGAGGCCAGCAGGTGGGTCTTGCCCACGCCGTAGCCGCCGTCCAGGTACACGCCGCGCGGTCCCTCGGCGACCGCGCGCCTGCGTCGGCGGCGGAAGAGACCGCCGCGCGCCTCACCGGTGGCGCTCGCGCCGCCCAACCCGGCGGCGAACGATCTCAGCAGTTCCACGGCCTCCGTCTGGCTGGGCTGCGACGGGTCGGGGACGTACGTCCCGAACCGCACCGCGTCGAACCTGGGAGGCGGCACCATCTCGGCCACCAGCTGCTCCGCGGGCACCCGGGGTGACCGTTCGCACAGTGCGGTGGGCACCGTGGTGGTGTCGTTCGCGGGGCCGGAGGCGTCGTCGGCCCGGGCGTGGGCGCGCCCGCCGTCGGGCGGAGCGGCGTCGGGCGGAGTGGCGGCGGGGGGCTGGGACGCTGCGCTGGAGGACACGATCGTCCAGTCTAGGGCGCGGTACGCCGGTGCTCGGAGGCCTCACGGGTGCGCTGTGCCACACTGCGCGCCATGAGACGCCTCATCCCCGCCCCCGAGCCCGCGGCCGAGTCCGACGAGGGGCTCTGGGAGCTGTCGGAGATCGCCCGCGCCTACACCCATCCCACCCCGCCGGAGGGGTGGCTGCGCGCCAACATGGTCGCCTCGCTCGACGGGGCGGTGCACCACCAGGGGAGGTCGCAGCCGCTCTCCGGGGAGGCGGACATGCGGATCTTCGGCGTGCTCCGGCAACTCGCGGACGTGGTGCTCGTCGGAGCGCAGACCGTGCGTGCCGAGGGGTACCGGCCGGCCCGTCGCCGGGAGGAGTTCGCCGCCGCCCGGGAGGCCGCGGGGCAGTCGCCCGCGCCTGCCGTGGCGGTGGTCAGCGGTTCGCTCGACCTGGACCTCGACGCCCCGTTGTTCACCGCCCCGCACACCCCGACGCTGCTGCTGACCGGCGCGGAGGCTCCCGCCGACCGGCTGCGGGCGGCGCGCGCGGCCGGGGCGGTGGTGGTGACCGCGGGCGACGGCGTCCGGGTGGACGCGGCGCGGATCAAGCCGGAGCTGGCGCGCCTCGGCCACCGGCGGGTGCTGTGCGAGGGCGGTCCGCGACTGCTCGGGGAGCTGGCCGCCGCCGAATCGGTGGACGAGCTGTGCCTCACGCTCTCGCCGCGGCTGGCGCTGGGGGACGCCGGGCGCATCGCTGCGGGTCCCGCGCTGACGGCACCGACCGACTTCGCCCCGGTGTCCCTCCTGGAGCACGACGGTTTCCTCTTCACCCGCCACGTTCGCGGCGGGGTCCTGCCCGGTGCCGCGGAGGAGACCGGCACGGTCTGACCCGCCCCGTGGAGAGGGGGCTCCGCCCGGTCGGCACCGCCTCCCGGGATCCGTGGCCGGAGGGCGCGGGGCCGGCGTGTCCGCCGGGGCATGGGCGGCGGTGGCGCCCCCGGCGCGCGGAGCGGCGCACAAGAGCGGAAGATCACGTTCCGCATATTCTTGGGTGGGCAGAATCACTGCGCGACCCCGTGCGCCGACGGGGCACGACGGTCCGTGCCGGGCCACGCGGGTCCCGGCCTCGACGAAGGGCACTCACGGTGATCACGACAGTCCTCATGATCGAGAAGGCGATGGTGCCCACCGACGTCGAGCTCGTCACCACTCTCCACGGTGACGACCCCGTCACCTTCGTGGTGCTGATGCAGCCCCGGGGGGACCAGGACCGACTGCTGCGGGCCCTGGACGACGTGGCGCTCGGCGAGTTCGGGCGGGCGGTACGGGAGAACGACGTCCCCGAGGGGCCGGACGCGGTGCCACCGGCCGAACGGGCACTGCGCCACTCGGTCGCGGTGCTGCGGGACGCCGGTGCGGAGGCCGAGGGCCGACTGGTCGCCGACCACCCGCTGGAGGAACTGGCGGAGGTCGTGCGCGAGGTCGCGGCCGACGAGGTCGTCGTGCTGACCGCGCCCCACTACATCGAGGAACTCTTCCACCGGGACTGGGCCTCGCGCGCCCGGCACAAGGTGGGGGTCCCCGTGCTCAAGCTCTTCGCCCATGCCGAGTGACGTGCCGGGGCCGCGCCCGTGCCCCCGGCGCGCGGCGCGGCCCCCACTGCCCCTGGGCACGCGTACACGGTGCGACAATCCACGGGTAGGAATCGACGAGGGAGAACGCGCATGGCAGCAGGCCCGCCCACTTGGGATCGCCCCCACTTCATCGGGGTCGGCGGAGCGGGGATGTCCGGCATCGCGAAGATCCTCAGCCAGCGCGGCACGGCCGTCGCGGGCAGCGACGCCCGGGAGTCCGCCACCGTCCGCGCGTTGCGGGAACTCGGCGCGCGCGTGGCCATCGGGCACGAGGCGGACCACCTCGCCCCGGACGCCAGCTGCGTGGTCGTCTCCAGCGCCATCCGGGACACCAACCCGGAGCTGGCCGCGGCCCGGGAGCGAGGCCTTCCCGTGCTGCACCGCTCCGAGGCGCTCGCCGCCGTGATGGAGGGACGCCGCTCGCTGGCCATCGCGGGCACCCACGGCAAGACCACCACCACCTCGATGCTGGCCGTCGCCCTGCGGACCCTGGGCCTGGAGCCCGGTTACGCCATCGGCGGCGACCTCGACCACCCCGGATCCAACGCGGAGAACGGCGCCGGCGACCTGTTCGTCGCAGAGGCCGACGAGAGCGACCGCAGCTTCCACCGTTACGCCCCCGAGGTCGCCGTCATCCTCAACGCCGAGTTGGACCACCACGCCAACTACGCGTCCATCGAGGAGATCTACGAGTCTTTCGAGACCTTCGTCGGACGGGTCCGCGACGGCGGCACCCTGGTGATCAACGCCGACCACGCCGGTACCCGCGAGCTGGCGGCGCGGGTGGAGGCTGACACCGCCGCCCGGGGTGTGCGGGTGGTCACCTACGGCGCCGCGCCCGACGCGGACGCCCGGGTGCTGAAGGTGGAGCCCAAGGGGCTGACCAGCGAGGTCACCGTCGCCCTCGGGGGCCGGGAGATCGCGTTCACCGTCTCCGTCCCGGGACGCCACTACGCCCACAACGCGGTCGCCGCGCTCGCGGCCGGCGCCGCCGTGGGCGTCCCCGCCGACCAGCTCGCCGCAGCACTCAGCAGCTACACGGGAGTGGCGCGTCGCCTCCAGCTCAAGGGAGAGGCGGGCGGCGTGCGGGTCATCGACTCCTACGCGCACCACCCGACCGAGATGACCGCCGACCTGGAGGCCGTCCGGGACGGTGCCGGGGAGGGCCGCGTCCTGGTGGTCTTCCAGCCGCACCTCTTCAGCCGCACCAAGGAGCTGGGGACGGAGATGGGCCAGGCGCTGGCGCTCGCCGACGACTCGGTGGTCCTGGACATCTACCCGGCGCGGGAGGACCCGATCCCCGGGGTGACCAGCCGGCTGATCATCGAGGCGGCCCTCGCCCACGGCGCGAAGGCGGTACCGGAGCCCGACATGACGGCCGTCGCGCGGCGCATCGCCACCATGGTCGCCCCGGGTGACCTGGTGCTGACGATGGGAGCCGGCGACGTGACCGACCTCGGCCCCGCGATCCTGGCCCGGCTGGCGCAGGCCGGCTGAGCAGTCCCGTCCCGCCGGTCGGTGGCCCGCCGGCCACCGACCGGCGGCGCGGGAATGAAAGGCGGGCCCCGCCCGCTGTCACCACCGGGCCGGCGCGGGCGCGCCGCTCCGGAGACCGAGTTTCGAGGAGCAGGACCATGGGCTACGAGGTCGAGAAGACCGACGCGCAGTGGCGCGAGGAGCTGACCGACGAGGAGTACCGCGTACTGCGGCAGGCGGGCACCGAGCAGGCGTTCACCGGCGAGTACACGGACACCACCCGTGTCGGCGTCTACAACTGCCGCGGCTGCGGCACCGAGCTGTTCCGCTCGGGCACCAAGTTCGAGAGCCACTGCGGCTGGCCCTCGTTCTACGACCCGGCGGACAGCGACGCGGTCGAGACGCGCGCCGACCACTCCATCCCCGGACGCCCGCGTACCGAGGTGCTCTGCGCCACCTGCGGCTCTCACCTCGGGCACGTCTTCGAGGGGGAGGGCTACGACACCCCGACCGACCTGCGGTACTGCATCAACTCGATCGCGGTCCGGCTCGCCCCCGAGGACGGCGGCGCCCCGGCGACGTCCTGACACCCGTGGGCGCCCGACGGACCCCGCTGCCCGTCCTGGTGGTCCAGCACGGACCGCAGGGCGGGCCGCGCCGCGTCGGCACCTGGTTGACCGAGGCCGGGCTGGAGCTCCGGGTGGCCCACGGGTACTCGGGCGACGCGGTGCCGGAGCGGCCCGGGGACCACGCCGCCGTGGTGGTGCTGGGCGGTGGCTACCTGCCCGACGACGACCGGCGCGCGCCGTGGCTCGCTCCGACACGGCGGCTCGTCCGGGCCGCGCTGGACACCGGGGTCCCGGTGCTCGGCATCTGCCTCGGCGGCCAACTGCTCGCGCACGTCGCCGGGGGCACGGTGGAGGGAGCCGCGGGCGAGCCCGAGTTCGGCTCCACCCCGCTCACACTGCGGCCCGAGGCCGATGACGACCCGCTGTTCCGCGGCCTGCCCGACGAGGTGACCGCGATCGAGCGGCACGTCGACAGGATCTCGGTACTGCCGCCCGGCGCCCACTGGCTGGTCGAGAGCCGGGCCTGCCCCCACCAGGCGTTCCGCGTCGGCGACTCCGCCTGGGGCACCCAGTTCCACCCCGAGGTCGCCGCCGACCGGCTGGCGGAGTGGGACCCAGAGCCGCTGCGGCGCCGGGGGCTTGACCCCGCCGAGCTCGTCCGCCGCGCCGCCGAGGCGGAGCCCGCGGCCGAGGCCGTCTGGCGGACGGTGACCCGGCGGTTCGCGCGCGTGGTCGCGGAGACGGCCGAGGTCGGCAGCGGGCGCTGACGGCCCCGGTCCCCGACCGGTTACCGGCGCCCCGGCGCCATCAGCCGCCGACGAGACGCAGCACCGCCACCGAACGGGCCGGCAGCGCCACCCCCGCCGGCCCGGGTGCGGCCACCGCGGCGCCCGGAGGGGTCGCCAGCAGCTCGCACCGCCCGGGGGGCAGCGGTGCCGTCGTGGTGGTGTCGGAGAGGTTCACGGCGACGATCAGCGGTCCGGAGGACACCACGAGCAGCCGCCGCGCCTCGTCCGCGGTCGCGCTCACCTCGCGCAGCGTCAGCTCCGGCGGCAGGTGGGCACCGCGCAGCGCGATCAGAGCTCGGCACCACTGCCAGAGCGCGTCGTCCTGCGGACGTCGCGGCCACCGCAGCACCGACCGCTCCCGGGTGGCCGGGTCCTGCGGGTCGGGCACCTCGTCGGGCTCCCAGCCGTGCGCCGCGAACTCCCGGCGCCGCCCCTCGCGGACGGCCGACGCCAGTTCGGGGTCCGGGTGGTCGGTGAAGTACTGCCACGGGGTCTGGGCTCCCCACTCCTCGCCCATGAACAGCATGGGCGTGAACGGGCCGCACAGCACCAGTGCGGCGGCGCAGAACAGCAGGGAACGGTCCACCCCCGACGCCAGCCGGTCGCCGAGCGCCCGGTTGCCCACCTGGTCGTGGGTCTGGGCGTAGCCCACGAGCCGGGCGGCGGGCAGCTCCCGCGACAGCGGCGCGCCGTGGTTGCGGTCGCGGAACGAGGAGTGGCCCCCGTCGTGGAAGAAGCCCCGGGCGCAGACGCCGGCCAGCGCGGTGAGCGGGGCGCGGGCGAAGTCCGCGTAGTACCCCTGTGCCTCGCCGGTCAGCGCGGTGTGCAGGCAGTGGTGGAAGTCGTCGTTCCACTGCGCGTGCAGCCCCAGGCCGTGTGCGCTCCGCGGGGCGGTGGTCCGCGGGTCGTTGAGGTCGGACTCCGCGATCAGGAAGAGCGGCCGGCCGGTGGCCTGCGCCAGCGCGTCCACCGAGGCCGACAGCTCAGCCAGGAAGTGGCGGGCGCGGGTGTCGGAGAGCGCGTGCACGGCGTCCAGCCGTAGGCCGTCGAGGCGGTACTCCCGCAGCAGCGCCAGCGCGCTGCCGGCGAAGTAGGCGCGGACCTCGTCGCTGCCGGGACCGTCGAGGTTGACGGCCTCGCCCCACGGCGTGCGCGTGCGGTCGGTGAAGTACGGGCCGAACTCGGAGAGGAAGTTCCCCGAGGGCCCGAGGTGGTTGTGGACGACGTCGAGGACCACGCCGAGGCCGGCGCCGTGCGCCGCGTCCACGAAACGACGCAACGCGGCCGGCCCGCCGTACGGCTCGTGGACCGCCCACGGCGCGACGCCGTCGTACCCCCAGCCGTGCCGGCCGGGGAACGGGGAGAGCGGCATCAGCTCGACGTGGCTGACACCCAGCTCGGCCAGGAGGGGGAGCCGCTCGGCGGCGGCGTCCAGCGTGCCCGCGTCGGTGAACGTGCCCACGTGCAGTTCGTAGAGGACGGCGCCCGCGAGGCCGCGTCCGGCCCAGGGGTGCTCCCAGCGGTGGGTCGTGTGGTCCACCACCGCGGCGAGGTCGCCCGGCCCGTCCGGCAGGCGCCGGGCGCGCGGGTCGGGTCTCACCGGCCCGCCGTCGAGCCGGAACCCGTAGCGGGCGCCGTCCGCCGCTTCGGCGGCGCTGCGCCACCAGCCGGGGCGTGCCGGGTCGGGGGCCATGGTCCGGGTCGCGTCGTCCAGCAGGAGCGCGACCTCGTGTGCGTGGGGTGCCCACACCTCGAAGAGCATGAGGACCATGGTCGGCCCCCGCGCCGCCGGGGGCCAGACCATCGCCCGGCGTGTGGCGGGCGCGTGGTCGGGGAGCGGTCGCGGACGGGTGTGCGGCAACCTCGCTCGTGCACGCCGGTGTCGGTGGGGCGACCCTGTTACAGAACTGTCGCGGGGAACCGGCCGGTTCGTCTCGGGAGCTGCCCGAGAATGATCCGCATGACCTCCGCCGATGAGACCACGGCCCTCGCCGTGCAGGACACCGACCGGGTTCAGGCCCTGACCGCGCTGCGGGAAGGCGTCGCCCGTCGGAAGGTGTCGCACGACACCTTCCAGCGCCGTATGGAGATCGTCGTCACCGCGGAGGAGGTGTCCGAGCTCTTCGCCGCGACGGCCGACCTGCCGGGGCGCCGGCCCCGCGGTCGCATGGTCCGTACCGTCGGCCGCGCCTCCGCCTTCCACCAGCGGGTGCGCCGGGCGTGGGACTCCGAGCGACTGCCCCGACTGGTCCTCCCCGCCCCGGGGCGGCACCCCATCTCCGTGGGTCGCGCCCCCGGTTCGGTGCTGCGCATCAGCGACCCCTCCGTCAGCCGCTTCCACGCGCAGCTCAAGGGCGTGGGGGAGACGTGGACCGTGCGGGACGTCGGTTCCGCCAACGGCACCTGGGTCAACGGGGCGCGCGTCATGGGCGCCGCGACCCTGGCGCCGGGGGACACACTGCGCTTCGGGAGCGTCGGGTACCTCGTGGCGGAGCCGGGGTCGGGTTCCGTCGAACGGTGAGGCCCGCCCCGCCGAGGGCGACGGGGCGGGCCTGCCGCCGCCGTCAGCGGGTGGACCAGACCCCGCCGATGAGCGCGCCGAGTGTCTGGCCGGCCTCGCCGAGCGCGTTGCCGGGACCGAACCAGTCGGCCGTGGAGTTGACCGGCACGCTGTGCGACGCGTGGGTGGCGCTGCCGTGGGACCCGTGGTGGGCGTGGTCGCCCAGGTCGGGTACGGCCGAGTGGGCCTCCGCCACCTCGGCCGACGCCCCGGTACTGCCGCCGGGCACCGTGACCTCCCCGTTCCCGCCGTCGAACACCACGTCGGAGCAGCTGTAGAAGGTCTCGGGGCTGTCCGACCGCTCCCACACGGTGTAGATGAGGTGTCGGCCCACCTTGTCGTCGGGCAGCGTGGAGGTCCAGTAGTACTCGTCGTCGATGGACCCGATGCCCGTCCACGGCGGGTCGTCGACCGACGCGAAGGGCTCGTCCTCGATGTCGTCCCAGGTCAACGGTTGTGAGGGGTCGAAACCGTCCTTCGTGACGTACATGTGGAAGCTGCCCGGGTGGTGCGCCCAGACGTTGTAGCTGAAGCGGTAGTCGTCGCCGGCGGTCACGTGCGTGTAGGGCCAGTCGTTCCGCGGCAGGTCGAAGCCGGAGAAGTCGAAGGCGCCCGAGCCACCGCTGCACAGCTGGCCGTCGGGGATGAAGCCGGCGGTGCGGCCCTGGCCGTTGGACTGGAGCACGGCGAACCAGTTGTAGTAGGCGTTGGCTCCGCCCTGCGCGAGGGCCGCGGCGCACGCCGGGTTGCTCGGGCTGATCTGTCCGGTGTTGTCGATGCTGTGGACGTAGCAGAGGTAGGTGCGGCTGCCCGGGTCCATCGGGGCACCGTGCGCGGCGGCGGTGCCACCGGTCATCATGACCATCGCCATGGCGGGCAGGGCCGCCGCGGCGGCGACCAGGGCGGTCTTCTTCGACGGACGTCGCTTCGAACGGTCCTGCATGGCGGACACGTCCCTTCGTGAGACAGCGTGTGGGGGGTGGGAACGCAATGGGAGCGCTCCCATTGCCGAGAAGGTAACGGGGTGTTACATGCACGTAAAGGCATCGCGCACCGCCTCCCCGTCGCACCCGGCCGCTTTCGGACAGCCGTGGAACGCCGCCCGTCTGCTCGTGCTCCGCCGCCACCGGCGACGGAAGGCACGGCGAGCCCGGCGGCGCCGGCTGCGGCGGTCCGCACCTTGGCCCGATGCCGGTGTGCCCGGCGGCCGACAGCGCACGACCGCCCGGAGAAAGCCCGTTGCGCGCCGGTGGCCGATCGCGTACTACTGGGCTCGCGCCGCCCGACGGGGGCGAGCCACGACGACGGAAGGAGGAGCGAGCGATGCTTTCCGCGATCCACCCGCCCGCGTCCTCCCGGGGTACGGAAACCCTCTGACCCCGGAGCGGCCGGGCGCCCACACCGAACGGTGCCCACGTGAACCAGCACGACCTGACCCTGCGTCCGATCACCGGCCGCGAGGAACTCTCCCTCTTCACCCGACTCCCCTACGCCCTGAACTCAGAGATCGCCGGCGACCTCGACTCCGGGCGGCGCCGTCCGGGCTGGCTGTGGGTGGCCGTCCGGGGCGACCGCCTCCTGGCCCGCGCCGGGTGGTGGAGCCGGCCCGGGGCGGCGAACCCGCTCATCCTCGACGTGCTCGACATCGACGGGAGCCTGCCCCGGAGCGAGCGCCTGGACATCGGCGAGCGGCTGCTGCGCGCCGCGACCGCCGCCGTGGTGGAGCCCGGGGAACGTCTGCCCATGTACAGCAGGTTCGTCCCTGCCGACTGGCGCGAGGACCCGGATGCCCGCCCGGTCGTCGAGGACCTCGACGACGTGGTGCGGCGGACCGGCGGACGGCCGTTCGTGGAACGGCTCCGCCTGGAGCGGGGCCCCCTCGCACCGCCGCCGCCGACCGGCCGACTCGCCTTCCGGGAGCCGCGCGGCCCCGAGGAGCTGATCGACCTGATGACGGACGTCCTGCCCGGGACCCTCGACGCGCACAGCCGCGACGACCTGACCAGGATGCCCGCCCGACGCGTGGCCGCCGCACATTACGAGGAGGAGATCGCCCGCTTCACCACTCCGCGGTCCTGGTGGCGCGTCGCCACGCTGCCCGACGGTGAACCGGTCGGCTTCGTCGTGCCCGCCCACAACGGGTACAACCCGATCATCGCCTACCTCGCGGTGCTGCCGGCCCATCGTGGCCGGGGGTACATCGACGACGTCCTGGCCGAGGGGACCCGCGTCCTGGCGGAGCAGGACGTCCCGCGCATCCGCGCCTCGACCGACCTGGGCAACACCCCCATGGCCGCCGCGTTCCGGCGCGCGGGCTACCGGGAGATCGAACGCGAGATCAACATGACCTGGCAGTGAGGCCGGGGGTGGTGCCCGGCAGGGGCGGGGTGGCGTCCGTGCCCGGCGCCACCCCGCGTCCGCCCGCCGGCCTCAGCCGGTGCGCACCAGCAGCGCCACCGGTGCCCCGGCCAGCAGCTCCGCCACCGGTACGCCCTCGCCCGCTTCCGTGACGGTGAGGACCCGGCCGGTCGACCGGTCCGTCCACACCCCCGGTGGCACGGCGAGTGCCGTGTCCTGCCAGCCGTCCCGACCGTCGACGCCGCGCGCCAGTCGGGTGACGACCGTCAGCACCCGGCCTGCCCGTGTGAAGGCGAGGCAGTGCGAACCGAGCGGGCCGTCGGCGGTCACCGCGCGATACTCCCCGTCCGGCCCGAACCAGGCCGGGTGGTCGCGCCGCAGTCGCAGCGCAACCGCCGTCAGCCGCAGCTTCTCCGTCGCCAGGTCGACGGGGTCGCCGGGCTCCTCACGCGGTGGCGCCGCGCCGTCGTCCCCCGGGACCGGCGCCACGGCGCGCAGCGCGGCCTCGGGGAACGCCACCGGACGCCGGTTGTCGGGGTCCACCAGTGCGGGCGCGAGCGTCTCGGTGCCCTGGTAGAGGTCGGGGACGCCCGGCATCGTCAGCTGGAGCAGGGTCTGGGCGAGGGTGACCGCGCGCGTCGACTCCGCCAGCTCCTCACGGAGCGCGGACAGCAGCGGCGCGGCGGCGCCACAGGGCCCCGCCTTGACGAACTGTGCCAGTGCCCGCTCGTACGCGGCGTCGGGTTCGGTCCAGCCGGTGTGGAGCGCCGCCTCCCGGGCCGACTTCAGAGCCGCGCCGCCCAGCCGCTCCGGGTCGGGGACGCCCAGTCCCAGCGCGTTCTGCCACACGCCCCATGCCAGGTGGGCGTCGGGCGGGCGGGTCCCCGCGCGCTCCGCCTCCTCCGCCAGCGCGGGCAGGGCGCGCGCCCACAGGTCGGGGTGCTCGGCGAGTGCCAGCAGCACGGCCCGGACGTCGGCGCTGCGCTTGGTGTCGTGCGTCGAGACCACCGTGCCCGTGCCCGGCCAGTCCCGCTGCCGCCGCTCGCAGAAGTCGTGGAAGACGTCCGGCGCCACCGCGGGGCCGCCCGGTTCCCCTCCCACCTCGCAGGCCGAGAGCAGCGGCGTCCAGCGGTAGAAGGCGAGGTCCTCGACCGCCTTGGCGCGCAGCGCCGCCGACGTCTGCGCGAACCGGGCGCGGAAGTCCTCCCGGTCGGCGCCCGACCCCAGCCGCCCCAGGGCGAGTTCCCGCACGGCGACGACGGCGTCGCTCTCCGCGGGTACGCCGAACGCCGTGCGCGCCCGCTCGGCGGCGCTCCGCAGCATCGCCTCGTCCGCCGGGGTCGCCGGACCGTCGGCCGGTACGTAGGGGCGGTAGACGGGCAGCGCCGCGAGCGTCTCCTCGATCGCCGTCCGCAGCGCCCAGGGAGCGTGGTCGCGGAACCGCTGCGAGGGGTCGGCGGCACAGACGCGGCCGGCGGCCCGCGTCAGCCGGGTCACCTCCGCCGCCAGGTCGTGGCGGACCACGCGTGCGGTGGCACGGCGGACGGTCGCCTCCCACTCGCCGCCGAGGTCGGGTTCCGCGCCGGTCCACGCCCGGTACTGCTCGGTGAGACCGGCGAGGCCGCGACCGTCGGTCAGCACACCGTCGATGTGGTGCAGTGCGTCGTAACCGGTGGTGCCGGCCACCCGCCAGTCCAGCGGAAGTCGTTCACCGCGGCCGAGGATCTTCTCCGCCACGGTCCAGACGCCGCCTGTTCGCTCGGAGAGCCGCCGGAAGTAGCCCGCGGGGTCGGCCAGCCCGTCGGGGTGGTCCACGCGGAGGCCGCCGATCACGCCTTCCGCCACCAGCCGCAGTACCGTGCGGTGCGTCGCCTCGAACACCTCGGGGTCCTCGACGCGCAGGGCGATCAGCTCGTTCACGGTGAAGAAGCGCCGGTAGTTGAGTTCGGTGCGGGCCAGCCGCCACCAGGCGAGCCGGTAGTGCTGGGCCTCCAGCAACCGGGGAAGCGGCAGGTCGGCGGTGCCCTCGCACAGCGGCAGCCTGAGGTGGTCCCCGAGGCGCAACTCGCCGTCGGCGACGCGGAACGATTCCGTCTCCGCCCCGACCGGGCCACCGAGCACCGGCAGCAGCAGCCGCCCGCCGCCCGCCTCCCAGTCGATGTCGAACCAGCGCGCGTGGCGCGAGCCGCGGCCGTGCAGCAGGACGTCCCACAGCGGGTCACCGGGGGCGGCGGGGGAGGGGACGGCCATGTGGTTGGGAACGAGGTCGGCGACCAGCGCCATGCCGTGGGCGGCGGCGGTGCGCGCCAGCGAGCGGAGCCCGTCCTCGCCGCCCAGCTCCGGACGCACCAGGTCGTGGCGTGTGACGTCGTAGCCGTGGGCCGACCCGGCCGCCGATTCCAGCAGCGGGGAGAGGTGCAGGTGCGAGACGCCGAGCCGCGCCAGATGGGGTACGAGCTGCTCCGCCGCCGAGAACGGGAACTCGGGGCGAAGCTGCAGTCGATAGGTGGCGGTGGGCACGGCAGGAGGCGGTGCCGTGCGTGCGCCGGGAGCCGGCGCCGCGGAGGTCGGGGTCATGGAGGGCCGCCTTTCGCGGTGAAGAGGGACAGCGCGGTGAAGTGGGACAGCGCGGTGAAGTGGGACAGCGCGGTGTCGGAGGACGGCAGGGCGGTGCGGACGGCGCTGCGGCGGGGAAGGACACAGGGCGGGCGCTGATACCGCTCCGGGCTCAGGGACGCGGGCCACCCGGCGCGTGTCGTGGCCCTCGCTCCCGCGCATGGGCTGCGGTCCGAGCCGTGCCCGCAGTACGCTTTCTTGATCCATCGGAGTGGGACGAAGGGGGTGCGGCGGGGTGGGAGCTTCGGGGCGCGAGCTCCCGCCGGGCGCGGCTGCGTTCACCCCGGGCATGGTGTCGGCCACCGCGATGCCGCTGCCGCGCCCGGTGGAGATCGGTGCGGACCTCAGCTGGAGCTCGGCCGACTGGGCGGAGGTCCGGGTGAGGGTCGAGCGCGCCGGCCGTGCCTACGTCTGGCTGAACCTCGTCGAACAGCGGCTGCGGGCCGTGGTGGGTGCCGTCCTGCGCCCGGTGTACGAGCCGGTCCACGGCGAGGAGTGGGAGGTCGCGGCGGCCGGACCCACCGGGCAGGAATGGGTGCAGCGGGCGGCGGCGCTGCGCGAGGTGAGTCGCCGCAAGGGGCACGTGCTGGACCCGGCCGACGACACGGTGCTCGCCTTCCTGACCCTCCCGCAGCTGCGGGAGCTGATGGTGCAGCACTGGCCCTGCTTCTCGCCGTACCTGGACAGCAGGCGGGAACTGGAACTGACACTGGACGAGCTGGAGTCCGCGCGCAGCGCGGTGGCGCGCAACCGCGGCCTCAGCGCGCACGTGCTGGACCAGGCTGAACGAGGCTGCGGGCGGCTGCTGCGCATGCTGGCCGCCACCGGGACCGAACGGCCGGCGGAACGGCTGCCCGCCGACGCGGTGGAGCAGCTCGTCGGCGACCGCTTCACCGATGTCGCGGCGGTGCACGCCGACCGCGCGCGGTTGCAGCGCCGGGTCCCGCCGGAGGAACTGTTCGCCGGAGCACGCCGACTGGACGCCGTCGGCACGGGCCTGGGGCTGCTGGTGCAGAACTACCCCGGCAGAAGGCTGCAGCGGCTCGCCGACTCCGGCTGCCGGATCCGCCTGCTCTTCCTCAACCCGGCCGGCGGCACCATGCGGCGCCGGGAACGCGAGCTGGGCCTGAAGCGGGGGGAGCTGAGCCGGGCGGTGGAGACCAGCATCCTTCATGTACGCAGAGTACGCAGCCGAGTGCGGGATGCGAAGGCTTTCCGTATTCAGGTGTTCGACGAGATCCCCCGGTTCAGCGCATATTTCGTGGACTCGGACGGCCCCGACGGGGTCGCCGTGGTCCAGCCGTACCTCGGTCGCAGCCGGGGGATGGAGTCGCCGGCGGTCGTCCTGCGGCGCGCCCCGCGAGAAGCGGTCACCGGGCTGGTGCCGGGAGGCGAGGGCCCGGAACCGGGCCTCTACGACACCTATATGGAGGACTTCGAGTGGCTGTGGGAGGAATCGCGCCCGGTGTCGTGAGCGAGAGGCCCCCGGGACGGGTGGGGCGCCGCAGTTCAGGCAGGTGAGCGCATACGAGGGAACCCGTGATCCTCACTTGCCATTTGGGTGGCTCGCCTCATAGCGTCGGCCGGGCCCGCTCGCCCCCCGGAAGCAGACGATGCGCCAAGACATCCCCCCTATGACGTCCGTCCGCCAGATCACGCAGAAGAAGCGTGACGCCTGGTGGACCGTACTGCTCGTGGACCCCGTCGCCACCCCGCTGGTCCGCTGGACCGCGGTCTGGACGAGGCTCACCCCCAACCAGATCACCTGGATGGCGCTCTTCCTCGGCCTCGGAGCCGCCGCCTGTTTCGCCATGGGCAGCTGGACCTGGCTGTTGGTCGGGGCGCTGCTGTACCACCTCAGCTTCGTCCTGGACTGCATGGACGGCAAGCTCGCCCGGCTGACCGGCACCGGCTCCGTCTTCGGGGCCTGGCTGGACTACGTCTTCGACCGGATCCGCGTGCTGGCCTGCGCCGTCGCGCTGATGGGCGGTCAGTACGCCCGCACCGGCGAGGTCGTGTACATCTGGCTCGCGCTGGCCGTCGTCTTCCTCGACATGCTGCGGTACATCGACGCGTTGCAGATCTTCAAGGTCCGCCACGAGATGCGCAAGCAGATCAAGGCGCGTGCCGAACGCGCCGCCGAGGCGGACAACGCCATAGAGCTCGCCTTCATGGAGGACCTGCTCCGAGACAACCCCGAGGCGGACACCGAGCTCGACGACGCGCAGCGTCGCGGTGCCCGCACCGGCGAGGTCCCCACGGTCGTCTCGGCGCCGGACACCCCCGACGCCGGGGCGGGCGTCCCCGCGCAGCGCGCCGGCCGAGCCCCTGCCGGCCGCTCCGTGGTCGACCTGCACCGGGAGTTCCGGAGCCGGTTCCCCTGGTACCTGCGCGCCCGCTCGTTCCTGCTGCGGCACCGCGTCCGCACCCACCTGGTCAGCGGTATCGAGTTCCAGATGGCCGTCTTCATCGTCGCGCCGCTGTTCAATGCGATCATCCCGGTGACCATCGTGGCCGGCGCGCTGCTGCTGGTCTTCGAACTCGCCATCATCTACAAGCTGCAGCTCTCGACGCGGGACTTCGCGCGGACGATAGCGGACTTCGACGCCCAGGAACGCCGGCGGCTCTCCCGTGAGGAGCAGGAGGCCGGCGACCGCACGGACGAGCAGGCGTCCGGCGAGGCGGCCCGTGCGCAGGAGGAGGCCGGCTCCCGCTGACCTGCCGGTGGCCGGACCACTGTGGCGGGGGGGGGGGGGGGGGGGGGGGGGGGGGGGGGGGGGGGGG
>NZ_JAAVJB010000007.1:18130-61254 GCF_012034385.1 Streptomyces spiramenti
CCCCCCCCCCCCCCCCCCCGCCACCGTGCCGAGCGGGGGAGCCGCGCGGCACCGCCACCACGCGGTGAGGGGCATGGGGGCGGGGACCGCGGGCGGTCAGGGCGTGTCGTTCGGGCCGTCCGTGGAGCCGCGACGCCTGGCACGGCATCTCGCCGCGTCACCGGACCACGCGAGTACGACCCCGTACGAGCCGCGATCCGGCGTCCTGCGGTGCGCCGCGCCGGACGCCGCGGCCTGATCCACGAAAGATCCGAACGACTCGCCCTAGGCTGCCCGTATGAGTGAAGCGACGGTTCGGGTGCTGCTGCTGCGGGGTGTCAACGTCGGCGGCAGCCGCAAGGTGCCCATGGCCGAACTGCGAGAGGTGCTCGTCGCCGCCGGCCACCGGCGGGTCCGTACGCTGCTGCAGAGCGGCAACGCCGTCCTCGTGACCGACCCGGGGCCTCCCGAGGCGGTGGCGTCCGCGGTGGAGGCGGACCTCCGGGAGCGTTTCGGGTTCCCGGTGGAGGCTCTCGTCCTGGGCGTCGCGGCCCTGCGCGGGGTCGTCGCCCGCTGCCCGTTTCCCACCGAGGGCATCGACCCGACCCGGCTGCACGTGGTCTTCCTGGACCGGTCGTCGCGGGAACACCCGCTGGCGGACGCCGATCCCGCCCGGTTCGCCCCCGACGAGATGCGGCTCGGGGAACGCCAGATCTACGTGCGCTACCCGAACGGTTCCGGCCGCAGCCGTCTCGCGCAGGCGCTGTCCGCCCAGCCGCCCGTCGGTTTCGCCACCGCGCGGAACTGGCGCACCGTCACCCGGCTGCTGGAACTCGCGGAGGCGACCCCCGCCGATTGACCCCCGCCGCGCGCCGGCCGGCGCCCCGGGGCCGGCACGCGTTCGCGCACGGCGATTCCGCTCTCCGCCGAGCGTCCGCCGCGGGCAGCCGCCGCCGGGCACGCTGAACGGTATGAGACTTCTGATGCTGGGCGGGACCGGGTTCGTCGGACGGGCGGTGGTGGCCGAGGCGCTGCGCCGCGGATGGCAGGTCACCGCGTTCCACCGGGGCAACGCGCCGGACCTGCCCGGAGTGCGCGGACTGCGTGGCGACCGCTCCTCGGCGGACGGCACGACTGCCCTGGCCGCGGGGGAGTGGGACCTGGCCGTCGACACCTGGTCCGGCGCCCCCGTCGCGGTGCGGCGCACCGCCCGCATGCTCGCGGGCAGGGTCGGCCACTACGGCTACGTCTCCTCCCGCTCCGTCTACGTCCACCCCCGGCCGGCGGGCGCGCCGACCGCCGAGTCCGCGCCCGTGGTCGCGGCCGACGCCGACGGCCCGGCCACGGAGTACGCGCGCGACAAGCGGGGCGCGGAGATCGCTGTGGGCGAGTCGTTCCCCGACGCCTGCCTGCTGGCCCGCGCCGGGCTGATCCTGGGCCCGCACGAGGACATCGGCCGGCTGCCCTGGTGGCTGCTGCGGATCAGCCGCGGCGGCGCCGTCCTCGCGCCGGGCCCGCCCGAGCTTCCCCTCCAGTACGTGGACGCCCGCGACCTGGCGGTCTGGCTGCTGGATGCCGGTGCCCGCGGCCTGACAGGCGCCTTCGACACGGCCTCCCGGAGCGGCCACGCCACCATGGGATCGCTGCTGGAGGCGTGCGTGGCCGCGACCGGCTCCGCCGCGACATTGCGCTGGGCGGCACCCGAGGCGTTGCGGCAGGCCGGAATCGAACCCTGGACCGACCTCCCGGTCTGGCTGCCGCCGGGGGAACTCCACACCGCGCTCCACGGCGCGGACACCCGGCTGGCGCACTCGGCCGGACTGCGCTGCCGTCCGGTCGCGGAGACCGTCGAGGACACCTGGCGCCGGCTGTCGCCGCTCGCCGCTGTCCCGTTGCGGGCGGACCGGCCGCCGGTGGGGCTCGACGCCGCCCGCGAACGGGAGGTCCTGGCCACCCTGTGAGGACGCCGCGCGAGGAGCGCTGCGCCTCCCGTCCGTCTCAGCGCGTGTGTGAGACCCCACGCCGGGCCCGCGACGCCGGCTACGGCCATCTGCTGCGTTGTCAGGAACACCCGATCACAACCCGGTATGAGGGTGCCCCTCCGCCGTGCAGCTGACCGCATCTGACGCCGCGAGCCGATCCGACGCGGGGTCTCGAAGACGCTCTCAGCGCGGCGGCCCCTGGCGCTCCTCGCCCACCGGGACGCAGGCGGTGCGCCCGCCGTGGCGCCAGTCGGCGGGGGCGCTCTGCAACCGGTCGGCGAGGTCGAAGGCGTCCATCCCCTCCTGGGGCGAACCGGGGAGGGGGTCGCCCACGATCGCGACCTGGAGGTTGGCGGCCTCCCAGTCGTCCTCGAACTCCCAGCGGTCGCCGCTCTGCACGAAGAGGTCCTCACCGACCCGGGTGGGCGGTCCCGCCACGTACTCCAGCACCGCCCATTCGCCCTGGTAGCCGCAACGGGCCTCCTCGGCCGTCTGGCCGGGCACCACCCGCCACCCGTCGAGGGTCTGCTCCGGCGGGGTCCTGGGCTCGCCGCCCGGCGAGCCGAAGACCATCCAGGCACCCATGCTGATCAGGACCGACACCGCGATACCGCGTGGTGGCCACGATCGCGAACGCTCCGCTGACGTCTCATCCGGCACCCCGGCAGGTTATCCGGTCCCGGCGGCCGGGACACAGTCACACGACGCGAAGGGAGGTCGGCTCCGTGGCGGGCGCGCCGTCGCAGCGCCCCGCGCCGACGGCGGCAACCACCGCACGAGGCGGCGGCATCCGGCATGCGAGACCCGGGGGCTGCGTTCTTGACGCCAACCGAAGGCACTGCGAAGCTCGTTGCGTGAGCCAGGCCGACCTCCTCTTCGTGCGGTTGCACGTCGATCTCCGCCGCCAGGCCAGCGCCCTGTGTGCCGGCTGCCGCTGAGACACGGTCAGCCGAGCCCCGCCACGGCCGTCCGGGACGCGTTCCCGGTGGCCGCCGCGTGCTGCCGCTCCCGCGCCTCCCTTCGGAACCGCCCCTGACCCGGTGGCACGGCACCGCGCCCTGCCGCCGGGACCGCCGGGCACCCGACGGGAGCGAGGCGGGTGGCGCCTCGGGTGACCGGACCGCCCCGCCCGGCGAACACCGCCGGTCCGCCGCCCGTGGTCCACCCGCCCGGAGTCCCCATGACACACATCCTCGCCGTCTCAGGCGGCAGCTCGCCGCACTCCCGCGCCGAGTTGCTGGTACCTCACGCCATCGACCGGCTCACCGCCACCGGTTTCGACGCCGCCCACCTCGCGGTCCACGGCCTCCCGGCCGAGGAACTGCTGGCGGGGCGGGCGGAGTCCGCCGAGATCCACAGAGCCGTGGACGCCGTCGCCCTCGCCGACGGCGTCATCGTCGCCACGCCCGTCGTCCGGGGCGCCTACTCCGGCGTCCTGAAGACCTTCCTCGACCTTCTGCCGCACGCCGCGCTCGCCGGCAAGACCGTGCTCCCGCTCGTGACCTCCGGCTCCGTCACCCAACTGCTCGCCCTGGACTACGCGCTGCGGCCGGTGCTCAGCTCGCTGGGCGCCCGGCACATCGTGGGCGGCTGCCTGTTCCTCGACGACGACGTCGAGCGCTCCCCGACGGGCGGCACCCGGCTGCGCGAGGCCGCCGAACAGCGGCTCTTCGCCGTCGTCGACGACTTCGTCGAGTCGCTGCCCGTCCACACCGGGGCCGGCGCCTGACCGCGCCCGCCCGCAGCGCGCCGCGCACCCGGCCGGCGCCGCCACCCGCGGCGCACCGGCCCTCCCACCTCGCATCCCTGAGGAAACAGGAGCAGACCATGCATTCCTCCACCGCTCTGGCGGACCTCACCCCGCCCTCCGGCCCGGTCGCCGCCCCCCAGCTGCTGCCGCTGGCCCGCCGGCAGGCCCGGCCGGCCGGCCCGCCGACCCAGGCCGCCGTCACTGCCGACCCCGGCCGCGCCCCGCTGGTCGGGTACCTGGTGCTGGCTCCCGCGGGCACCGATCCCACTGACCTGCTGAACGCGGTCCGGGCGGAGTTCCGCGGCCCGCCGATGCCGCTGACGGTGCTGCCCGTCCCCACCGGCGCGGTGGCTGCGCCCACGGCCGTCCACGCGGTCGGTGCCCCGGTCGGCGCGGCCCCGACCGGTCCGTGGGCCGCCGGGCCGCGGACCGCCGAGGTCCGGGAGAGCGCCGGCATCGTCGTCGACCGCACCGCGCGGACCGTCGAGGTCGACGGGGTGCCGCTCGACCTGACCTACCTGGAGTACGAGCTGCTGTCCCTGCTCGTCGCCCACCCCCACCGCGTCTTCACCCGGGACCAGCTGGTCGAGACCGTCTGGGGGTACGGGCCGGTCGGGGACCGGCGCACTGTCGACGTCCACGTGGCGCGGGTGCGGCGCAAGCTCGGGGAGTACCGCGCGCGCGTCGTCACCGTCCACCGCGTCGGGTACAAGTACGTGACGCCCGCCGGCTGACGAGGACAGGACCGGCCCGGAACCCCCTCCGAAGGGGGTTCCGGGCCGGTCCCACGGGCGTCGGCGGCGGGCGGTCTCAACCGCGTCCGCCGCCCGCCGCAGCTCCTCGCCGCGGCGCCCGTACCGGCGGCGCCGCGACACCGGCCTCCCAGCGCCTGAGTACCAGCTCGGCCAGTTCCGGGCAGTCACCGATCACCGGTGCGACGACGTCCGCGCCCGCCTCTTCCGCGCCGCGCGCGATGCGGTCCGGCAATCGCCCCGGTGCCAGCACGTACGGTGCCACCGCCACCCGGCGGACGCCCTGCGCGCGCAGGGCGCGCACGGCGTCCGCCGTGGTGGGCGGCGACGCGGAGGCGAACGCGGGCCGCACGGCGCACCATCCAGCGGTGCGCCGCCACTCCCGCGCGGTTGCCGCGACCGTCGCGATCGCCTCCGGGTCCGAGGAGCCCGCCGCGGCCAGCACGACGCCGGTCCCCGCGGCGTCCGCGGGACCGACCCCGACCTCGCGGAGCCGGCGCGTCAAGGCGGCGGTCAGCAGCAGGTCCGGCCCCAGGACCGGTGCCTGCCGCACCACCGGCGCACCCGGACGCGCCGCCTGCGCCGCCAGTACCTCGGGGATGTCCTTCTTGGCGTGGTAGGCGTCCGTGAGCAGCAGCGGTACCGCCACCACCTCCCGTACGCCCGCCTCCCGCAGCCGCTCCAGCGCCTGTCCGGGGCCGGGCAGGGTGAAGTCCAGGTAGCAGCCGTGGACCCGCTGCTCCGGCCGCTGCGCGCGGACCCGCTCCAGCAGGGCGGTGACCGTGGCCGCGTGGCGCGGGTCGCGGCTGCCGTGGGCGACGACCAGCAGCGCCGGGGCGGGCCCGCGGGAGGCCACCGGGGCGAGCCCGCGCCGGGGGTGGGGTGACGTCATCGCTCAGCCGCTCCTTCCCAGCAGTCCCCTGCTGCGCAGCACCCGTCGCTCCAGCGGTGAGAAGAACAGCAGGTCGATCGCGACACCGACCAGCAGGATCAGCAGGATCGCGGCGAGCACGCCCGACATGTTCTGCATGGTGCGGTAGTTCTCCATCAACTGTCCCAGACCGGTTCCCAGGGCGGGCGCGTTGACGATCAGCTCCGCGGCCATCAGCGAACGCCAGGAGAAGGCCCAGCCCTGCTTGAGACCCGCGAGGTACCCGGGGAGGGCGGCGGGGAGCAGGATGTGTCGCACCCCGGTCAGCCCGGTCGCTCCCAGGGTCCGGCCCGCCCGCAGGTGGATCGGCGGGATCTGGTCGACACCCGCGACGATGCCGTTGGCGATCGACGGGACGGCACCGAGCAGGATCACGGCGTAGATGGTGCCGTTGGTCAGCCCGAACCAGATGATCGCGGCCGGCACCCAGGCGATCGAGGGGAGCGACTGGAGTCCGGTCACGATGGGCCCGATCGCCGCCCGAACCACCCTCACCCGTGCGATGAGCAGCCCCAGCGGGGTGCCCAGCGCGATGGCGATGGCGAAGCCGGAGATCCCCCGGGAGACGCTGGTCCAGATGTAGTCCAGCAGCGTCCCCTGCACCCACATCTGCTCGACGGCGCCCCAGACGTCCAGCGGGCCGGGCAGCAGGTAGTCGGGCTTGATCCCGGAGAGGTGGACGATCTGCCAGACGGTGAGGACCAGGACGATCGCGGCCAGCGGCGGCACCACCTTGTCGAGCAGGACGCGGCCGACGGGCGGACGGTCCGGGGCGGGCCGGGTCTCCAGCGCGTCGAGTCCCGCCTCCAGGTCGGCGAGGTCGCTCCGCTGCCGGTCGGCGCCACCGGCCGGCCCGGGGTCGCCGCCCGGCCTGTCGGCGCCGCGTGCGGTGTCGGCGTCAGTGCTGGACATGGCGACGGATCTCCTGGCGAAGGTGGTCGGTGATCTCGACGGACAGGGCGGAGACCGCCGCGTCCTCGATGCGGCGCGGCTGCGGGATGTCGATCTTCCACTCCCGCACCACCCGGCCCGGCCGGGAGGAGAGCAGGACCACGCGCTGCGCGAGCCGTACCGCCTCGCGCACGTTGTGCGTCACGAACAGCACGGACAGGCCGGTCTCCTGCCACACCCGCGTCAGTTCCTCGTGGAGGACGTCGCGGGTGATGGCGTCGAGCGCCGCGAACGGCTCGTCCATCAGCAGAAGTTGACTGTCCTGCGCCAACGCCCTCGCCAGGGCGACGCGTTGCCGCATCCCGCCGGATAGCTCGTGGATGCGCTTGCCGTGGGTGCCGCCCAACCGCACGAGTTCCAGCAGGCGTTCCGCCTCCGGTCGGCGTTCCTTCTTGGGGACGCCGCGCAGTCGCAGCGCCAGTTCGATGTTGCGGCCGGCGGTGAGCCAGGGGAAGAGCGCGTGCTCCTGGAACATCAGGGCGGGCCGGCCGCCGGGGACGTCGATGCTCCCCGAGGTCGGCGCGTCGAGCCCGGCGACCAGGTTGAGCAGCGTGGACTTGCCGCAGCCCGAGGCGCCGATGAGGGTGACGAACTCCCCCGGTCGGACGGTCAGGTCGACCTCTTCGACGGCGCGCTGCCGTGAGGCGGCGCGGCCGAACGACTTGCTGACCGATGCGAAGCGGACCGCGTGCTGGGCGGTGGTGGCGCGGCCGGAGTCGGAGTCGGAGTCCGGCGTGGTGACGGTGAGGGCCATCGGATACCTCCTGCTGGTCTCGGTGGTCAGCGGACGCCGAGACCGCCGTCTTCGGTGATCTCCTGCTTCCCGACGTCGGCGAGGACCTTGTTCAGCAGCGTCAGGTCGTAGATGCCGGTCAGGTCGGTCTCGTCGAGCAGCCCGGCGGCGACCGCGTGGTCGGCGCCGTCGCGCAGGCTGGTGGCGATCGGGTCGTACAGGAACTCGACGTTGGCGAAGGCCGGGTCGAGCACGTCCTCCGGCAGCGGGCTGCCGTTGAGCGCCTCCAGGGCCGCGTTGGCCTCCGACTTGGCGTCCTCGGGGTTGTCGTTGATCCAGTCGGTGGTGGTCACCAGACCGCGGATGACCGCCTCCACCACGTCGGGATGCTCCTCCAGGAAGCTCTGGGAGGCGATGAGGTGGGTGACGACGTACCGGCCGTCCTCCCACAGCTCGCCCTCGTCGAGCAGCGTCTCCGCCCCGCGGGTGACGAGGTTGGCCGCGGAGGGCTCCGGAACCCAGGCACCGTCGATCGCGCCCGACTCGTAGGCGTTGGGTATCTCGGCGTTGGGGATGCGCAGCACCGTGACGTCGCCCCGTCCGGTCGCCGGATCGACCTCGAAGCCCTCGCCCACCAGATAGTTCAGCAGCGCCACGTCCTGGGTGTTGCCGAGCTGCGGGGTGGCGATCGACTTCCCGGCCAGGTCGTCGAGGCCGTCGACGGTGTCGGGGTTGACCACGAGGGAGGCGCCTCCGGAGGCCGCGCCGGCCACGACGCGCAACGCCTGGCCGCCGGACTGGGCGAAGCCGTTAATGGCGGGGTTGGGGCCGATGAACGTCAGGTCGACGGCGCCCGCGTTGAGCGCCTCGATGGCGGAGGGGCCGGCGTTGAAGACCTGCGTGTTGATCTCGGTGCCGCCCAGCTCCTGGCGGATGGCACCGTCGTCGTCCAGCCCGATCAGCGCGGTGGCGTGGGTGATGTTGGCGAAGTAGCCGATGTTCACCCGGTCGGTGGAGAGGCTCGCGGCGTCGGAGTCCCGCGAGCCGGAGCCGGAGCCGGAACCCGAGTCGGAGGAGCCGGAGCTCTCGGAACCGTAGCCGCAGGCGGAGACGGCCAGCAGGAGGGCGGCGGCGCCACCGACGAGACGGACGGATCTGCGGGGGAGGAGCGTACGCACGGGATGTCCCTTCGGGGCCGGGCGCCGCTGGGGGCTACTCCGGCCCGGTTCTGACGGGCAGTGGGTGTCGGACGGGGCGTGACGGCCGCACGGCTGCGGGCGTCACCGTGCACATCGTCCGATGCCACCCTGCCCGCTGCCGCGCAGGCCGCTGCCGATCCGTCCGCCCGCCTGGTCGAAGGTGGCGAACGCGCCACCGATCGCCGGCCTGTCGGGCCGGGGGCGGCTGACGTGGGGAGGCGTCGTCATGGTCAGAAGTCCCAGCCCTCGTCGTCGGCCCGGTCGGCGTCCTGGCCGCGGCCGAACGCCTCGCCCGCCATCCCCGCGGTCAGCGTGGTGCCGTCGGCCGGGTCGATCAGCAGGAAGGATCCGGTACGGCGGGACTCGGCGTAGGCGTCCAGCGCCAGTGGCTCGGCGGCACGGACCACGATCCGGCCGATGTCGTTGGCGGCCAGCTCGGCGGGGTCGGGCTCGTGGCTCAGGTCGGCGAGGGAGAGCCGGGAGGGGATCTCCCTGACGACGGCCTTCACGGTGCGGGTGGTGTGCTTGAGCAGCACGCGCGCCCCCACCCGCAGCGGCCGGTCGTGCAGGTGGCACACCGTCGCGGTCAGGTCCTGGGTGGGTGCCGCGGCCGTCGCGGCCGGGGCGATCAGGTCGCCGCGCGAGACGTCGAGGTCGTCGGCGAGCCGGAGTGTCACCGACTGCGGGGCCCAGGCGACGTCCACGGGCTCGCCCAGCAGGTCGATCCCGGTGATTGTCGTGAGCCGCCCCGACGGCAGCACCGCCACGCGTTCCCCGACCCGCAGCACCCCGGAGGAGAGCTGGCCCGCGTAGCCGCGGTAGTCGGGGAGCTCCTCGCTCTGCGGCCGGATCACGTACTGCACGGGGAACCTCGCAGGGTCCTCGGTGGGGTCGTCCGCGACCCGCACTCCCTCCAGGTGCTCCAGGACCGTCGGACCGCCGTACCAGTCCATCGCCGCCGAGGGGGTGACGACGTTGTCGCCGGTGAGGGCCGAGATCGGGACGGCGGTCACCTCCGGCACACCCAGGCTCGCGGCGTACTCGGTGAACTCGGCCGCGATGGCGGCGAAGACGGGCTCGGCGTACTCCACCAGGTCCATCTTGTTGACCGCGAGGACGAGGTGCGGGACGCGCAGCAGTGCCGCCACCGCCGCGTGACGGCGGGTCTGCTCCACGACGCCGTTGCGGGCGTCCACCAGGACCACCGCCAGCTGGGCGGTGGAGGCACCCGTCACCATGTTGCGGGTGTACTGCACGTGGCCGGGGGTGTCGGCGAGGATGAAGCGGCGGCGCGCGGTGGCGAAGTAGCGGTAGGCCACGTCGATGGTGATGCCCTGCTCGCGTTCCGCCCGCAGGCCGTCGGTCAGCAGCGCGAGGTCGGGCTCGCCGCGCCCCCGGCTGCGGCTGGCGTGCTCGACTGCCTCCAGTTGGTCGGTCAGCACGGACTTGGAGTCGTGGAGCAGCCTGCCCACCAGGGTGGACTTGCCGTCGTCGACCGAACCCGCGGTGGCGAACCGCAGCAGTGAGGTGGCGGCGGTCTGCTCGCTCAGCGACGACCGGGTCCGGCCGTGCGTGGGGCCGTGCGTCGGGGCGGTCATCAGAAGTACCCTTCGCGCTTGCGGTCTTCCATCGCGGCTTCGGAGAGTTTGTCGTCGGCGCGGGTCGCGCCGCGCTCGGTCAGGCGGGAGGCGGCGATCTCCAGGATCACCTTCTCGACGCTGTCCGCGTCGGACTCCACCGCGCCGGTGCAGGACATGTCGCCGACGGTGCGGTAGCGGACCCGTCGGGTCCCGGACTCCTCCCCTTCGCGGGGGCCGCCCCACGCGCCGGGGGCCAGCCACATGCCGTCGCGGCGGAACACCTCCCGCTCGTGGGCGTAGTAGATCGCGGGCAGCTCGACCTCCTCCCGGGCGATGTACTGCCAGACGTCCAGTTCGGTCCAGTTGGAGAGCGGGAACACTCGGACGTGCTCGCCCGGCGCGTGGCGGCCGTTGTAGAGCTGCCACAGCTCCGGGCGCTGGCGGCGGGGGTCCCAGCCGCCGAACTCGTCCCGCAGCGAGAAGACGCGTTCCTTGGCGCGGGCCTTCTCCTCGTCGCGCCTGCCACCGCCGAAGACCGCGTCGAACCGGTTGCGGTCGATCGCGTCCAGCAACGGAACGGTCTGCAGGGGGTTGCGGGTGCCGTCGGGGCGCTCCCGGAGCCGGCCGTCGTCGATGAACTCCTGCACGGAGGCGACGTGCAGCCGCAGGCCGTGCTCGGCGACGCGGCGGTCCCGGTACTCCAGCACCTCGGGGAAGTTGTGCCCGGTGTCCACGTGCAGCAGGGCGAACGGCGGTGGCGCCGGGCGGAACGCCTTCAGCGCCAGGTGCAGCATGACGATCGAGTCCTTGCCGCCGGAGAAGAGGATCACCGGCCGCTCGAACTCGCCCGCCACCTCCCGGAAGATGTGGACCGCCTCCGACTCCAGTGCGTCGAGGTGGGAGAGGGCGAAGGGGCTGCCGGCGCTGTCGCCGTCGCCCGTTCCGCCCGGGCCCCCTCTCCTGGGGGTGACCTTGGCCGCGGTGCTCACAGCAGTCCCCTTTCGCTCAGCAGGGCGTGGAGCGCCTCCGCGGACTGCTCCACGGTCATCTCGTGCGCCGCTATTCGCAGGTCGGGCCGGGCAGGCGACTCGTACGGGTCGTCCACACCGGTCAGTCCGGACAACTCCCCGGCCGCCTGCCGCGCGTAGAGGCCCTTGACGTCCCGGCGCGAGCAGACCTCCACCGGGGTGGCGACGTGCACCTCCAGGTACGCGGTGCCCGCTGCCTCGTGGTGGGCGCGGACCGCCTCCCGAGTGTCGGCGTACGGCGCGATCACCGGGACGAGCACGGTCACGCCGTGGGAGGCCAGCAGTTCCGCCACCCATCCGATGCGCCGCACGTTGACGTCCCGGTCGGCGCGGGTGAAGCCGAGCCCCGCCGACAGATAGCTCCGTACCTCGTCCCCGTCGAGGAGCTCGACCCGGCCCCCGGCGGCGCGGAGCCGCGCCGCGAGGCTCTCGGCGATCGTGGTCTTGCCCGCGCTGGGCAGCCCGGTCAGCCACACGGTGGCGCCGGTGCCCACGGCGGTGGTCGTCGTGGTCTGCGGCACGGTCATCGTCTCGTCCCGTCCGTCGTCTCGGTCTCGGTCTCGGTCTCGGTAGCGTTCACCCGGTGCGCCGCCGCGGCGGTCGCGTGGCCCGGTCAGCCGTGCAGCCCGCACTCGGTCTTGCCGCGCCCGGCCCAGCGGCCGGCGCGTGCGTCCTCGCCCGGCGCGACCCGGCGTGTACAGGGGGCGCAGCCGACGGAGGCGTACCCGTCGTCGAGCAGCGGGTTGGTGAGGACGCCGTGCTCGGCGACGTAGGCGTCCACGTCCCGCTGCGTCCAACGGGCGATCGGCGCGATCTTGACCTTGCCGCGGCGTTCGTCCCACCCCACCACCGGCGTCCCCGCCCGGGTGGGCGACTCGTCGCGGCGCAGCCCTGTCGCCCATGCGCGGTAGCCGCTCAGGCCGCGACGCAGTGGTTCGACCTTCCGCAGCGCACAGCAGCGGTCGGGGTCGCGGTCGTGGAGCGCCGGGCCGTGCTCGGCGTCCTGCTCGGCGACGGTCCGCGGCGGGGTCAGGGTGACGACGTTGACGTCCATCACCGCGGCGACCGCGTCCCGGGTGCCGAGCGTCTCGGGGAAGTGGTAGCCCGTGTCGAGGAAGATCACGTCCACGCCGGGGCGGACCCGCGCCGCGAGGTGGGCGACGACCGCGTCCTCCATCGAGGAGGTGACGCAGAACGCGTCCTGGAAGGTCTCCGCCGCCCAGGCCAGGATGTCCAGGGCCGGGGCGTCCTCCAGCTCCCGGCCGGCGCGTTCGGCCACCGCCCGCGTACCGGGATCGGGCCGGGTCACCGCTCCTCGTCCCCGACGCCGGCCGGCGGCTCCCGGCCGTCCGCCTCCCCGGTGGTGGGGGAGCGGGTGAACCCGGCTGCCAGCAGGCCCAGGAACTTCAGCCGGAACGCCCGGTTGCAGTCGGGGCACTCCCAGGTGCCGTGTCCCTCCTCCGACGGACGCAGGTCCTCCTCGCCGCAGTACGGGCAGTAGTACGGGGCGGCGCGTTCACTCATGAGAGGGCCTCCTCGTCCGCGCGGGCCGCCCAGGTGGCGAACCGCTCGCCTTCCGCCCGCTGGTCGCTGAAGTTGCGCAGCACCCGCTCGACGTAGTCGGGGAGTTCGTCGGAGGTGACCTTGAGACCGCGGACCTTGCGTCCGAACCCCGGCTCCAGCCCGAGCGAGCCGCCCAGGTGGACCTGGAACCCCTCCACCTGCCGGCCCTCGGCGTCCGTCACCAACTGCCCCTTGAGACCGATGTCCGCGATCTGGATACGGGCGCAGGAGTTGGGGCAGCCGTTGACGTTGATGGTGACCGGCTCCGTGAACTCGGGGAGTCGCTTCTCCAGTTCGTCGATCAGCGAGGCGGCACGCCCCTTGGTCTCGACGATGGCCAGCTTGCAGAACTCGATGCCGGTGCAGGCCATGGTGCCGCGCCGGAACGGTGAGGGGGAGGTGGTGAGGTCCAGGGCCGCCAACCCCTCGACGAGCGAGGGGACGCGGTCCTCCTCGATGTCGAGGACGACCATCTTCTGCTCGGCCGTGGTGCGGACCCGCTCGGAACCGTGCGCCTCGGCGAGGTCGGCGATCCGGATCAGGGTGGCGCCGTCCACCCGGCCCACCCGCGGGGCGAACCCCACGTAGTGGCGGCCGTCGCGCTGCCGGTGCACCCCGACGTGGTCGCGCCAGCGCTCGACGGGCGCGTCGGGTGCCGGGCCGTCCAGGAGCGCCCGGCCGAGGTACTCCTGCTCCAGCACCTCGCGGAAGCGGGCCGCGCCCCAGTCGGCGACGAGGAACTTCAGCCGCGCGCGGGTCCGCAGCCGGCGGTAGCCGTGGTCGCGGAAGATGCCGATGACGCCCTCGTAGACGTCGGCCACCTCCTCCAGCGGGACCCAGGCGCCGAGCCGCACTCCGATCTTGGGGTTGGTGGACAGGCCTCCACCGACCCACAGGTCGAACCCCGGGCCGTGCTCGGGGTGGTCGACGCCGACGAAGGCGACGTCGTTGATCTCGTGGGCGACGTCCAGCTGCGGCGACCCCGAGATCGCCGACTTGAACTTCCGCGGCAGGTTGGAGAAGTCCGGGTTGCCGACGACACGCCGCTGGATCTCGTCGATCGCCGGCGTGCCGTCGATGATCTCGTCCTCGGCGATCCCGGCCACGGGGGACCCCAGGATCACGCGTGGAGTGTCGCCGCACGCCTCGGTGGTGGAGAGTCCCACGCCCTCCAGCCGCCGCCAGATCTCCGGCATGTCCTCGATGCGGATCCAGTGGTACTGGACGTTCTGCCGGTCGGTGATGTCCGCCGTCCCGCGGCCGAACTCCTCGGATACCTCACCGATGACCCGCAGTTGGGCGGTGGTGAGACGGCCGCCGTCGATGCGGACCCGGAGCATGAAGTACTCGTCGTCCAGCTCCTCCGGCTCCAGCACCGCGGTCCGGCCGCCGTCGATGCCCGGCCGACGCTGGGTGTAGAGCCCCCACCAGCGCATCCGTCCTCGTAGGTCGGCGCCGTCGATGGAGTCGAAACCGCGCTGGGCGTAGATCGTCTCAATGCGCGTCCGCACATTGAGACCGTCGTCGTCCTTCTTGGTCTGCTCGTTGGCGTTGAGGGGGGTGAAGTGTCCGGCGGCCCACTGACCCTCGCCGCGGTGGCGGCCGGTCCTGCGACGGGTCTGGGCGGCCTTCTTCGGGGGCGTGTCGGCCATGGGTGACGGGTCCTTCGACAGCGGCGGGCCCCGTGCCGGGTGCCGGAACAGGGGTGACCGGAGGTGGCTCGGTGCGGTCGGTACGCGCGTCGTCGCGCGGGGCGAGGTGTGGTGGGCAGGGCGGGGGCACGCACCGCGGGTGCGGGCGGCGGTGATCGGGAGTCGGGGGCTCCGGGCGGTCCGCGCCTACCGGCGGACGCGACACCTGGCGCTGGACATGCGGCCGAGATCGACGTGGCGTCGACTCACCAGGGCAACTCCTGCGCGGGACATGACGGAAAGATTGGCACGCACTCCGTGCGTCAGTCCACAGTCTTCCGAAATGCGGACGGAACTGTCCCGAATGGTGGGACGTGCCAGGTGGGGTGGCGAGACTGCCCGCCGGGCCGGGCGCGCCGGGCTCAGCGGTCGTGCGCTCCGGCGGGTCCGACGTGGTCGCTCGGGTCGAGGGGGTGGGCGCCCGGCCAGGGGCCCGGCGCCCGGACCACGGTGGGCTCCGTCCCGGTGCGCGTCCCGACGACGGTGAACCCGCGCCGCCGGTAGTTCTCCAGCGCGTGCGGGCCGTCCTTGGTGCAGGTGTGCAGCCACACCCGCCGCGTCGCCTCCCGCCCCGGCCAGCGGGCGGAGAGGTCCCAGGCACGTGCGGTCCCGACCGTCAGCAGGTGGCCCCCGACACCCCTGCCGCGGAACGCCGGGAGCAGCCCGAAGTAGGCGATCTCCACCACACCCTCCGCCTGGCCGTCGAGTTCGATGTAGCCGGCCGGGGTGTCGCGCAGATACGCCACCCAGGTCTCGACCGCGGGCCGGTCCAGGTACGCGCGCCACCGGGCGTGGTCCCACCCCAGCCTGTCCACCCACCGGACGTCGCCGCCCACCGCCGTGTAGAGGAAGCGGCTGAACTCGGGGGAGGGCACCGCCGCGCGCGCCACCCGCAGACCGTCCGGCACGCGCCCGCCCGACGGGCGGAGCGCCTGGGGAGTGGTCTGCTCCAGCGACCAGGTGGTGACCTCGGTGAGTTCGGTGGCCGTGGCGGCCTCGACGTGTCCGTTCATGGCCTCAGCCAATCAGACCGCCTCCGCCGCACCATGCCGACCTCGGGCCGTCGGCGGCCCGGCGTCGCCCCCCGCGCACCCACCGGCGGTCACGTCAGGGCACCGGCGTCGCGCGGGCGACGACCGCCGCCGGGTCCAGGCCCGCCGGGAGCGTGCCGAACGCCAGCCCCCGGTCGCGCCCCAGCCGCGTCGCGCAGAAGGCGTCCGCGACCGCGGGAGGCGCGTGGCGCACCAGCAGCGACCCCTGGAGCACCAGCGCGATCCGCTCCGCCAGCCGGCGCGCCCGTGCCTCCATGCCCTGGAGGTCGGAGAGCTCGGTCAGCACCTCCTTGATGGCCGCGTCGAGCCGGTGGTCCGCCCCGGCGGCCTGGCCCACCTCGGTCAGGAAGGCGTGCAGCACGTTCGGTTCGGTCCGCAGTGCCCGCAGCACGTCGAGCGCCTGCAGGTTCCCCGGCCCCTCCCACATCGAGTTCAGCGGGGCCTCGCGCAGCAGCCGCGGCATGCCGGACTCCTCCACGTAGCCGTTGCCGCCCAGGCACTCCATCGCCTCGGCCACCAACGCGGTGCAGCGCCCGGAGACCCAGAACTTCGCCGCCGGCACCGCGAGCCGCAGCAGGTAGCGGTCGTGCGAGCGCCCCGCCGCCGCCCCGTCGCAGGCCGCGGCCAGACGGAGCGCGAGAGCGGTCGCCGCCTCCGACTCCACCGCCAGGTCTGCCAGGACCGCCCGCATCAGAGGCTTGTCCGCGAGCGGCCCGCCGAACGCCTCCCGGTGCGTCGCGTGGTGGATCGCCAGCGCCACCGCCCGGCGCATCAGCGCGGCCGAGCCGGTCACGCAGTCCACCCGGGTCGCGGCGACCATCTCCAGGATGGTGGCGATGCCGCGCCCCTCCTCGCCGACCCGCCACGCCAGGGTCTCGTCGAACTCGACCTCCGCGGAGGCGTTGGCGCGGTTGCCGAGCTTGTCCTTCAGCCGCTGGAGCCGGAAGACGTTGCGGCTGCCGTCGGGGAGCACCCGCGGCAGCAGGAAGCAGGTCGGGCCGCCCTCCGCCCGCGCCAGCACCAGGAAGACGTCGGACATCGGGGCGGAGCAGAACCACTTGTGACCCGTCAGCGCGTACATGCCGCTCGCTGCGCCCTCCGCCGGCCGTGCCCGCGTCGTACCTGCGGCCAGGTCGGAACCGCCCTGCTTCTCCGTCATGCCCATCCCGGCCAGCGCGCCCCGCTTCTCGGGGGCCGCCGCCGGCCGGGGATCGTACTGCCGCGAGGTCAGCAGCGGCTGCCAGACCTCGGCCAGCGACGGCTCGGCCCGCAGCAACGGGACCGCGGCGTGCGTCATCGACACCGGGCATCCCGGCCCCGCGTCGACCTGCGACCAGACGTGGAACCCCGCCGCGCGCCGCAGCAACCCACCGGGCTCGCCGCGGCCTCCGGTCAGTCCCCACTCCACCGCGCGGCCCAGCAGCCGGTGCCACGCGGGATGGAACCCGACCTCGTCGACTCGGTTCCCGTAGCGGTCGTGGGTGCGCAGCACGGGCGGCGACTCGTTCGCCTGCCGCGCCAGTTCCTGCGCCTCGGCGGAACCGGCCTCGCGGCCCAACTCGGACAGCTCGGCGGCCAGTCGGGCCGCGCCTTCCTCGGAGACGTAGTGCGCGACCCCCTCCCGGAGCGCGGCGTCCGTGGTGAAGACGTCGTGGTCGGCGAGGGGAGGGGACTGGTTGGCTACCGTGTGGGTGCGGGAGGTCATGCGGCTACGTTATGGGCGTGACCGCCGACGACGCATCCCACCGGACCGGGCAGGACCCCCGGCCCGGACCGCCCGCACCCGGTGACGAGGGCGCCGCCGGCACCGGCGCGCCCGAACCCGGCAGCGGCGCGCCCGAACCCCGCACCGGACCCGTCCCTGGACCCGTCCCAGGAGCCGGGCCGGAGCCGGGCCCGCACGGGAGTGGCGAGCCCGGATCCACCGCGGACGGGGCCGGCGTCCCCGACCCCCCGGCGGCGGTGGGGGCCGACGACCGGGACGCGGCGGAGCGGGTCGCGCTGTACCACCGCATTCCCAAGGCGAAGCTGGTGTGGCTGCTGCTGCGCGACACCGTGCAGTCCTGCACGGAGCACCGCATCGTCGGCATGGCCGCGGAGGCTGCCTTCTTCACCCTGCTGTCGCTGCCCCCGCTGCTGCTCGGGCTGATCGGCCTCCTCAGCAGCCTGGACGCGCTGGCCGGCACCGACATGCTGGAGACGGCCCGCAGCCACATCCTCGACGTCTCGACGACCATGCTCTCCGAGCGCGGCGTCAACGACGTGGTGCGCCCGCTGATCGACGACCTCACCAAGGGGCCCCGGCCCGACGTGATGTCCTTCGGCTTCGTGGTCGCCCTCTGGTCGGGGTCACGGGCGGTCAACGTCTTCGTCGGCACCATCACCGTGATGTACGGGATGGAGGGCTACCGGAACCCGGCCGCCACCCGGCTGCTCGCCTTCCTGATGTACCTGGTGAGCCTCGCCGTGGGCGCGGTGGTGGTCCCTGCCCTGGTCATCGGGCCGGAGCTTGCCATCGGCTGGTTCCCCGGACTGGAGGGACAGCTGCGGATCGCGTACTGGCCGGTGGTGCTGCTGCTCTGCGTCGGCTTCCTGACCACGCTCTACCACGTCTCGGTGCCGGTGCGCTCGCCCTGGCGGGAGGACATCCCCGGGGCGATGGTGGCGCTGGCGATCTGGGCCGTCTGCGCCTTCGCCCTCCGCGCCTACCTGCGGACGACCGTCGAGGGACCGTCCATGTACGGCTCGCTCGCGGTGCCGGTGGCGATCCTGCTCTGGCTGGGTGTCTCCGCGTTCGCCGTCCTCGTCGGGGCCGCGCTCAACGCAGCCGTCGACCGGGTCTGGCCCACGGCGGCCACCGCCGCGGCGCGGGCGGAGACGGATGAGGCGCGCGAGGCCGCCGCCGAGGCGATGCTCGCGGCGGTCCGGGAGCGGCGCAGCCGCGCGGAGAAGCTCGGGGTCCAGGCGTACGACATGACCGCCACCGCGATGCGGCTCGCCGGGACGCTGCGGCCGTCGGAGCTGCGGCAGCAGCTCAAGGCCGCCCGGAAGCGCCGCCGCAAGGAGGCGGGGCGCCGGGTCCGCTGACGGCCGCCCGGCCGCCCCGCCGATGCCTTGACGGCCGCTCGCCCGGTGCGGGCGCGGGCACCGCGGCCCGGGGTCCGTCAGAGCCTGTCCGGCACTTCGCGCCGCGGGCCGAGCGGGATTCACCGGACAGGGCCCAGGAGACGAGGCTCCTGCGCGGGTCACAGCGTCAGATGCGCCGGGGTGGTCGTCGCCCGCTCGATCTCCCGCTCCGCCTCGGCCAGCAGCCGTCCGGCGAGCTCGTTGAGCAACCGGGCTGCCGCCACCTCCTCGCCGACCCGCGGTTGCGACGGATCGTCGGGGTGTCGGTCCGCGTGCGCGTGGGCGCGTAGCTCGGTCCCGTTCGGCAACCGCAGCAGGGCGACGGCCCTCGTCTCCGATCCGATCTCGTTGAACTCCAGTTCGATGTGCCATCCGGCGACGGTCGCCATGATGCCCACCTCCGCTCGTGCTCCTTCCAGCGTGCACCCGTCGCCGGGACGGGGCAGCGGAAAAGGCGTTGCCCGCCCGCGACGGCGCTCGGTAGCGTGCCGTGCGTGCGGTCCGGCCGGATCGCACGACGGCCGGGCCGTGGGCCCGTGAGGCGGAGGGAGGTGCGAACGATGGCTGTCCTCCACAGCGTTCCGCGCGGCGTGTCCGCCGCTTCCGTACGTTCCACCTCCGTGCACCCCGGCTGACCTCCGCGCGCTTGCGCGCCACCGGGGAGCCGTCCCCGGAAGGCCCACCCTGTCGTGAGCAGCACCTCCCGTACCACCTCCTCCGCTCCTCTCCCGGACGCGCCGTCCGCCCCGTCGCCGGTGTCCCCCGCGTCGCCGGCGGACAGCACGGCGTCGTCCGTGTCCGTGCCCGACCGGGGCGACCCGCTCCACCGGCTCGGCTGGGACGAGGCGTACGACGCCGCCCTCGCTCCCTTCCTCGCCGGCGACCCCCGCGTCGTCCCCGGCCGCGTCACCCGTGTCGACCGAGGCGGGTGCGAGCTCCTCACGGCCGACGGCAGCGTCCGCGCGGGGTTCGTCGACCGGCCCGCGGCCGACCCCACCGAGCGGGTCTGCACCGGCGACTGGGCCGTGCTCGCCCCCGGTGGCGCGGCATGGGAGCTCCGCGCCCTCCTGCCCCGCCGGTCCGCCTTCCTGCGCTCCGGCTCCACCAAGGCGGCCAGGGGCCAGGTGCTCGCCGCCAACGTCGACGCGGCGCTGATCGCCGTCTCGCTCGCCGACGACTTCGTCGTCGGGCGCCTGGAGCGCTTCGTCTCCCTGGCGTGGGCCGCCGGCACCCGGCCGGTGGTCGTCCTCACCAAGTGCGACCTCGCGTCGGACGTGGAACACCTGCTGGGGGACGCGAGCGCAGCCGCCCCCGGGGTCCGGGTGCTCGCGGTCAGCGCGCGCACCGGCGCGGGGGTCGCCGAGCTCTCGGCAGCGCTCCGCGGCGGCAGCGCCGCTCTGCTCGGCCTCTCCGGGGCGGGCAAGTCCACGCTCGCCAACGCCCTCACGGGGCTGGGTGGTCAGCGGGTGCAGGAGACCCGGGACAGCGACGGTCGGGGGCGCCACACCACCACCGCCCGGGAGCTGCTGCCGCTGCCCGGCGGCGGGGCGCTGATCGACACGCCGGGACTGCGGGGCGTCGGCCTCTGGGACGCCGCCGAGGGTGTCGGCGCGACGTTCGCCGAGATCGAGGAGCTGGCCGGTCGTTGCCGGTTCGGTGACTGCGGTCACCGCACCGAGCCCGGGTGCGCCGTTCTCGGGGCGATCGAGGCGGGCGTCCTCGCCTCGCGCCGCCTGGACAGCTACCGGAAGCTGCTCCGCGAGAACGACCGGCTGGCGGCGAGGGCCGACGCGCTGCTCCGGGCCGAGCAGCGCAAGGAGTGGAAGCGGCGCGCCGCGCGGGGCCGGTGGGAGAGCGACGCCAAGCGGGGGCTCACCCCCGGTACGGGCGGTCGGGGCGGCCGTCGCCGCTGACATCGGCGGCGCGGGTGTGCGGTGCGTGCCGCACCCCCGCCGAGAGCGACCGGCCGCGCGGGAATCGCCGCTCCGCGGGCCGCGTTGTGACGGCGAACGCCCCCGGGGCAGTGACCGATCGCTCTCGGCGAACACCCCACCCGCTGCGGGAACAATCTCCCCGCTCCCCGCATTGAGTCCTCATAGCTCAACTTATCTGCGGATGGAGTGGTCATGGCAATTTCGCGCACAACGCTCACGCTGCCCGTGCTGCCGCTGGACGACAACGTGGTGCTCCCCGGCATGGTCGTCCCGCTGGACCTGAGCGACACCGAGGTCCGGGCCGCCGTCGAGGCCGCCCGCGCAGCGGCACCGGCCGGCGGGAAGCCCGAGGTGCTGCTCGTCCCCCGCACCGAGGGGCGCTACGCGGCGATCGGCGTGCGCGGCCGGGTCGAACAGACCGGCCGGCTGGCCGACGGCGACCCCGGCGCCCTGATCCGGGGACTGGGACGGGTACGGGTCGGTGCCGGTACCACCGGACCGGGTGCCGCGCTCTGGGTCGAGGGGTCGGAGATCCGGGACGTCCTGCCCGACCCGCTGCCGGGCGCCGTCAGCGAGCTCGTCACGGAGTACCGCGCGCTGATCACCGCGTGGCTGAGGGAGCGCGGCGCCTGGCAGGTCGTGGACCGGGTGCAGCAGATCGACGCCCCCGGCGCACTGGCCGACAACGCCGGCTACTCGCCGTTCCTCACCACCGAGCAGCGCGTGAGCCTGCTGGAGGCCACGGACCCCGTCGACCGGCTGCGGCTGGCCACCGGCCTGCTCAAGGACCACCTCGCCGAGCGCGAGGTCGCCGACTCCATCGCCAAGGACGTCCAGGACGGCGTCGAGAAGCAGCAGCGCGAGTTCCTGCTCCGCCGCCAGCTCCAGGCGGTCCGCAAGGAGCTGTCCGAGCTGACGGGGGACGGCGGGAGCGGGGAGGCGGACGAGGACTACCGCTCCCGGATCGAGGCCGCCGCGCTGCCGCCCGAGGTCCACAAGGCCGCACTGGCGGAGGTCGACAAGCTGGAACGCGCCGGTGACCAGGGCCCCGAGGCCGGGTGGATCCGCACCTGGCTGGACACCGTCCTGGAGATGCCGTGGAACGTCAGCAGTGAGGACGCCTACGACATCGCCGAGGCGCGCGCCGTGCTCGACGCAGACCACACCGGCCTCCAGGACGTGAAGGACCGCATCGTCGAGTACCTGGCGGTCCGCAAGCGCCGAGCGGCCCGCGACCGCGCCGCCGAGAACGCCACCCCGGAGGCGGCTCCGTCCCGGTCGCGCGACCGGCGCCCCGGCGGCGCCGTGCTCGCCCTCGTGGGCCCGCCCGGCGTCGGCAAGACCTCCCTGGGGGAGTCCGTCGCCCGCGCCATGGGCCGGGAGTTCGTGCGCGTCGCCCTCGGCGGCGTCCGCGACGAGGCCGAGATCCGCGGTCACCGCCGGACCTACGTGGGCGCGCTCCCCGGCCGGATCGTCCGCGCGATCAAGGACGCGGGCTCCATGAACCCCGTGGTGCTGCTGGACGAGGTCGACAAGGTCGGGAGCGACTTCCGCGGCGACCCGGCGGCGGCCCTGCTGGAGGTCCTGGACCCGGCGCAGAACCACACCTTCCGCGACCACTACCTGGAGGTCGAACTCGACCTCAGCGACGTGGTCTTCCTCGCCACAGCCAACGCGCTGGAGAGCATCCCGCAGCCCCTGCTGGACCGGATGGAGCTGGTGCAGCTCGACGGGTACACCGAGGACGAGAAGGTGACCATCGCACGGGACCACCTGCTGCCCCGGCAGCTGGAACGCGCCGGACTCGACGCCGACGAGGCGACGGTCACGGACGACGCGCTCCGCCGACTGGCCGGCGAGTACACCCGGGAGGCCGGGGTCCGCGGACTGGAACGCGCGGTGGCACGGGTGCTGCGCAAGGTCGCCGCGGGGGGCGAGTCGGACGTCACCGCGCTGCCGGTGACGATCGGGCCCGACGACCTCCGCGCGCTGATCGGCAGGCCGCGCCACACCCCGGAGGCCGCCCACGACCCCGCCGAACGCCGCACCGCGGTGCCCGGCGTGGCCACCGGTCTGGCCGTCACCGGAGCCGGCGGCGACGTGCTGTACGTCGAGGCGTCACTCGCCGACCCGGAGACGGGCGGTGCGGGACTGACCCTCACCGGTCAGTTGGGCGACGTGATGAAGGAGTCCGGGCAGATCGCTCTCTCCTACCTGCGGTCGCGCGGCGCCGAGCTGGAACTCCCCGTCGGAGACCTCAAGGAACGCGGCGTCCACCTGCACGTCCCCGCCGGGGCCGTCCCCAAGGACGGCCCGAGCGCCGGCGTCACGATGATCACCGCGCTGGCGTCGCTGCTCAGCGGCCGTCAGGTGCGGCCCGACGTCGCGATGACCGGGGAGGTCTCCCTGACCGGGCGGGTGCTGCCGATCGGCGGGGTGAAGCAGAAACTGCTCGCCGCCGACCGGGCCGGGATCACCACGGTGATCATCCCTGCCCGGAACGAGCCCGACCTGGACGACGTCCCCGCCGAGGTCCTGGCGAGGCTGGACGTCCGGCCGGTCTCCGACGTCCGGACCGTCCTGGAGGTGGCCCTCACTCCCGGTCGACGCCCGGTGGGCGTCGCGGCCTGACCGCCGCGCGCACCCCGTACGGGCTGATGTGCCCGGGCGGGCCCGCTCTCGGGCCCGCCCGGGCACCGTCGCCGTGGCGCGGGACGGCGGCGCCCTGGCGGGGCGTCCGACGGCCCGCGGCGGGGCGGGCCCGGCTGCGGCGCGGTCCGGCACACGCCACCGGTCGGCCGGGAAGCAGCCGGTCAGCGCCTAGGGTCGGGGCATGACCCCATCGATCGCGACCAACACCCGTGTTGAACTCCCGGAACTGCTGGAGTTCCTGCGCCCCCGCCACCGGGCCCTCCTCCTCACCCGCCGCGGCGACGGCAGCCCGCAGGGCTCCCCGCTCACCTGCGGCGTGGACGACGCCGGCCGCATCGTCATGTCCACGTATCCCGAGCGCGCCAAGACCCGCAACGTCCGCCGCGACCCCCGCGCCTCCGTCATCGTGCTCTCGGACGAGTGGGACGGGCCCTGGGTCCAGGTCGACGGGACAGCCGAGGTGCTGGACGTTCCCGAGGCGGTGGAGGGTCTCGTCGAGTACTTCCGCAACATCGCGGGGGAGCACTCGGACTGGGACGAGTACCGCGAGGCCATGGTGCGGCAGGGGAAGTCCCTGATCCGTATCACCCCGGAGCGCTGGGGCCCCGTCGCCACCGGAGGTTTCCCCGCCCGCCTGGCACCCGACGCCTGAGGCGGCGGACCGGCCGGTCCGGCCCGGTCCGGCGGGGCGGACGGGGCCGTGAGCGTCCGGCTGCCCCGCGGCGCCCGGACGCGCCACGGCCGTGTCCGTTTTCCGCCGGACCGGGACGGCCGGGCGCGTCACACTGGAGGGTATGAACGACGACGAAGCCCGGTACGAAGCGGTCCGCGCCCGTGACGCCCGCTTCGACGGGGTGTTCTTCACCTGCGTCACGAGTACGGGCATCTACTGCCGTCCCAGCTGCCCCGCCACCACTCCGAAGCGGACCAACGTCCGCTTCCGCCGGTCCGCCGCCGCCGCACAGGCCGACGGGTTCCGCGCCTGCCGCCGCTGCCGCCCCGACGCGGTCCCCGGCTCCGCCGAGTGGAACACCCGGGCGGACTCGGTCGGCAGGGCGATGCTGATGATCGCCGACGGCGTGGTCGACCGCGAGGGCGTCACCGGACTGGCCCATCGGCTCGGTTACAGCGAACGGCAGTTGCGCCGGCAGCTCATCGACGAACTGGGTGCCGGACCGGTCGCGCTCGCCCGCGCGCAACGGGCACATGCCGCCCGGACCCTGCTCCAGACGACCACCCTGGACATCGCCGCGGTCGCGTTCGCCGCCGGGTTCTCCAGCATTCGCCAGTTCAACGGGACGGTGCGGCAGATCTACGACCGCACCCCGGGCGAGCTGCGTGCCGCGGGCCCCGGCCCGGGAGCCGGAGCGGGCGAGGGGATCGCGCTGCGACTCGCCCACCGGGGCGCCCTGGACACCGGACAGGTCTTCGATTTCCTGGCGCGGCGCGCTGTCCCCGGGATCGAGGAGGTCCTCGGACTGCCCGGTGCCCGCAGCTACCGCCGGACCCTGCGACTGCCGCACGGCCACGGCGTCGTGGAGGTCGGGGAGTCCGGCGGCTCCGGGTGGCTGCCCGCACGGCTCGCGCTGGCGGACCCGAGAGACCTCACCGCCGCGGTGCAGCGGGTGCGCAGACTCCTCGACCTCGACGCCGACCCGTACGCCGTCAGTGAACGCCTCGCCGGGGACCCCGTGGTGGGAGCCGCCGCGGCGGCCCGGCCCGGCGTCCGGTCCCCGGGCACCACCGACCCGGAGGAGCTGGCGGTACGTGCCGTCCTCGGCCAGCAGGTCACCGTGGCCGCCGCCCGGACCCTGACGGCGGCGCTGGTCGCCGCGCGCGGCACCCCGCTGCCCACCGCCGACGGCGGCCTGACCCACCTCTTCCCGGGCCCCGAGGACCTTGCCGACGCCCCTCTGGGGGAACTCCGCATGCCGGAGAGCCGACGAGCCGCCGTCCGAGCGCTCACCACGGCGCTCGCCGCCGGTGACCTCGTCCTCGACCCCGGTGCCGACCGCGAGGAGGCGGAGCGGCGGCTGCTCGCCGTCCGGGGCATCGGACCGTGGACCGCCGGATACGTACGCATGCGCGCGCTCGGAGACCCGGACGTGCTGCCCCCCGGGGACGCAGGCGTCCGCCACGGGCTGGAGCTGCTGGGGGGCACCCCCGACGACGAACGGGCGTGGCGGCCCTGGCGGAGCTACGCGCTGCACCATCTCTGGCTCGCGGCATCCGCCCCGTCCCGCGCGCCCGCCCCGTCCCGCGCGCCCGCCCCGTCCCGCGGCGGGGCGTCCCGCGCCCCGACGGCGGCAGGATCGTTCGACCTCGCCGCCCCGTCGCACCGCCCCTGAACCGAGAAGCCGCCCGCCGCTCCACCGGCGGGCACTCCGACCCACCGGGAGTCACCACCATGCTCTACACCGTCGTCGCCGGCCCCCTCGGCGACATGACCCTCGCCGGGCCCCGGCCGGACGTCCTGGGCCACCTGACCTTCGCGGGTCAGAAGTACGAACCCGAGGTCGGCGGGGAGTGGCACCGTGACGACGCGGCCTTCCCCGAGACCTCACGCCAGCTCGCCGCCTACTTCGCGGGCGATCTCAAGGAGTTCGACCTGACCGTCGAGGCCGTCGGCAGCGAGTTCCGCCGGCGGGTCTGGGACGCCCTCGACGCCATCCCCTACGGCGCCACCGTCACCTACGGCGGGCTCGCCGCCGCCGCGGGGCTGCCGGCGAACGCCGTGCGGGCCGTCGGCGGAGCCGTCGGGCACAACCCGATCAGCGTCATCCGGCCGTGCCACCGGGTAGTGGGAGCCAACGGCACACTCACCGGCTACGCGGGCGGCGTGGACCGCAAGCGCCACCTGCTGTCGCTGGAGGGGGTCCTGCCCCAGGGGCTCCTGCTCTGACGAGGGAGCCGCACAGCCGCCGTCGGTGTCGCGCCTCGCGGCTCAGCCCGGGGGCGCCGCCGCCGGCGGCGGCAGGTGCGGACGGTCCGGCCCCGCCGTCACCAGGTCCTCCAGCCGATCGAGGGAGACCTGCATGCCGTCCTCCATCCCCGCCGCGAGCTGCGCGTCCCGGTGCGCGGGCCGCTCGTGGAGCACATCCAGGGTGAGCGTGGTGACGCCGCGCCCGTCCTCGTCGAACTGGACGGTGTCCAGCGCCGCCGACTCCGGCACGGACTCGTGGATCTCCGTGGTCACCAGCAGGTGCGGCGGTCGCAGCTCACGGAACTCGCCGTGGACCGCCACATCGTGGCCGTCGGCGCCTTCACCCGGCTCATGGGTGACGTAGCGCCAGGTGCCGCCCTCGCGTGCGTCGATCTCGCACACCCGCCACGAGGCGGACGCCAACCCCCACCACCGGCGCACCGGCCCCGGTGTGGTCCACGCCCGGTACAACTCGGCGGCGGGCGCGTCGAACCGGCGGACGATCCGGATGCCGCGGTCCGACGGCAGGGACACCACCGCCGTGCCGTGGCGGTCGACATGGCTGCTCATGGGTACCTCCTGAGCCCCCATGGTCCGCCGTGCGGGCCGGGGCCGCGACCGGGACTGCGTCAGGGCCCCGGTCGGTCGCACCGCCCGGCCGGGGCGCCGACCGCCCTGGGACGTCACGGAAGGGCGGGCCGACGCCGCCGCGCCCGACCCGCCCTTCCGTGACGTCCCGCTGCTCAGCGGAACTCCTGTTCAGTCGGGGCTGCTGCTCAGTCGAACTGCTTCTCGATCTGCGCGAGCTTCGCCTCCAGCGTGTCCAGCGGCGCCCGCCCGCTGCCGCTGACCGATGCGCGGGTCTTCGGCTCGGCGGCCGATGCCGTGGCCGCCGTCGACAGGCCGGGCGCGGGCCGTGCGGCAGGGAGCTGGCCCGGTTCGCGGGCGGTGGTGTCCGGCGCGCCGACCGCTGCCGAGCCGGCCCCCACCGCCACCTCCATCCGGGGTGCCCGGCCCCGGCCGAACATCCGGTGCTGGCGGCGCAGCGCCCGGTTCCGGGATCGCTCCAGGCGCCGCTGCTCCTTCTCTCGGCGCTTCTTGGTCTCCCGCTCGCGGCGCTCGTCGCGGACCTCGTCCACCGCCTCGTCCAGCGTCCGCACGCCCTCCAGCAGCATCAGCGACCAGGCACCGAACGTCTCCCGCGGCGCTCGCATCCAGCGGACGAAACGGATCTGCGGGAGCGGCCGGGGGACCAGCCCCTGCTCCCGCAGCGCCGCCCGGCGTGTCTGCTTCAGTGCCCGGTCGAACAGGATGGCCGCGGAGAGCGACATCCCCGCGAAGAAGTGCGGGGCGCCGGCGTGCATCTCCCCTCGGGGTGCGTGGACCCAGTTGAACCAGGCAGCCGCACCCGCGAAGAGCCAGACCAACATGCGCGAGGCGACGGAGGCGTCGCCGTGGCTCGCCTCCCGGACCGCGATCACGGCGCAGAACATCGCGGCGCCGTCGAGGCCGAACGGGACCAGGTACTCCCAGCCGCCGGTCAGGTTCAGGTTCTCGCGCCCGAATCCCACGAGGCCGTGGAACGACAGCGCGGCAGCCACCCCGGCGCAGCAGAAGAGCAGCGTGTACGAGGCGGTGGCGTACATGCGCTCCTTGCGCCGACGCCGTTCCTCCATCCGCTCCCAGGAATCCTCCGCGGCGCCGTCGCCCGCCGCCGCGGCGCGCTGCCGGCCCCGGGCCAGCACCACCACCGCGACCAGGATGCCGACCAGCAGAATCGCCGCCGCCAGCACCCAGTTGAACTGCACATCGGTCAGCGTCATACGGCTGCCCCTTGTCCGACCCGTCGTCCTCGCACCCGCCGCCGGTGCGTCCGCGGGCGTCCTCGATCCGCGAGAATCCTCGCGGACGCGGGAAGGCAACCGCCCCGCTCAGCGAAAAGCCCCCGCGAACGAGTGGTGTACGCGGGGGCGGTAGGGCGTTTGTTCCGAATTCACGCCGGTACGTCGGCAACCTGTTCGACCGGCCGGGCGAGTCCCTCGCGGACGACCCGGTCGGTGTCGGAGGTCCGGGGGCACGTGACGCAGGTGGCCTCGGGGCGGAGGGTGTAGAAGAAGCAGCACGTCACCCGGTCGCGGGTCGGCAGCCGACCGCCACAGGGCTTGTCGATCTCCCGGAACGCCGCGCCGCCGGAGAACGGCGCGGTGCGGCCCGGGAGCACCAGCTCGGCCTCGGCGCGGGCGCGCCGCTCTTCACCGAGGAGCTTGCCCACGTACCAGAGCCCCTCGACGAGCTCGTCGGTCGCCGTCCCCCACATCGCGCGCGCCCGGCGGCGCATGCGTGGCGCGAAGACGTCCAGCACCGGCGCCATGTGGTCGGCCAGTGCACCGCGGAGCTCCGCCCGCAGCGCCTCCTCGGAGGCGACGGGGCGCGCTCCGGGCGCGTCCACCGCCGGGTCGTCCGGCAGGCAGGCGAACTCCCGCACCCGCACGGCCACGCGTCCCTCGTCGCTGTGGAGGGCGACGTCCGCGGGAGTCAGCCGCGGCACCCGGCGGACCAGGAACCAGGGCAGCGAGAACAGGGCGGTGGCGGGCCAGGCGTAGCGGTGCAGCGCGAATCCCGCCGCGACGTCCGGACGGACCGGCACCCCGTAGGCGGCGGCGCTCTCGCGCTCGCTCCAGCCGACGAACTCGTCCAGCACCGCCGCGTCCTCGACCAGGTCGGAACCGCGGAGCACGCCGGCCGCCGGGCCGCCGGCGCCCGGGTCGGCACTCTCCTCGATCCGCATATGCCCGAGGACCGCGTTGACCGCCTCGTAGGCGGGCCACAGGGGAGTGGGAGCCGCCGTGCCGACGGCCGTGTGCTGCTGTGCTGCGAGGCCGGCGGGAGCGGCCGGGAGGAGCGTCATGGTGCCACCGCATCGTGATCGTTTCCAGGTAAGCCTTACCTTACCTTCCCGTCGGGGGCTGCGCTGACCAGGTAACCCGCCTAGAGTGCTGCTGGTCGGAACAGAGCGGGACGCGGTGCGGACGGGACGGCGGAAGCGGATGGATCAGACCCGGCCGGACCCGGCCCCCGGCCCGGCACGTCACCCGGTCGCCCCGCCCCCTTCCGCCCTGGGGGGCGACGGGGTGGCCGAACGCCCGCAGATGCCCGCACGGCACTCCGTCCGCGACCAGGTCCTGGCCGAACTCCGAGCTGCCCTCGCCGGGGGCGGCCTCCTGGCCGGTCAGGTCTACTCGGCGCGGTCGCTCGCCGAACGCTACGGCGTCTCCGCGACCCCGGTGCGCGAGGCGATGCAGCGCCTCGCCAGCGAGGGGGCCGTCGAGGTGGTTCCCAACCGGGGCTTCCGGGTAGCCGGCCTCAGCGACCGTGACCTCGTGGAGCTCGCCGAGGTCAGGACCGCGCTGGAGGTGCCCGCGGTGCTCAACCTCCTGCGACGCCCCCGTCCCGGACCCCGCGCCTCCGCGACCTCGCGGACCGGACGCGGGGAGCCGGAGAACCGTTCGACGGAGGCCGCCGGCCGGCAGTGCCTCACCAGCGCCCCGGGCTGGTCCGCCCTGCGCGCCGTCGCGGATGCCTCCGTCGCCGCCGCCGGACGGGGCGACCGCCACGGGTACGCCGAGGCCGACCTCGCGTTCCACCGCGGTCTGCTGGAACTCACCGGCAACCGGCAGCTCACCGAGGTGGCCGTGGAGATGCTGCGTCGCAGCCAGGCGCCCGTGGCGGGCCGCCCGGCCTCCCCACCGTCCGTGCTGCGGGCCACCGCGCTCCAGCACGTCGCGCTGCTCGACGCCCTGGCCGAGGGCGAGGCGACCCTCGCGGAGCGACTGCTCCGCGACCACCTCACCCGGGTCTGACTGAGAGCGTTTTTGCGACCCCACGTCGGATCAGCTCGCGGCGCCAGATGCGGTCAGCTGCACGGCGGAGGGGGCCCTCATACCGGGTTGTATTCGGGCGCTCCTGACAGCGCAGCAGATGGCTGGAGCCGGCGTCGCGGGCCCGGCGTGGGGTCTCAAACACGCTCGGAGCCGCCGCGCGGGCCCGGCCGGCGACCCGGGCCGCCCGCCCGGCACTCCGTCCCGCCGGGGACGGAGTGCCCGGCGGGCGTGCCACAGTGGCCTCGACCTCCGCCCGCCACCGAGGAGCAACGTGTCCGCCCTCCCCGTCTTCCACCTCGCCGTCCCCGTCGACGACCTCGCCGCCGCCCGCCGCTTCTACGGCGAACTGCTCGGGCTCGCCGAGGGCCGCTCCACCGACCACTGGGTCGACTGGGACATGTGGGGCCACCAGTTCGTCACCCATCTCGCCCCCGGCGCCGGCGCCGCAGCCGGCACCTCCACCGTGGACGGCCAGGACGTCCCCGTGCCCCACTTCGGGGTGCTGCTCGCGGCCCCCGAGTTCCACCGACTCGCCGCGCGACTCCGCGACGCGGGCGCCCGGTTCGTGGTCGAGCCGAGACTCCGCTTCGAGGGCGAGGCGGCCGAGCAGTGGACCATGTTCCTGCACGATCCCGCCGGCAACGCCCTGGAGTTCAAGGCGTTCACCGACCCGGGCCAGGTGTTCGCCCGATGAGGCGGGTGCTGGTCACCGGAGCCTCCCGGGGCATCGGGCGTGCCGTCGCCTCGGCATTCGCCGAGAACGGCGACCGGGTCGCCGTCCACTTCGCGACCCGCGAGGACGAGGCGCGCGCCACCCTGCGGGCCCTGCCCGGTGCGGGCCACACCCTGGTCGGGGGCGATCTGGCCGACCGGGGCGCCGCCCCCGCCGTGGTCTCCCGAGCCGTCGAAGAGCTCGGCGGCGTCGACGTACTCGTCAACAACGCCGCAGTGGCCCCCGCGCCGGAGAACCGGCACGCCGTCACCGACGCCGGGTTCGACGACTGGCAGCGGACCTGGCGCGCCATGACGGACGTCAACCTGCTCGGGCCGGCGGACCTCACCTTCCACGTCGCCCGCCACCTCATCGCCCGGGGCGTGGGCGGTGCGGTGGTGAACGTCGGCTCCCGCGGCGCGTTCCGGGGCGAACCCGACCACCCCGCGTACGGCGCCGCCAAGGCCGCCCTGCACGCCTTCGGCCAGTCGATGGCGCTCGCCCTGGCCCCGCACGACATCGCCGTCTCCTCGGTGGCCCCGGGGTTCGTCGCCACCGAACGGCAGGCGGAGCGGATCGCGGGCGCCGAGGGCGAGGCGCTGCGGGCGCAGAGCCCCTTCGGCCGGGTCGGCACCCCGGAAGAGGTGGCGGCAGCCGTGCTCTACCTTGCCTCCGCCGAAGCGCGTTGGGCCTCGGGAACCGTGCTCGACCTCAACGGGGCCTCCTACCTGCGGACCTGACCCCGTGCACGGCCGCCCGACGGACCCCGGGCCCGCTCAGCCTGCCTCGGCCGACGCCTCCGCGGGCGGAGCGCACGCTTCCGCGGCGTCCGGCGGGGACTGCGCGGGCACCAGCCGGGGCACGAGCCATCGCGGCACGTCGCCCAGCAGCCGCACCAGCCGTGCCGCCTCGGCACGCAGCCGGGCGGCCTCCGGCTCCGGGGCCACCTCCGCCAGCGCGGCGAGTGCGGGGGCGGCACCGACCAGATGGCCGGTCTCCTCGCACAACCGCAGCGAGTCGACGAAGTGCTCCCGCGCGACAGCCGTCTCGCCCGCAAGTACCGCCAACCAGCCAAGTTGGCGGGCGACCGCGGCCCGCAGCGGCCGGTCACCCCGAGCGGTGGCCTCGGCGTGGGCCCGACGGTAGGACGCCTCCGCGCCCTGCGGACTGTCGCTGAGGTGCTGCGTCATCAGCCCCCGCCGGAAGTCCAGCAGCGGTCGTCCGGGCCCGGCCGGCTCCAGGAGCGCCGCGGCGCGCCCCAGCGCGGAACGGGCCTCGTCCGTCCGGTCCCGTACCCCGAGATGGGTCGACGCGTAGGCCAGGTAGCCGCGCTCGCACGCCGCCACGCCCCGCTCGGCGTCGGTGAGCGGGAGTGACTCCGCAGCCCGCAGCGCCTCCTCCGCCTTGTCCCACCCCTCGGAGGTGTGGACGCACCGCTCCACGTAGAGCTCCACCTGGCGCAGCGCGGCGCCGTGGTGGTGCGGGACGAGCGGCGTCAGCAGTCCGGCGGCCTCCTCCCAGCAACCGCGCGAACGGAGGCGCCAGACCGCCCGGGTCAAGGGGTCGTCCCCCTCGGACCGGACCGTACGCAGAACGGCGGGATCCGCCACAGTGCCCTCCCCAGGCGCTTCTTCGAGCCGATGGTCATGCGGTCACAGGGTGTTGCGGTTGCATCTCAGCATGAACACGGGGGCCGGGCCAAGAGGCGCGAGTGAACCAGTTCACAAAGTCCGACGGGGCCGGACGACCCACCCCAACGGCCCAGTACCGCATGCGCGTCGGCGCGCGCGCCGCTTCGCTGGGGAGACCCCGCCGCCGCGGCACGCTCGATCCGGCCCGGTGACCGGCTGTCACCGGGTCCGGGGGCCCGGCGGCGGCCTGCCCGGTCCCGCAACCGGGGACGCGGCACGGCGGACCGAGGAGGCGTGGCGGATGTACTCAGCACACGGCGGAGGTGGCGGCGGAGGCGGCGGTGACGGCGCCCGGGAACCACGCCGGGGCTTCCTCGCGGAGCTGGCACAGGCCGTGACGCCGCGTGCGGCGCTGCTGGTCCTGGGCGTACTGGCGCTGCAACTCGGTTTCGTCCTCTCCTACGTGGGGGCGTTCCACGATCCGGAACCCCGGGACGTCCCGGTCGCCGTCGTCGCACCCGAGCCGGTTCGGACGCAGCTCACCGACCGCCTGGAGGCGCTGCCGGGCGGCCCGCTCGACACCGGCCCCACCGCCGCCGACGCAGAGGCGGCGCGGCAGGAACTGCTGCGCCGCGAGATCGACGCAGCCCTCGTCGTCGACCCGGACGGCACCACCGACACGCTGCTGGTCGCCACCGGCGCCGGCTCCTCGCTCGCCCAGGCGGTCACCGAGGTGCTGCGCGCCGTCGCCGACGATCAGGACCGTGAGCTCCGGGTGGAGGACGTGGCACCCGCGGCGTCGGGCGACAGCCGCGGCCTGACGGCGTTCTACCTCGTGGTCGGCTGGTGCGTGGGCGGATACCTCTGCGCGGCGGTGCTGGCGATCAGCCGGGGGGCCCGTCCCGCCAACACCTCACGCGCCGTCATCCGGCTGCTGGTCCTCGTCTGCTACGCGCTCGTCGCCGGCCTCGGCGGCGCGCTGATCACCGGACCGGTCCTGGACGCCCTGCCGGGCGGCATCCTGGCGACCGCGCTGGTCGGGGCGCTGGTCGTCCTCGCCACGGGGGCGACCACCCTCGCCCTCCAGGGACTGCTGGGCGTGGCCGGTATCGGCGTCGCGATCCTGCTGGTGGTCGTGCTCGGCAACCCGAGCGCGGGCGGCGCCTACCCGGGGCCGCTGCTGCCCGGGTTCTGGCGCGAGATCGGCCCCGCGCTCATCCCCGGGGCGGGGACCTGGCTGGTCCGGTCGGTGGCCTACTTCGACGGGCACGCCGTCACCGGGCCGCTGCTCGTCCTCGCGGCGTGGGCGGTGGCGGGTGCGGCGCTGACCGTCCTGGCCGCACGGTTCCGGGGCGCCGAGACGGCCGGCGGGGCGCCCGCCGCCGGGAGGTGACGAGGGCTCCCTCCCGGGCGCCCCAGGGGCACGGGACGGGGGTTCAGGCGTCGGCGCCCCGGTGCAGCAGGGCGTCGGCGGCGTCGTTGACCGGCTGCGGTGTGCCGGTGAGGTCGAGCACGAAGAGCGCGAGCCGCAGCTCGTCCGCGCGGTTGCGGGCGCCCCGTTCGAAGCCCGCCAGCGAGAACGCCACGGGGGTCTGCTGCTCCGTCATCGCGTAGAGCCACAGCGTCTCGATCGATGCCCCGCCGGTGGGCACGGTGCTCGCGTCCACCATGCCGACCACCCGGGGTCCGCGCAGATCGAGACCCGAGGCGGGACGCGGCACCGCCGTCTCGACCGTCCTGAACCCCAGCCAGCGCAGGAAGTGCGCGGCGCAGGAGACCGCGTCGTCCCCGGTGCGGATGGTCAGCGGCCGGAACGGCGCGCGCCGGACCGGGCCTCCGTCGCCGGCGTCGCTGCCCGTCACCGCGTCCGGCGCGAGTCGCACCGTCGCACCGCAGGGGCAGCAGAACTCGGGTTGCGGCCAGTGCCCGGGCTCGCCGCAGGAACCGCACGGCACCTCCGTCCACGCGTCGGACCAGGACCGGTGCCGCACCAGCACGGCGGTCGCGCCCGCCCGCAGCGGCACCGTCACCGGCGCGCCGCACGCGCAGGGGTACTCGGGCGGGCTGTAGGCGTGCTCACGGCGGCACGCGGGACAGCGCACCGACACGCTGTGGGTCATCGACTCTCCAGGCGGTGTGGGCGGTGTGGGCGGTGTGGGCGGTGTGGGCGGTGTGGGCGGTGTGGGCGGTGTGGGCGGTGTGGGCGGTGTGGGCGGTGTGGGCGGTGGACGGCGGGGGAGCAGGGGGCGCCCGCCCCCAGTCTTGCCGAACGTCGTTGCGGAGCGCAGCTTCTCGGTCTGTTCGCCGCCCCTGCGCCACCCTCGCCTCCCCCCCCCGGCCCGAGTTCGCAAGCGGGCGGCGGTCCGGAGAGTCCCGTTCCGGAGGAGTCCCCTTCCGGAGGGGCGCGTTCCGAAGGGGTGCGCCGGAGGTCGGCCGCGCCTCCCCGCCCGCCCGATGCCCGATGCCCCACGAGAGGGGCGTGAACCGGGTGCGCCCGGGGCGCACGTGGTGCGCCAAGGGGCGCGAAAGTGGGCGCGTTCACCGGAATGTGACGCGGAGTTTCGCACTGCGTATGGCGTACTGCGCGGACAGTGATATTTACTGTCCTTGATCGCAGAACCGGCAGCAGAGGCCAGGGGAGGGCCGAGTGACCGCTGGGACCGCAGAAACGCCGGGTGCCGCTCATGGAACGGCCTCGAAGAACGAGCAACCGCCACCCGTCGCGTCCCGTGTCGGCGCCGTTCTGGACATCGACATCGACCCGCGGGACGAGCGGTGGGAGGCCCTGGTCGCTGCCAGCTCCCGGCTGCGCACCGCTCTCGACGCCTACCGGGCTCCGCTCGTCGACCGGGGTGTGGCCGAACACGAACTCGCAGCCCTGCACCGGATGGCGGCGGGTGGGGCAGCCGACCCGGCCGCCCTCAGCGGTAGGTTGCTGCTTGTGGCATCGGCTGTCGGATCGGTCCGGGTGCTCAGCCCGGCGCTCGCCGAACTCCGCGCCGCTGTTGGGAAGTTCGGTCCGGGTGTCACCTCCGTGACGGTGATAGCTCCGCCGCGCCGCTGACCTCCGGCCGTCGAGTCCCGTCACCGCGTCCTGCCACTGAACCCGCCGCGCGTCGAGGCTGTCGCCCGTGGGATGCGCAGGGGCCCGAGCCCGGAGTCCCGGGACACCCGAGCGGCCGAGACGTCCGGGCTCCCGTGTGCCGCGTGGCGCGGCCCCGTTGGGTGATGCCGCACCACGCGGTCGTCAGGGCAGCAACTCGTAGGCGGTGAGCGTCAGGAAGTCGACGTAGTCCTCGTCGAGAGCGACACGCAGCAGCACGTCGTGGGCCTGCTGCCAGCCGGCCGCTGTGACGGCCTCGTCGCCGACATCCCGGGCGACGGCGGCCAACTCCTCGGCGGCGAGGTCTCGGACCAGCTCCGCGGTGACCTGCTCGCGCCCGGCGGGCGCCCCCTCCAGGCGGACGTCCGCATGGACCCACTGCCAGATCTGGGAGCGCGAGATCTCCGCCGTCGCGACGTCCTCCATCAGGTTGAAGACCGCGACGGCTCCGCGGCCGTTCAGCCACGCCTGGAGGTATCGCATCCCGACCGCCACGGCGTTGCGGAGTCCCTCGTAGGTGGGCCGCGCCGTCAGTGATCCGACGGCCAGCAGATCGGCGGCGCCGACAGCCACGTCCTCCCGCAGTCGGTCCTTCTGGTGGGGCCGCTCACCCAGCACCGCGTCGAAGGACTCCAGGGCGACCGGGACCAGGCCGGGGTGCGCCACCCAGGACCCGTCGAACCCGTCGGCGGCCTCCCGGTCCTTGTCGGCCCGGACCTTGGCGAAGGCAACGGCGTTGGCCTCCTCGTCCTTCGACGGGATGAACGCCGCCATGCCGCCGATGGCGTGGGCGCCCCGCTTGTGGCAGGTGCGGACCAGCAGTTCGGTGTAGGCGCGCATGAACGGGGCCGTCATGGTGACGGCGTTGCGGTCCGGCAGCACGAACGCGGGCCCGGCGTCCCGGAAGTTCTTGATCAGAGAGAAGAGGTAGTCCCAGCGGCCGGCGTTGAGCCCGGCCGCGTGGTCGCGGAGCTCGTGGAGGATCTCCTCCATCTCGAACGCCGCGGTGATGGTCTCGATGAGGACGGTGGCACGGACCGTGCCGTGAGGGATGCCCACGTACGCCTGGGAGAAGACGAAGACGTCGTTCCAGAGACGGGCCTCCAGGTGGCTCTCCAGCTTGGGCAGGTAGAAGTACGGCCCCCGGCCCTGCTCGGTGAGGAGCGCGGCGTTGTGAAAGAAGTACAGGCCGAAGTCCACCAACCCCGCGGGCGCCGGGGCGCCGTCGACGCTGAGGTGCGAGTCGTTCAGGTGCCAACCGCGCGGGCGCATCACCGCGACGGCCAACTCCTCGTCCGGGCGCAGCGCGTAGCTCTTGCCGCCGTCGTCGGTGAAGTCGATGCGGCGCCGGAAGGCGTCACCCATGGAGATCAACCCGCCCACGACGTTCTCCCAGGTCGGGGAGGAGGCGTCCTCGAAGTCGGCCAGCCAGACCTTGGCGCCCGAGTTGAGGGCGTTGACCGCCATCTTGCGGTCGGTCGGCCCGGTGATCTCCACCCGCCGGTCGGTCAGCGCGGGAGGCGCCGGCGCCACCCGCCACTCGCCCTCCCGGACGTGCGCGGTCTCCGGCAGGAACTCCAGCTTCCCGGTGGCGGCGATCTCCTGGCGACGCGCCGCGCGGGCGGCGAGCAGCTCGTCACGGCGGGGGGCGAAGCGTCGGTGCAACTCGGCGAGGAACAGCAGAGCTTCCGCCGTCAGGACCTCGTCCTGTCGCGGTACGGCAGGTGCGTCTGCGGCGATGACTGCTGCGGTGGGCGCGGTTTCGGGCATGGGGGCACTCCTTCGTCGCGGCGCGGCTGCTGGGGCGACCGCGTCAACGCTACGGACGTGGCCATCCGGTATCGGAGATTAATTTCCTCATCGTGGAACTTCAAGACCGCCACGGAGGGAATGCCGGAGCTCACCGGCCGGGGTTGAGGACGAACGGGATCGCCGAGTCGGAGGCCACCCGCCCCGCGCGCTCGGCCCACTGCTCCATGATCACGTCCCCCACCGCATAGGCGGCGGTGGCGCGGGCCGCGCCGTCCGCGCAGGCGTCCACCTGGAGACGGAGCGCCTCGGACACGTCCGCCGCGCGCACACTGAACTCCGCCAGCGCCTCCCGTAGCGGGCTCCGTTCGGCGATGCCGCCGACGATCAACCCGCGCGCGGCTCCGTGCGCCGTGTCCAGGTGGTCGAGCGTGGTGCGGGCCCGCTGCGAGAGCCCGTCGGCCTGCTCGTCCACGCGGGCGAGTACCCCGCTGACGCCGTCCGTGTTCAGATCCCAGTGCATGTGCTCTCCTCTTCCCTGTCGCGCTCACTGCGGTGTTCGGCACGTGCTCAGATGTCGGGCACTTCGGCGAAGCAGGGCCTTTGCCATTCTTTCGCCATCGCACGCGCGTACTCCGGCAGGAGATCGGAGAGGACCCGTTCGGATTCCTGCGCGTCGGTCGGGTACTTGGCTCCGATGGCGACGACCATGCTTCGGGTGCTGCGGTTGCTGCGGTTGCTGCGGTTGCTGCGGTTGCTGCGGTTGCTGCGGTTGGTGCGGTTGGTGCGGTTGGTGCATTCCATGAGGCCGTAGGCGAGATGGGGCCAGACCCGAAACGTGTGCGTACCCTCCACGGTGATCTCTTCGGGCTGGCCCGGCAGGAGTTCGCGGTCCGCAGTGAAAGCTGAGCGAGCGGCGTAGAGTTCATTCTCCGATTGGATCAGGGCGATCCCGGCTGTCACGGTCCGTTCACCCCCTTCTGAGATCCGGCATCGTCGAAGTGTTTCCTTGCCGATGTACCGCAGTACTTCGCCAACCTTCTCCTCCCCGGAGAACAGGCCGTGATGCAGGTCGCCGACCGCTTTTCCACAGAACAGGGCAGGAGGTTCAAAACTGAACTGTTCGTGGTGGAGGCGGGGGTCGCCATGCCAAGCAGCGACATCAACAACGCTGTTGTGGCGGCTCGAACGAAGCGAGATGTATGTGACAACAACAGTCGACCTCCGTCCGGTTGTTGTGATTCTCCTGGTCGCCGTCGTACGAGACGGTTCATCGCTGCTGCTGTTCTGCTTCAGATGTTGGGCGGCGCGTCGTTGCATGCACTCGTTCAGTGCTCCGCTGAGGATCGTGCCTATGGGGGAACTGGATTCAACGGATTCTCTTCGTTTTCCGCGACGGCGTGCGGCAGTGAAGAATTAGTGGTCCGGCGGTCCACGTGGAATTCATTGACTAATGAACGAAGTCGACGGTCCGGGGTGACGGCTGCCGTGTAGCAGGTCGACTCAGGGGGCTGGGAGTTCTTCCTGCTGCAGGCGGTGGTTGCCTCGTCGCGAACTGCCGTGCGTGGTGGTTCTCCCTGGTGGAAATACCGAATGCGTCGTCAGATGTCCGGCACTTCGTCGAAGCAACTGCCGACCCAGTGCTCGAGGGAGGCTCTTGCGTAGGGCGTGATGAGATCTGCCAATGTGTCTTCGTTCTCGCTGTGCGGCGTAGCAATGACGATCAGTAGATCCCATTCCACGCCGTCTTTGCATGGGACAAGTGCGTACGCCGCGCGGGACCAGACGCGTACCTCCTGATCAGCCGGCAGGAGCCTCCCCTCGGTAGTGGGCGTGGCGCTGGGGGCGGTGTACGCTTCCAGCGTCCTCGCTATGCCTCTGCTGGCTGAGATGAGAGAGGTTCCCGCTTCGGCTACTACGTCCTGCCCCTCGTACAGCGTGCAGAATTGCACGGGTCCCGGTGTGCCATCCGGTTCGGCGGTGTGGCGTACCAGTGAATCGGAGACCTCGTCCTCTCCGGGGAATAGCGGAGCGTGTAGTTGACCGACGTCTTCCCCGCAGAAAGTCTTCGGAGGCGGGTGGGGGCCTGTCTGTGTGCAGCCGGCCAGGAGTGGCGAGATGAAGAGCGCCAGAACGCTAATTCTTGTTCTTGGAATTGTATTCCGCGGAGGTTTCATTGAATCCACTTCGTGCTCCCAGGCTTGCTGCATCTCGATAGTGCTTCCGGTCGTCTTCGGTGTACCTAAGGCTCGCTGTCGCGCTGTCCATTACGTCTGAGTAAGCCACGCTCACTTGATCACGAGTCGATCCTCGAATTGCTTCGCGCTGATCCTTTGCTTCCTGTAGGAGCTTCCTGTCGTGCTCTCTCCAGAGGCTTTCGTTTACTCTGATCATTTCGTTGCCCGCCGCGGTTCCGGCCCCCGGGAATCTACCGACCGTGGAATCTGTCACCGAGGTGAGGAAGTGTTGAGAAAGTCGCTTGAATCCGTTGTCGAGACTTTTGGTGTTCTCGGTAAACACGGCATCGGATCGCGTGGAAGTGAGTGCGCCCATCGCTTGACCTCCGGCCTGAGAGGCAAGCTCTGCGGCCTCGATCGGGGTCACTTTCTCGAAATCGACCTCATCGGACAGAAGGTACGTGAAAGTCGCGCCGGCGTACGCGATCTGTGCTTGCCGAACGATCTCGAAGCTCTCTTCGTTCTTCCCGTTCTCCTCGAGAACGGAAATCGCTTTTGAGTAGTCCAGGTCCAAGCCGTTCTCGAAGAGAGGCAGGACGCCGCCGTTCATCGCATCGTTGAAGTCGCCCAGGTACAGGGCGGTCGTGTTGCCGAGTGCCTGAGCGAGCGGCGGCGGGAACCCCTCCTTCTTTGCGGCCTGGTCGATGACGAGCTGAGCGATCTGTGCGTTCTTCGCGCTGGGCTGTGCCGCATCGGGGGTCGGTTCGGTGCCTTCGATCATCCCCGTGGCGGCTGCACCCAGGAACTGGTTCAAGCCCTTCGTCAGCTCGGGATCGGGCTCTCCTCGGATCGGGGAGAGAAGGTCCGTCTGCCCGACCTGTTCGATCCAGTCCTTCGCACGGCTGTTGCGGTCCGGGTCGACGATCATGGCAGCGGCGTCCGGGTTCCGCGAAGAGATGCCGAGCAGCCGGTCGAGGTCACGACGCTCCCCGGCGGAGCGGATCTCCTCGTACGAACTGCCACTCGGCCCGTTGGACATGTCCGCGACGAGACCGTCCAGGAACTGCGGGCTGTACGGCACGGAAGCCGGCTCCATCAGATCCAGCAGCGGTCCGTACTGGCGGACGTCGACGAGCAGGCCTTGGTCCTCCGGCCCGGCGGCGAAGGCGCGGGCGGCGTCGGTCCTGCGCTGCCAGTCGCGCCCTTCGGGGGTCCTCAGCCACTCCGTGAACTCGGCGGACTCCGGTGGTGCGTCCTTGAGGCGCTCGGGGGTCCGGGTCGCGGTCGCGAAGACGTTGGCGAGCCCCACCACCAGCGAGTTCACCGGGAACGGGTCCTCGGGGGAGCTCGGCGCGGTCGACAGGTAGTCTACGTTCTCGAACCGGGCGGACTGGCGCGCGAGCTCGGCCACTCCCAGCGTGTCCAGCAGGTAGCCGGCGAAGTGGTCGTTCTCGCCGTGCGTGGCCAGTAGGCGGTCCAGCTCCGCCAGCTCGCCCTCGGTGAGGTCGTCCTGGCGCATCAGGGCGACGGCCCGCTCCGCTCCGCTGAGCGCGGCTGCGCGCTCCAGCACCGCGGTCCCCGAGTGGGTGGCGAGCAGGTCGGCGATGGCGCGCGCCGCGTGGGTCTCCGTCGCGTGATAGTCGGTCAGGGCGGTGCGCAGCGCTCCCCTGATCGCTTCGCTCTCCGCGCGTTGCGAGGCGGTGACGTCGGCCGGGTCGGCCGCGTTCTGCAGCAGCTCGGCTCGTTCCCGCAGCCCGGTGAGGCTTCTCGCGAGTGACCGGGCCTGTTCCACGTAGCGCTCCAGGTGCTGCGCGGCCCCGGCCGTGGCGTCGTGCAGTTCCTCGTTGAGGGAGCCGACGGAGGCGATGCTGCCGAGCAGTTCGGGGGCCTCGGGGGCGTCGTAGTGATCGCCCAGTGAGAGGTAGGTGGTCCGGACCGTCTCGCCGCGCCGGTAGGTGGCGGCCCCGGCTCGCGAGAGGTCGCCGACAGTCTGCTCCAGGGTGGACAGGTCGGCGGCGAGGACGGGTATCTCGCCGGGGTGCACCAGGTCGCTCATGCGGTTCCCTTCCTCAGCGGCCGACGCCGCCCTCTCGTCGCTCGCGGTCCCGGCCCCGCAGGCTGGGATGCTCTCGCAGGGCAGGGGGCCCGAGGTGCGACGGCCGACTCTCGGCTTCCCACCGTCCGGTGCCGCCGCGAGCCGGAGGTGACGAGCTGCGGAGTCGGGCGGGCGCGCCGACACTGGGACGGAGGAGGTCCCATGAGTACAGCCGTGCTGCCGCTGGCCGTGACCATGCTGGCCGGCCCGCAGATCATCTCAGCGATCATTCTCGTCACCACCCCCCGCCCCGTTCGCACCTCGCTCGCCTTCCTCGTCGGGGTGGCCGCGGCGGTGTGTGTCGGCGTCGGGGTCGCGCTCGGGCTGGCGCATCTGCTCGGCAGTGCCGTGGACCTCGGCGCCACCGGCAACCGCGGCTCCGTCGGCAACATCATCAAGTACGTGCTCATCGGCCTGCTCGTGCTGGCCGCGCTGCGGAACTGGCGGAACCGGGCGGACGCCGAACCGCCGAAGTGGCTCACGTCGCTCATGACCTCCGGCGCCGGTCGGGCACTGACCATCGGGTTCCTCGTCATTCTGCTGATGCCGTCGGACGTGGTGGTGATGCTGACGGTCGGCGTGCACCTCGCGCAGGGGAGTGCGGGATTCGTCGGGGCGCTCCCGTTCATCGCGCTCACGGTCCTGATCGCGGCCCTGCCGCTGCTCTGCCGACTGCTGTTCCGACGCCGTGCCGCCGTGCTCATGCCTCGGTTGCGGGACTGGATGAACGGGCACAGCTGGCTGATCAACATCGTCGTGTGCCTGGTCTTCGTCGCCCTCATCGCCTCCGGCGGGTGAGAGCGGGGCGGGACCGCCGGTGTCGCCGAGCGAGGCTCGCCGGTGCGGCGGGTACGGGTTCCCGGTGCGGTGCCGGATCGATCCGGCGCAGGCGTGCGTCGCCATGGCCCCCCCGTCACGATGTGCGAGCAGGCGGTCGCCCCGGTCCCCTCCGTGGCGGCCTGCCCTGATCACTGTGTATATCAGCGAGTACTCAGGGTCGACAACGCCGGGACGGTCGGGGCGCCGTCACGGTTTCGTCCCGGCCGGGCCCCGCGCGTCAGGTGGGCTGGTTGGCGGCCAGGGAGGCCGCCAGGTCGCGGGCTACCTCTTGCAGCAGCGGCACGATGGTGGTGGTCGACTCGTCGGTGATGCGTCCCGCGGGCCCGGAGACCGAGATGGCGGCCGGGGTGGGGGAGTCCGGGACGGGGACGGCGATGCAGCGGACGCCGATCTCCTGCTCGTTGTCGTCGACCGCGTACCCGTCCGCCCGCGCGGCGGCCAGCTCGCCGACCAACGCGTCGGCGTCGGTCAGTGTCCGGTCGGTCGCGGCCGGCATGCCGGTGCGGGCGAGGAGGGCCCGGACCTCGGCGTCGGACCGCTGGGTGAGCAGCGCCTTGCCGACGCCGGTGGCGTGCGGGTGCACCCGTCGCCCCACCTCCGTGAACATCCGCATCGAGTGCCGGGAGGGGACCTGGGCGACGTAGACGGCCTCGTCGCCGTCGAGCAGCGCCATGTTGGCCGTCTCGCCGGTCTCCTCGACCAACCGGGCCAGGTGGGGGCGCGCCCAGGTGGCCAACGGCCGTGCGGCGCTCTCGCCGAGACGGATGAGGCGAGGTCCGAGCGCGTACCGTCGGTTGGGTTGCTGGCGGACGTAGCCGCACGCCACGAGGGTGCGCATCAGCCGGTGAATGGTGGGAAGTGGCAGACCGCTGCTGGAGGCGAGCTCGCTCAGGCCGATGACGCCGCCGGCGTCGGCCATCCGTTCCAGCAGGTCGAAGGCCCGCTCCAGCGACTGGACGCCGCCGCTGCCGGTGTTGGCGGCTCTGGGCTCGTCGGACGTGGCCACGTCGCGTTCCTTTCGGGGCGGATCGACCGCAGCCTACCGGTCGGGGCGGCCCGTGCCCGGTGCCACCCGCCGCCCGGCGCGCGGCGAGCGGCGAGCGCGGCGAC
>NZ_JAAVJB010000080.1 GCF_012034385.1 Streptomyces spiramenti
CCGGGGAACCGCAGGAAGACGGAGTGCGGCAGCGCGCTGCGCCCCGCCTCGTGGTGCAGGTAGGCGGCGCGCACAGCGCGGCCCGGTTCGGCTCGCCCGTCTTGGCGACGAGGCTGGCGATGTGCTTCTCGACCGTGCGGGGCGAGATGTACAGCCGCCCGGCGATCTCCTTGTTGCCCGGCCGGTCCGACAGGTGCCGGAAGACCTCGTACTCCCGGACCGTGACGCCGAGCGCGCGCAGCCGGCCCGGGATGCGGTCCGAGCCGTCGCGGTGCTGGGGGATCGTCAACCCCATCTGCCGCAGCAGCCCGCGGCAGGCACCGGCCACCGCGGGCACCCCGGCCGCGTGGAAGTGCTGCTGCGCCTGCCGGAGCCACGGCGCCGGGTCGCCCCAACCGGCGGCGTGGGCCTCCTCGCCCACCAGCCGGATCCCCAGGTTCAACGCCAGCGGGTAGTCGGCCGCGATACGACGCGCCTCGGCGACGCGCAGCTCCGCCTCCTCGCCGCGGCCCTCCCGCCCCAGCAGGACGGCGTCGGCGAGAACCACGAAGTGACGGTTCCACGGGACACGACTGGGTGACCCGGCCGCCACCTCCTCGTACCGGTCGCGGTCGGCGGTGCCGTCGAGCGCGTCCAGCAGCAGCCCCAGCCCGTGGTGCCCGACGAGTTGAAAGGTGGTGGCGTTCTGGCTACCCAGACGACGGGCGGTGCGCAGTTCCTCCACCGCCCGTGGCCGGTCCTCCTCCAGCAGCGCGCAGAAGGCACGGGCGAGACCGTGGGCGAGGGGCTCCTCCTGGGAACCCGCGCTGTCCCAGCGCTCGAAGTCCTTCAACGACCGCTCCATGGCGGCCCGGTCCCCGCAGTGCGCGGCGAGCGTCGCCTGGATGACCAGGAGGTAGCGGACGACCGGGGCCAGCCGCAGCCGCTGCGCGACCGCCAGGCACTCCTCCGCGCGGCGCGCCGCCCCGTCGGTGGCGCCGCGGAGCACCTCGTCCAGGACGAGGATGCCCTCGATGGTGTGGACCAGCGGCACAGCGCCCAGGCGCTGCGCCTCGTCCCGGGCCTCGGTCAGCGCGCCGGTGGTCCCCTCGCCGAGCCACCGGTGGCCTCCGATGCGCACCATGGCGTACATGCGGTGGAGCGGCAGCCGGTTCCGCTGCGCGGTGTGCAGCGACAGTTCGAGGTACTCCAGGGCCTGTTCGGGGGCGCGTTCCCGGGTGAGGGTGCCCAGCAGCTCCCACGCCTCGCAGGCGACGGTGGGCAGGTCGCGGCGCCTGGCCACGTCGACGGCGGAGGCCGCCAGGGCGGTGGCGCGTTCGGTGCGGTCGGGGCCGGGCGTGTCCAGCACCAGGTGGGCGGCGGTCACGTCGGCGGCGGCGCCGACCGCCTCGTCGGGCTCAGTGGCGAGCAGCGAACGCGCCTGCTCTATCTGCGCGTTGCCGTCCTCCCACCGGCCTATGGTGTGCGCGACCTTGGCGAGTCTGATGCGCAGCGCCGCGAGCCGTGCGGCGCTGAGCCCGGCGCCGACCAGCTCCCGGAGGCTGTCGGCGAGGGCGAGGGCCTGGGTGAACTCGCCCGACTCGGCCAGCGCGGGCAGGAGTTCCTCCAGCACGCCCGCCCTGGCGGCGGTGTCGCCGGCGGTGGCCAGCAGCCGTTCCGCGCGGGAGAGGAGCGCCACGGCCGATCCGACGGCACCGTCGCGCAGCGCGCGGTCACCGGCGACGGCGAACAGCCGTCCCGCCTCGCCCGGTCGTCCGCCGTCCGCTCGCAGCGCGGCGACGGTGGTGCACCACTCGCCCTCCAGCTCCGGGTGCAGCTCGTGGGCGGCGTCGGCGGCGCGCGTCGCCAGCGCGGCGCGGCTGGCGGGGGTGAGGTGGGAGAGGAGGGTGGTCACGGTCAGCGGGTGCCGGAAGGCGTACCGGTCCGGGTCCGGGTCGTCGGCGACGACGATCTGCGCGGTGACCGCGGCGTGCAGGTGGCTGAGGAGCGTCCGGTCGTCCAGGGCGGTCATCCGCTGGAGCACCGACAGCGGAAAGCGGCGGCCGAGGACGGCGGCGGCGGAGAGCAGGTCGTGCCCCTGCGGGCCGAGCCGCTCGACACGGTGGCCGATGCCGCGCGCGAGGAGTTCGGAGAAGGCGTGCCGCAGGTCGTGGACCACGCGCCAGGTTCCGCCGGTCCGCACCAGTGCGCCGCTGCCGACCATCGACTGCAGCAGTTCCTCGACCAGGAGGGGGCTGCCGCCGCTCGCCTCCCACAGCCGGTCGAGCGCTTCGGCGGGGACGGCGTCGGGAGTGGTGTCCAGGCAGTCGGCGGTCATGGTCGCGGTGGCGCCGCGGTCCAGCGGGGCGAGGTGCAGCAGGGCGCCGGTCTGCCGGCGCGCGGCGGAGTGGGCCAGGTCCAGCGTGCCGCCGGGGTCGTCGCGGCAGGTGATGAGGAGGAGGACCGGCAACTGCCCCAGGTTGTCGACGAGGTACTCGACGACGGCGAGGGTCTCGGTGTCGGCGGCGTGCAGGTCCTCCAGGATCAGCACGGTGCCGTGGTCGTGGCCGATCTGGGCCAACAGCCGAAGGACCGCCTCGCCCAGGGCCACCAGAGAGGTGGGCTCCTGGGCGTCGGCGGCCCAGTCGGGGATCAGCCGTCCCAGCACGGGCCGGTAGGGGCCGAACCGGGAGTCGTCCAGCGGCTCCGCGCCGCGGAACAGCGGCATCAGCGCCTCGGTCAGCGGTCGGAACGGCACCATGGGGCCGATGGTGCTGGTCCGGCCCCGCAGTACCCGCATGCCGCTTCCCAACGCGGTCCCGGTGGCCTCCGCCACCAGCCGGGATTTGCCCGTGCCGCTCTCCCCGGTGAGGAAGACCGTGCCGCCCCGTCCGCCGCGCGCCGCCTCCAGCGCGCCGGCTATCACGGCGATTTCGGGATCCCGGCCAACGACACGCGGCGCGATGATGGGCATGGCTTCATCGTAGGCGCCCGTGGTCGCCGGCCGCCCTGTTCGGGATGTCTTCCCCGCAATGTTGGGTTTCGTCCCGCGAGTCCGTCGCCGGTCCTGCCGGCGTGCGAGGTCGGATCCGGCGGGGCGCCCGGTCCGCGCCCGCCTCAGATGGGGGCGGAGACCGTGGTGTGGGCGGCCTGGAGCGAGGCGACGACGCCGGTGCCCAGCGGCAGGCCCGCCAGTACGCGGGCCCGCTCGTTGCGCAGGTTCCGACCGGAGAGCCGCATCGCGCCGGCGGGGTCGCCGGCGGCTGAGCCGGTGGATCCGGCGACCGGGGCGTCGTCGGTCGCGCAGCCGGTGTGCGGGGAGATGCGGGTCATGGCGTTTCCTCCTGGGTTCCGATGGTGCAGCGGTGCGGGGGATCGGGATGGTGCGGTCGCCCTGTCGGCTCGCGCGGTCGGGTGCGGTCCGGGCGCCGGGGGCGACGGTACGCGTGTCCGGCGGGCGCCGGGGGCGTCACCGGCCACGGCGGTGGTCGGCCTTCCCTGCGTGAGGTGCGAGCAGGAGAACGGAGGGTACCGTCCCGGGGAATCCGAGACGCAGCAGTGTGTGACCGACGCCGGCCAGCCCGTCCAGCAGGCCGGGGCTGGGGACGCGCCCCGGGGTGGCGCACCGGTGGCCGTCCCGGCGCAGCGCGCCCAGGACCAGACCCTGACGGTGCGCCAGGCGCTGGGCGGCGGCGGTGTCGCCGCCGGCGGCGAGCACGGCGAGCGCCTCCAGCGAGCCGGCTTCGCCGTGACAGGGCGTCAGATCGGCCGTCGCGGGGCGGGCGGCCAGCCGGTCAGAGGCGGACGCCAGCAGCTCCGGGCCCAGCCCCCACGGGTCGGTGCGCGGGCCGTCGGTCGCGGCGAGCAGCCAGCCCGGGGTCCCGGAGCACCAGGAGAGGTCGGGTGGGGCCGCCTCCAACGCCCGGTGGGCCCGTCGCAGGAGCCGTCGTCCGGTCTCCCCGGCCGCTCCGGCCGCTCCGGCCGCTCCGGACGCGCCGGGCCGGCGTTCCGCGTGGCGCAGCAGCGCCCAGGCGATGCCGGTGGTGCCCCGGGCGAAGCCCGCCTCCGGCCCGGCGGCGGACGGGCCGTCCACCGCCGCGAGCAGGCGGTCGGCCAGGTCGTCGGCGAGGCGCTCCGCCAGGGGCAGGTCGTGGTCCTCGGCCACCGCGGTCGTCGCGGCCAGCGCCCCCGCGATGCCGTCCGCGACCGACAGGGCGGGGGCCGACCCGGCCGGCGTCGCGGCGACGGCGAGCGCGGTCAGCGCGTTCGGGAGTGCGGCGGGTGAGTCGGTACCGAGCAGCGTCTCCAGGCGGGACAACGCGTAGGCGATCCCGCCCAGTCCGCTGAAGCCGCCGGGGCCGACGGCGCGGCTCAGCTCGGGCCGCTCGGCGAGGGTGCGGACGAGGGCGGGCAGCGGGAGCACGGCGGCGCGGGCGAGGTCCGTGTACCGGGCGCTGCCGGTGAGGGCCCCGAGCTCGGCGAGGAAGAGCGCGACACCGGGATAGCCGTGGGCGAGGCCGGCGCCCATCGGCAGCACCGTCCAGTAGGCGTCCTCGACGGGTTCCACCCCGAGCCAGTTGGCGCGCCCGCCGCCGTGCTGGGCGCGCGCCACGATGTCGTCGGCGACGCGGCAGGCCGCGGCCAGCAGCAGCGAGGGGTCGGGGACCTCGGCGGGGGCACCCGTCCCGCCGGGCGGAAGCGGCTCCGCGCGGTGGCGGCCGGTGCGGCCGGCGTCGTCGGCGGTGGCCAGCGAGGCGGTGATGACCCACTCCTGGCACCGGCGGTCCATCTCGTCCATCGCCTCGATCCTGGCGCGGACCGTGACGGACGCGGCTTCGCCGAGCAGGTCGGGGAGGCGCTCACCGGTGGAGGTCAGGACGGCCCGGGAGGCGGGCCGGTGCCGGAACAACGGGAGGTCTCCGGCCCACAGGTCGGCCGTCTCGGCCTCGGCCAACCGGAGGCGGGCCGGGTCGCCCACCGCCTCGGTCCAGAGCAGGGCGAACACCGCCTCGCGCAGCAGCGCGTCACCCAGCACACCCGGGTGCAGCGCCTCCTCCAGCAGGGTGGCGTAGAGGCGTGACGGCCGAGCCACGACGCGGCACTCCAGCGCCTCGGCGCGGCGCAGCGGGCCGTCCTCGGCGAGGAACCCGGCGCGCCCGCTCTCCACGGCCCGGTACCCGTCGTGGAACCCGTTGACGAGCGCGGCGTGGTAGTCGGTGTGCCCCACGGCGCCGCCGGCCAGCTGCGGCTGGTTCTGCGCGGGCGGTGCCGGTGCCGGGCGGAGCGTCCGGCGCATCCGGTCGGTCCCGGCCTCCTCCCAGCCCTCCACCCCCCAGGGGGCGTGGCCGGCGCCGCCGACGGCCGAGACGTCCAGCTGACCGTGGTCCCCCAGGACGACCTGCGGCAGGACGCAGGTCTGGTAGACGGAGGCGGTGATCCGGGCCGCCGCCGGGTCGTCACCGGTGACGTTGGGCAGCGGGAGGTCGGGGTGGAAGAGGGTCTCCGCGTCGACGAGGACCGGCTGGTCGCCGTGGGCGATCAGGTTCTCCCGGTGCAGGTCGGCGCCGCACAGCGCGTGTGCCAGCGCCAGCAGCGCGCCCTGCCGGCGGTAGAACCGGTCGACGTCGCCGACGGTCCGGCAGGACAGGTGGTCGACGTGCTCCATCCAGCCGTACCCCGCCGACCGCACGGTGGCGGCGGTGCGGAGCGAGAGGTCGGGTACCGCGGCGTTGAGCCAGGAGACGGCGGCGTCCCACACGGCGTGGTGGTCCAGCGGACGTGGCTTGTACAGGACCCGCGCACCGTCGCGGAAGTGGAGCCGGGCGACCGCGCGCCCGCCCAGGTGGGTGTCGCCCAGGGCGAGTTCGACGCGGACGAGCGGTCCCGGGTCGCGCCCGGTCCACAGGCCGGCGACGATCCGCGGGCGGTCCCGTGTGTACCGGTCGGCGAGCTCCGCCGCCGCGTCCGCCGCCGAGGTGCAGAGCTCGGCGAGGACCCGTGCGAGGACGGGGTAGCGGGCGAGGAGGGCCGCGAGCGTTCCGGGGTCGCCGAGCGATTCCGTGAAGGAGCCGAACCGCTCGGCGGGGGTGGCGCCGGTGAGGAGGCCGGAGGTGCGCGCGGTGTGCAGCTCGCGCACCAGCGTCCGGGCCGCCGTGTTGACCAGCCGCTCCACCAGCCACGGCCCGAACGCGGCCTCCACCGCGTGCCGTTCGGCGTCACCGGTGGCCGGGTCGTAGGAGCCGCGGAGCCGGTCGAGGGCGTGAGCGGAGAACGGGCGGAGCACCGCGGCGAACGCCTCGCGCCAGTCGCCGTCGGTCGGGGTGGTCGGCGTGGCCGGGGCGGGGCGAAGCGCTTCCTCGACGAATACCGCCCACGGCGGGCGCGGCGCGCGTTCCCCCAGCGCGGTCGGCGACTCGTGCCACAGCGCCGCGCCGAGCGCCTCGGGCACACCGAGCGCCGTCAGGCGCGCGGCGGTGCCCGCCGTGTCGAGTCCGGTGAGTGCCTCGAGCCACGCGGTGACCGTCGGGCCGTCGGCGGGGGCCGGCCGGCCGGGAGCGGCGAGCCGCTCCCGCAGGGTCAGCCCGCGGGCCCACCACAGCGGCGGGAGCGGCTGCGGCGGTACGCGGTCGGTCTGCGTCGCGGCGGAGGTCGAGGTCACCCGCACACCGTGGCACCCGGTCCGCGGCGGGCACATGGGGGATCGGCCCCCATATTGTCGCGGCCTCCCGGCCGCAGGGCGTGGGGCCGGGTGCGTTCGGGGGCCGCGGTGCCGCCCCGACCTGCGTGAACGCCATGGCGGCGGGGGTGTGGCCGGAGTCGGTCGGGGGAGTGGGGGCGGGTGGGCATGCCGTGGTGACCGGTGGGAGTGGGGGCACGGGGCCGCAGGGTGGGCGCCTGCGGGCCGGAATCTGGGGGTGGCCCACCGATGCCGGGCGGCCGGCACGGGGCCGAAGCTCGGGTCACCGGTGGCAGCCGGTTCGCGACCGATGAGGAGGAGCCATGAGAGAACCGGTGCGCGTAGGCGTAGTGGCACTGGACCGGGTGTTGGAAGCGGGCACCCGCAGCGCCCTGGAGCAAGGGGCGGACCTGCTGGTGGTGGACGCCGCCGCCCGCCCGGCGGTGACCGTGGTCGTCGTGGACCGGGTGACCGAGCCGGTGCTGGACCTGGTGCGGCGCCACCGTGCCGGCGAGCACCGACCGGAAGTGGTGCTCGTGGCGACGGAGTTGGTGCCCACCTCGGCGCTGCACGCCATCGCCTGCGGGGCGCGGGGGCTGCTGCGGCGGCAGGAGGCGAGCGTGCCGCGGCTGGCTGCGACGGTGCTGGCCGCCGCCCAGGGCGACTGCTCGGTGCCACCGGACCTGCTGGACGGGCTGCTGGAGCGCGGTGCCGCCGGGGGGATGTCGGACGCCTGGGGCTCGGCGGGGCTCAGTGAGCGGGAGCAGGCGGTGCTGCGGATGGTCGCCGACGGGCGGGAGACCAGCGAGATAGCGCGTGAACTGTGCTATTCGGTCCGGACCGTCACGACGGTCCTGCACGACGTGACCCAGCGGTTCCGCCTGAGAAACCGCGCCCACGCGGTCGCCTACGCCCTGCGGGCGGGTCTGCTGTGAGCGGGATCGCGGTGCGTGGAGGCGTCCCGGTCGCCTTCGGCGCGGACCGGCTCCACGGCCACCGGGCCGCACCCCGGCTGCCCGAGGCCGGCGCGGGCCGCGGCGGGCGTGCCGGTGAGGTCGCGGTCCGGGTGCGGTGTACGGAGCCGAGACTGCGCGCCCGCTGGGACGAGCGGCTGTCCGCCGCCGGTGTGCCGACCACCACCGGACCCGGCGGCCCCGGTGGTTCCGAGGTGGTGCTGGCGGTGGGCCACACGCTGGAGCAGGCCGTCGAGTTGTGCGGTCCCGCCGTGCCGGGGCGCCGGTGCCCGGTGCTGGTCGCCGCCGACCGGGTCTCCCCCGAGGGGGTGCTGCGCGCCGTGCGTTCCGGTGTCCGCACGGTCCTGCGGGCCGCGGACGCCTCCCCGACGCAGCTCGCCGCCGCGGTCCTGGCAGCCCACCACGGCGACGGGCGCCTGCCGTACGGCGTCCTGGTGCGGCTCCTCAACGGCCCGGGCGGCGGTGCCGAGACCCCCGCGAGGGCGAACTCGGGCACGAGCGAGCCGCTGCAACCGCTCACACCCCGGCAGACCGCGGTGCTGGCGCTGGTGGCGGAGGGGCACGGCAACGCCGTCATCGCGCGCGTGCTGAGCTGTTCCGAGCACACCGTCAAGAACGTCATCTACGAGCTGATGTCGCGCTTGCAGGTGCGGAACCGGGCACACGCCGTCGCTCGTGCGGTGCGCGCCGGTCTGATCTGATCCGATCCTCGTGCTGCCGGTCACGGCCGGCCCGGGCGCTCACCGCCCCGGGCCGGCCGTTCGTCTTCCGGGTCAGCCGCGTGCCGCGCCGACCGGCGCGTACACCGCGTCGCCCCGTACCCCCTCGCCCGCGGGGGACGGCTCCGCCAGGTCCGAACCGACGGGTCCGAGCTGCCGGTTGCCCTCCCCGACGTGGACGACGCGCGGGACGAGCTGCCGCGCCTCGGCGTCGGGCACGACCGCGTACGAGATGATGATCACCATGTCGCCCGGCTGGACGAGTCGGGCGGCGGCACCGTTGATGCCGATGACCCCCGTGCCGCGCTCACCGGCGATGACGTAGGTCTCCAGGCGGGCGCCGTTGGTGATGTCCACGATGTGCACCTGTTCGCCGGCCAGCAGGTCGGCGGCGTCCATCAGGTCCTCGTCGATGGTCACCGAGCCCACGTAGTGCAGGTCGGCCTGGGTCACGGTCGCGCGGTGGATCTTGGACTTGAAGACGGTGCGGTGCATCTCGGACTCTCCTCGGGGGTTCGTGTGGTGCAGTTCGGTCGTCTCGTGGGCGACGGTGGGCGGGTGGCGGCCCGGCTCGGCGCCGCCCCGGTTCAGCACGGTTCAGCGTGGTTCAGCGTGGTTCTGGGGAGGCGGGGGCGGGGGCCGCGGTGGTCGCCACCGGGACGGCGGTCGGCTCGGGCCGCGGGGGAGCGGGTGTGTCCGAAGCGGCGACGGGTGCGTCCGGCGGGACGGCGTCGGCGGCGGTGGTGGTGGCGCGCCGCACCGGCCCCGACAATGTCGCGGCCAGCGCCATCGCCACCATCCACAGCGTCAGCACACCGGCGGCTGCGCGCACCCCGAGCCCCTCCAGCAGCAGACCGCCCGCCAGGGCCCCCAGGGGGAGTGCTCCGTTGGCGAGCAGGCTGGAGGCGCTGAGGACGCGGCCCCGCAGTGCGTCCGGGGTGGTGGCCAGCTGGTAGCTGCCGACGGCGACGTTCCACACCGGGCCGACGAACCACATCGCCACGTACGCCACGGCCGCCGGCCACAGTCCGCCGCCCAGGAAGAGCACGCACATCAGCAGCGCCCACACCCAGTTGGCGCCGATGACGAGGACGTTCAGCGGCACCCGGCGGCAGAACCAGCCCGCCGCCAGCGAGCCGGCCATCCCGCAGGCCCCGGCGACACCGAGCAGGACGCCCACCGACGCCGGCCCCGCCCCCTCCTCGGCCAGCAGCACGATGACGACCAGGAACAGCGCCCGGAAGAGCATGTTGCTGCCGGCCACCAGCAGCGCGGCGGAGCGCAGGAACGGACGTCGCCACAGCCACGCCAACCCCTCGAACATTCGGCCGAATTGCTCGGTGACCCGGGCGCGTCTGCCCTTGACCGGGGCCCCGACCGCCGGGACCGCCGCCGGGACCGGCCGCCGGGCCTGGAAGTCCTTCCGGATGCACAGCAGCGCCACGAGGGAGACCAGGTAGGCGAAGGTCTCCAGCACGAACGGCACGGCGCGGCCGAGACCGAACAGCACGCCGCCCAGCGGGGTCCCCACCATCGTCGCAGCGCGGCTGCGCGACTCGTTGCGCGCCAGCGCCAGTGAGAGCTGCGAGCGGTGCACGACGTTGGGCACGGCGGCGGTCGAGGCCAACCCGTTGAGCACGGTGAGTGTGCCCTCGACGAACCCGACGACCATCACGTGTGCGAGGCGGAGCTCACCCAGCAGCAGCGCCAGCACGATGCTCGCGGCTCCCAGTGCCCGGAGCGCGTCGCACCAGACCATCACGCGCTTGCGGTTCCACCGGTCGACCAGGACCCCGGCGGGCAGCTGGAAGAGCAGGGCGGGCAGCAGGGTCACGAAACCCACCAGCCCCGCGTCGGCGGCGGAACCGGTGACGGCCAGGATCAGCAGCGGGTAGGCGACCGTGGAGGCGGTCGAGCCGACGAGCGCCACCGCGGACCCGCCCCACAGCAGCATGAAGTCGCGGTTGCGCCGCAGCGGCGTGACCTCCGGGCCGCCGTGCGGGCCACCGGTTGTCGTCATGGACCTTCCCACCTCTCTGATCCCGCGGGGCACCGCGGACACCCGCGGTGCCGGGCGCCGGGCGTGCGGGGCCGGCCCGGCCGGGCCGCACGGCGTGGTCGCCGGGCGGTGCCGCCAGCTTCGCGGCGACGGCGGTCCGCCCACAGGGAAGTACGCGCACAAACCGCGACGGGCGCGCTGCCAAGGACTCCGCCGGAAGTTCTCTGCCCCCGCCCCCGGCCGGAACCGACCCTGGCCACATGACTGCTAACCCACCCCTCCTCACCGCCCGTTCGAGTTCACGGCGGAGCGGTGGCCGCCCGGGCCGCTCCCTCCCCCACCTGGTGGAGGCCGTGCCCGGCGCCTCCCCGGGTACGCGTGACCTGGCGGCCCGCCGGGGCGAGATACGCGGCCTGCTGCGGGAGCACGGCGCGGTGCTGCTGCGCGGCTTCGCCCCCGGTGACGTCGACGGCTTCGACGGTGTCGTCCGCACCCTGGGCGGGCTGCCCCTCGGCTACGCCGAGCGCTCCTCGCCGCGCAGCACCATCAAGGGCAACGTGTACACCTCCACCGACTACCCGCCGGCCGAGGAGATCTTCCTCCACAACGAGAACTCCTACCAGGCGGCCTGGCCGCTGACGCTGTTCTTCTACTGCGTCAGCCCGCCCGACACCCAGGGCTCCACGCCGCTCGCCGACACCCGCAGGGTGCTCGCCGCGATCGACCCCGACGTCCGGGAGGAGTTCGCCGCCCGCGGCTGGATGGTGGTGCGCAACTTCAGCGAGGGCTTCGGCGTGCCGTGGCAGCAGGCGTTCAACACCGAGGACCGCGCCGCGGTCGAGGCGTACTGCGCACGCGGCGGGATGACCGCCGAGTGGACGCCGGGCGGGTTGCGCACCCGCGCCCGCAGAGAGGCGGTCCACCGCCACCCGGTCACCGGCGAGCAGGTGTGGTTCAACCACATGACGTTCTTCCACGTCACGACGTTGAAGCCCGACGTGTGCGCCGCGCTCCGCGAGATGTACGCGGAGGACGACCTCCCCACCAACACGTACTACGGCGACGGAGCCCCCGTGCCCGACGACGTCGTGGCGCACATCCGGGGCTGCTACCGCGCCCAGTGGCGGCGCTTCGACTGGCAGCGGGACGACGTGCTGGTCGTGGACAACATGCTGGCCGCGCACGCCCGGGAGCCGTTCACCGGCCCCCGTCGGATCGCCGTGGCCATGACCGAGCCCTCCGACGGCCCCGTCGAGCAGGGCTGACCCTCCGCCGCGCCCCGCGCACGGCGGCCACCCGCGCCCGGCCGGACCGACCGGCTGCGGGCGCCCCGCAGCACCACCCGCAGCCCCGCCCGCGGCACGCCGCCCCCGGGGCCCGCCCGCACCGGCGGCACCGCCGCCGGACCACACGCCCAGGGAGACGACCGATGGAAAGCGCCGACGGCGGATACCCGCTGTCCCACGCACAGGAACAGCTCTGGCTGCTCGACCAGCTCAGGCAGGGCGGCGCCACCGAGTACCTGATGCACGAGACCTTCCGCATCGTCGGCCCGCTGGACGACCGCGCGCTGTCGGCGGCGCTCACGGAGATCGCCGCCCGGCACGAGGTGCTGCGGACCCGCTACGGCACCGAGGGCGGGTCGCCCGTCCAGCTCATCGACGACCCCGCCCCCGTCGCCCCGGAACGCGCGGACCTCGGCGACCTCCCGCGCGCGGAGCGCGAGAACCGGCTGCGGCAGCTGGTCGAGGAGCGGAGCCGCCGCCCGCTGGACCTGCGGGCGGAACACCCGTGGCGCGTGGCACTGGTCCGGCTCGCACCCGGGGAGCACGCGCTGCTCCTCACCTTCCACCACATCGCGTTCGACGGATGGTCCTGGGGGATCGTCGCCGACGAACTCCGCCAGCTCTACGAGGCGTTCCGCTCCGGCGGCCCCGACCCGCTGGAGCCGCTGGAGCTCCAGTACGCCGACTACGCCGAGTGGCGCCGGGAGTGGCTGGCGGCGCAGCCCGAGGTGACCGGCCGACAGCTCGACCACTGGCGGCAGCGGCTGGCCGGCCTCGAACCGCTGGACCTGCCGACGGACCGCCCCCGCCCCGCCGCCTGGCAGCCGGACGGCGACATCGTCCGGTTCACCGTCCCCGCCCCCCTCGCCGCCCGGGTCCGGGAGCTGGCACAGGAGCGCGGAGCGACCCTCTTCATGGCCTACCTCACCGCCTACCAGCTGCTGCTGGCCCGGTACGGGGGCCGCGCGGACGTCGCCGTCGGCGTCTCCTTCGCCCGCCGCGACGACGTGCGGCTGGAGAAGCTGCTCGGGATCTTCCTCGACACCGTCGTGATCCGCGGCGACCTCGGCGGCCACCGCACCTTCCCCGAGCTGCTGGACGGCGTCAAGGACGCCACCCTGGACGCCTACGGCAACCAGGACGTCGCCTTCTCCCAGGTGGTCGCGGCGCTGGACCCGCCGCGCGACCCGGGTCGCAACCCGCTCTTCCAGGCCGGGTTCGCGCTCCACAACGCCCACCGCAGCCCCTTCGCCCTCCCCGGGCTCACCGTCAGCCGTGAGGAACCCACCACCCGCAGCAGCGCGTTCGACCTCTCCCTCCACCTGGCCGAGCGGGCCGACGGCACCCTGACCGGGGAACTGCTCTTCCCCGTCGCCCTGTTCGACCGCGACCGGATCGAACGCATGGCGGCCAACCTGCTCCAGCTGCTGGAGGGCGTCACGGACCGACCGGGGACACCGGTCGCCGACCTCGACCTGCTCGCCCCCGCCGAACGCGCGACGGTCCTCGGCTGGGGCGCCGGTCCGGCCGCCCCCACCGGCGACGACCGGCCCCTGGTGCGCATGGTGCTGGACCGCGCGGAAGCCACCCCCGACGCCGTTGCCGTCGCCCACGACGGCGGTGACGTCACCTACGCCGAACTGGCCGCCCGCGCGGCCGAACTGGCCACCGCCCTGGCCGACGCGGGCGTCCGGACCGCCGACCCCGTCGCCGTCAGCCTGCGGCGCGGACCCGACCTGGTTGCCTCGATCCTCGCCGTGCTCGGCACCGGCGCGCAGCTCGTGCCGCTCGCCACCGACCTGCCGCCGGCGCGCCGCAACGCGCTGCTCGCCGACTCCGCCGCCGGAGTCGTCCTGACCGCCGACGAGTTCCGCGACCGGTTCGCCGAGAGCGCCCGCGTCCTCACCGTCGACACCCTCCCCGCCTCCCCGGACGGCGTCGGGTACCTGCCGCCCGCCGGGTTCCCGCACCGCGCCGACCCCGACGACGCCGCCTGCCTCATCTACACCTCGGGCTCCACCGGCACCCCCAAGGGTGTGGTGGTACGCCACGGCGGCCTCCGTAACCGTGTCCTGTGGTCGGTCGACCGCTACGTCATGACCCCGGCCGACAAGCTGTTGCAGAAGACGACCATCGGCTTCGACGCGGCGATGTGGGAGTTCCTCTCCCCGCTGGTCTCCGGCGGCACCGTCGTCGCCGCCCCCGACGACGCGCACCGCGACCCCGCCGTCATGGCCGCCGCGGTGGCGCGCCACCGCGTCACCCTGCTGCAGGTGGTCCCCTCCGTGCTGCGGCTGCTCGTCGAGGAGCCGGCCCTCGCCGGATGCTCCACCCTGCGGCTGGTCAGCTCCGCCGGCGAGCCGCTGCCGTCGTCGCTCTGCGACGGGCTGCGGGCCGTGCTCCCGCAGGTCGAGGTCCACAACACCTACGGCCCGACCGAGTGCTCCATCGACTCCACCCACCACGCGTACCGCCCCGCCGCACCGACCGCCGGTGTCGTCCCCATCGGCCGGCCGCTGCCGGGCGCCGGGGTCTCCGTCGTGGACGCCGCCGACCGGCTGGTGCCCGTCGGCGTCCCCGGCGAGCTGTGCGTGCGCGGCGCCGGCCTGGCCCGCGGCTACCACGGCAGAGCCGCGCAGACCGCCGAGCGGTTCACCCCCGACCCCTACGCGACGACCCCCGGCGGCCGGTGGTACCGCACCGGCGACCTGGTGCGCTGGCGCGCCGACGGCACCCTGGAGTTCCTGGGACGCACCGACGACCAGGTCAAGGTGCACGGGGTGCGGATCGAACCGGCCGAGATCGAGGCGCTGCTCACCGCGCACCCCGCCGTGGCCGCCGCCGGCGTCACCGCCACCCGCGACGCGCACGGCGACACCGCCCTCACCGCCTACGTCGTCCCGGCCGCGCCCCACGGCGACCTCGCCCGCACGCTGCTCGACCACCTCGCGGACCGGCTCCCCGCCCCCGTCGTCCCCGGTCGGCTGCTGCTGCTGGAGCAGATGCCGCTGACCGCCAGCGGCAAGACGGACCGCCGCGCGCTCCCCGACCCCGACCGGTCCGACGCCGCCGACGCCGCCGCGTCCGCCGACGGCACCGCGCCGAGCGACCCGACCGAGGCCGCGATCGCCGCGACCATGGCCGAGGTACTGGGCGTTCCCGTCACCGACACCCGCGCGGACTTCTTCGCCCTGGGCGGCCACTCGCTGCTCGCCATCCGCCTCGCGCTGCGACTGCGCCGCGCCTTCGGCGTCGAGTTGACGGTGGCCGAACTGTTCACCGACCGCACCGTCGCCGGCCTCGCCGACCGGATCCGCCGGGCCGCCGCGCCCGTCGACACGGTGCGGCCCGAGCCGCGGGACGGCGGTCTCCCGCTCTCCCACGGCCAGCAGCGGCTGTGGTTCCTGGAGCAGCTGGACCCCGGCGGCTCCGAGTACCTGATCCCGTTGGCGCTGCGGCTGCGGGGCCCGCTCGACACCGACGCGCTCCGGGGCGCGCTGGAGGACGTCGCCCGGGTCCACGAGGTGCTGCGCACCCGCTACACCGACCGGGACGGCACACCGCTCCAGTACGTCGACCCGCCCGGACGCGTCCCGTTCCACCTCGCCGACCTGACCACCGGGCCCGGCGGGGACGGAGGCAGAGCCGCCGGACGGCCGCGGGAGGACCGCGCCCGGGAGCTGGTGGAGCAGGCGCTGCGCGTCCCGTTCGACCTCTCCCGGGAGCACCCGCTGCGCGCCACCGTCGTGCGGGCGGCCCCCGACGACCACTGGCTCGCCCTGGCCTCCCACCACATCGCCTTCGACGCCTGGTCCACCAAGATCTTCCTTCGCGACCTCGACCACGCCTACCGGCTGCGGACCGGCGGCGACGGCGCCCCGCTCGGCGCGCCCGCCGTGCAGTACGCGGACTACGCCGCCTGGCAGCGGCGGCAGGAGGACACCGAGGCGACGGCGGACCGGCTGGCGTACTGGCGGGACCGGCTGGCGGACCTCGTCCCCGTCGAGCTGCCCACCGACCGGCCCCGGCCGGCGCTGCGCGACCCCCGCGGCGACACCGTCGTGGTCGACCTCCCGGAGGAGACCGCAGCGGCCGTCTCCCGCCTCGCGGCACGCCACGGCGCCACCCCGTTCATGACGCTGCTCGCCGCGTTCCAGGTGCTGCTCCACCGCTACACCGGACGCGCCGACATCGCGGTCGGCACGCCCGTGGCGGGCCGCACCACGGAGGAGACCGAGGACCTGCTGGGCGTCTTCGTCAACAACCTGGTGATCCGCGCCGACCTCGCCGGGTCGCCCGGGTTCACCCACCTGCTGGCACAGGTCCGCGAGCGCACCCTGGAGGCGTTCGCCCACCAGGAGATCCCCTTCGAGCGGGTCGTGGAGGAGGTCGCCCCCGGACGGGACCTCTCACGAAGCCCCCTGTTCGAGGTGATGTTCGAGCACCAGCACATGGGAGGCATCACCGGCTCCCTCGGCGACGTCGCCGTCGAACCGCTGCGCGCGGGGGAGGGCGTCGCCAAGTACGACCTGACCCTCACCGTCAAGGAGCGGCCCGACGGCCGCATGCACTGCTGGTTCGAGTACGCCACCGCCCTCTTCGACCGCGAGACGGTCGAACGGCTCGCCACCCACTACCTGCGGGTGCTGGCATCGGCGGTTGCGGGCCCCGACACCGCCGTCGGGGAGCTCCAGGTGATCCCGGACGCCGAACTGCGCCGCCTCACCACCGACTGGCCCGACCCGCTCGACCCCGCCGTCCCCGGGGTGGCGGCCGACGGCACCCCGGACGCCACCGTCCCGGAGCTGTTCGCGCGCCGGGCCGCTGCCACCCCGGACGCCGTCGCCCTCCGCCACAGCGGGCCGGCGATGAGCTACGGCGAGTTGGAACGACGCAGCCGCCGCCTCGCCCACCACCTGCGCGAGCTGGGGGCCGGACCGGAGACGGTCGTCGCCTCCTGCCAGCCCCGCAGCGTCGACACGGTCGTCACGCTGCTGGGCGTGCTCCGCGCCGGCGCCGCCTACCTCCCGCTCGACCCGGCACACCCGCCGCGCCGACTCGCGGGCATCCTCGCCGACGCCGAGGTGCCGCTGGTGGTCACCACCGCCGCGCACCGCGACACCGCGACCGCCGCCGCCGACGGCCGGACCGTGGTGACCGTCGACGAACTCCCCGAACCCCCCTCCGGGGCCGACACCGCGGCCCTCCCCCCGCCGGACCCCGAGGCGCTGGCCTACGTCATCTACACCTCGGGTTCCACCGGGCGGCCCAAGGGCGTCATGATCGACCACCGCGCGTACGCCCACCACTGCCTGACCGCGGCGCACCTGTACGGCATCGCCCCGGGCGAGCGCGTCGGCCAGCTCTCCGCGCCCACCTTCGACGTGGCCATGGAGCAGATCGCCGCGCCCCTGGTGGTCGGCGCCACCGTCGTCGTCGCCGACCCGCTGTTCTGGACGCCGGAGGAGTTGCCGGGCAAGCTCGCCGAGCACCGCGTCACCGTCCTGGAGACCACCCCGGCCTACTACCGCGAGATGATGGCGCACGACACCTCCGCCCTCACCGACCTGCGGCTGATCAACCTCAGCAGCGAGGTCGTGACCGTCTCCGACGCCCGGCGGTGGGAGGAGACCGGGCTGCCCGGCCGCTTCATCGCCTGCTACGGACCGACCGAGGCGAGCGTCAGCTCCGTCCTCCACACCGAGCTGGGCGACCTCGCCACGCAGCGAGGCACCGCCTCCCTCCCCCTGGGACACGCGTTCCCCGGCACCCGCACCTACGTCCTCGACGCCCGGCAGCGCCCCGTCCCCACCGGCGTCCCCGGCGAACTCTGCCTGGGCGGCGTGCGGCTGGCCCGCGGCTACCACGGGCGTCCGGAGCTGACCGCCGACCGGTTCGTCCCCGACCCCTTCGGTCCCGCCGGCGGCCGGTTGTACCGCACCGGCGACCTGGTGCGCCACCGCCCGGACGGCGTCCTGGAGTTCCTCGGCCGCATCGACCAGCAGGTCAAGATCCGCGGCCTGCGGATCGAGCTCGGCGAGATCGAGGCCGCGCTCACCGAGCACCCCGGGGTGAGCGCCGCTGCGGTCGTCGCCCGGGAGTCGGCCGCGGGCGGCGCAGACCTCGCCGCGTACGTCGTGGGCGAGGACGGGCCCGCCCCCGAACCCGCCGCGCTCCGCGAGCACCTGCGGGAGAGGCTGCCGGACTACATGGTCCCCGCGCTGTGGACGGCGCTCCCCGCGCTGCCGATGACCTCCAGTCAGAAGATCGACCGCCGCTCGCTCCCGGAGCCCGAGACGGGGGCCCCACGGCCCCACACCCCGCCCCGCGACCCCGCCGAGGAGGCCGTGGCCACCGTCTGGGCGGAGACCCTGGGCCTGGAACGCGTCGGCGCGGAGGACGACTTCTTCCTCCTGGGCGGCCATTCCCTGCTCGCCACCCGCGTCCTGGCGCGGCTCCGCGAGACCTTCGCCCTCGACCTGCCGCTGCGGCTGCTCTTCGAGGCGACCACCGTCGCCGCGCTCGCCGCGGCCGTCACCGCGGCCGTGGAGGCCGAGATCGCACAGCTCTCCGACGACGAGGTCACCCGACTGCTGAACCGGGAAGGCGCACGATGACCCACCAGACCCTGGACGCCGCGGCACTGCGCGCACAGCTGCTCAGCCGCCGGCTGCGGGGCGCCGCCCCGGCCCGCCCCGACCTCCTCCCCGCCGTTCCCCGCGGTGGCCCGCTGCCGCTCTCCCACGCCCAGCGACGGCTGTGGGTCCTGGACCGCCTCGCGCCGGGCGGCACCGCCTACCTGATGACCGCGGCCCTGCGGCTGCACGGCGAGCTGGACACCGCCGCGCTGACCCTCGCCCTCGACGAACTCCTGGCGCGCCACGAGGTGCTGCGCACCCGCTACCAGGAGCACGACGGCGAACCCTCCCAGGTCGTCGACCCGCCCGGTCCGCTGCACCGCACCGAGATCGACCTGCGCCCGCTCCCCGCCGACCGGCGGCGCGAGCGGCTGGCAGCCCTCGCCACCTCCGACCGCGAACCGGTCGACCTCGCCGCCGGGCCCGTCACCAGGGCGGTGCTGGCCCGCACCGCCGACACCGAGCACGTGCTCTTCCTGACGGTGCACCACATCGCCTCCGACGGCGTCACCGAGGACCTGCTGGTGGGTGAACTCCTCGACGCCTACCACCGCCACAGCACCGGCGGCCCGGCGCCCGTCGCCGCACCGGGCGAGCACGACACCCCCCGGCGGCAGTACGCCGACTTCGCCGCCTGGCAGCGCGACCACCTCACGCCCGAGCGGCTCGACACCGAGCTCGGCTACTGGCGGGACCGGCTCAGCGGCCTGGAGCCGCTGCGGCTGCCCACCGACCGCCCCCGACCCGCGGTGCGCGAGGACGCGGGCGCCGTCGCCGGGTTCGAGGTCCCCGCCGCGGTCGCCGACCGTGTCGCGGCACTCGCCCAGGAGGCCGGGGCCACCCCGTTCATGGCCTACCTCGGCGTCTTCCAGCTGCTGCTCGGCCGGTACTGCGGTACCCGGGACGTCGCCGTCGGCACCCCGGTCTCCGGCCGGGACCGCCCCGAGACCCAGCGGATGGCCGGCCTCTTCCTCAACACCCTGGTGCTGCGGGCCGACCTCGGCGGCGAACCCGGCTTCCGTGAACTCCTCACCCGGCTGCGCACGTCCACCCTCGACGACTACGGCCACCAGCAGGTGCCCTTCGACCGCCTCGTCGCCGCCCTGGACCGCGAGCGCGACCCGTCCCGGAACCCGCTGGTCGACACGCTGTTCCTCTGGGACGCGGCCCCGGCCGACGGCGCCCCGCACGGGGGCCGCCGCGTCGGTGGACTCACCGTCGAACAGCTGCCGGTGGGGGAGACCACCGCCAAGTTCGACCTGACCCTCGCGGTCACCGAACGCGCCGACGGCTCGCTGCGCGGCGGCCTCAACTACGCCACCGCCCTCTTCGACGCCGACACCGCCCGCCGCGCGGCCGACCACTACGTCCGGCTGCTCGCCGCCGTGGCCGCCGCTCCGGACACTCCGGTCCACTCCCTGGAGATGATGGCGCCGCCCGAGCGCCACCAGGTGGTCCACGCCTGGAACGACACGGCCGTCGACCACCCCGGCGGCACGCTGCACGGGCTGATCGAGGCACGGGTGGCCGAGAGTCCCGGTGCCGTCGCGGTCCGCGCCGACGGAGCAGAGCTCACCTACGCCGAGACCGACCGCCGCGCCGAGTCACTCGCCGCGCTCCTGCGTGCCCACGGCGTCGGCCCCGGGGCCGTCGTCGGCGTGCACCTGGAACGCTCCCTGGCGCTGCCCGTGGCGCTGCTCGCGGTCCTCAAGGCCGGCGCCGCCTACCTGCCGCTGGAACCGGGGCTCCCCGCCGAGCGCCTCGCCCACATGATCGAGGACTCCGGCGCGGTCGCTCTGGTCACGGACGCGGCCGACCCCCGGCCCGACGGGCCGACCCCCACCGTCCGTGTCCGCCCGGACGGCCACCCGACCGGCGCCGACGCCGGGACGCCCGCCGGCCCCGGGGCC
>NZ_JAAVJB010000081.1 GCF_012034385.1 Streptomyces spiramenti
CCGCGGGAGCCCGGAGCGGGCGCCGCCCCGCTGCTGCCCGGGCCGCTGGTCCGGCCCGCCGGCTGCCCCGGCGGCATGGACGCGGACTCCCGGTTCGCCGCGGTCGCCACGCGCGCCTGCTGGACGGGGAAGCTTCCGTACGCCTTCATGGGCGCCGACTTCGGCTCCGTCCTCTTCGACGGCGTGGGGCGCACGCTGTGGGCCGACCCCGCGGGCGCCACCGCCTGCTTCACCCCCGACGGCACCGCGCTGGTGGTGGTGCAGGAGGAGGTCACGGCCTGGTTCCTCGCGGGGCTGGCCCGCCCCGGGCAGGCCATCGCCCCCCGGGCCCCGAACGGTCGGGGCCGGGCGCTGTTCACCCGGCTGCCGCTGCCGGAGACACCGGCGGAACGTCCCTGCTCCTACTGGCCGGTCCGCCTCGCCGCCGTCACCGACGAGGCGCGCGCCGTCGTCTTCTCGACCCAACTGGACCGGGGGACGGCCCGCCGCCGGCAGGTCGTCTGGCACTGCCCCGAGGAGGGCGCGCCCCCTGCCGCGCTGCTGCTGCCGCCGGGCCCCGGCCCGGCGGCAGCGCTCTCCGCGCTGGCCTTCGACCCTGCCGGCACGGTGATCGCGCGGGCCGTCCTCTCCGACGAGGCGCGGCTGCTCCTCGACGGGCTCGACGGCGAACCCCGCTGGCGGTACGCGCTGCCCGCCGGTGGTCGACGCGGGCCGCAGCGGCTGCACACCGCGTTCAGCGGCGACGGGTCCCGGGTCGCGGTCGCGGCGGCGGATGGTCGTTCCGTCGTGCTGGACACCGTCACCGGGCGGCCGGTCGGGGCGTTCCGCGAGCCGGGCCCCGCGCTCCAGGCGGTGGCGCTGGACCGCACCGGGACCCACGTCGCCCACGGCATGGCGGGCGACGGCCGGGGCCGGGTCGTGGTGCGCCGGGTCACCGACGGCACCGTGCTGCTGGAGTCCGGCCCCGGTGAGCTGCGGCAGCTCACCGACCTCGCCTTCTCCCCCGACGGGGAGGTCCTCGCCGCCTCCGGCGCCACCCACCGGCGCGACGCCGCGCTGTGGACGCTGCCGCTCTCCGGCCCCGAACCCGCTCCGCTGCCCCGGGTCGCCGTCCACGACCTGCCGCTGAGCGACCAGCCGCGTGGCTCGCTGCTCTGGACCCCCGACGGCCCGCGCGCCGTCTTCCCCGGAAGCCGGGGCGCCGGTGCGGTCTGGGACGGGACGACGGGGCGGGTGCTCGCGGACATACCGTTCGGAGCGGGCGAGGGGGCGGTGGCGCTCTCCCCGGACGGGCGCACGCTGGTCACCGTCACCCAGGCCGGCGCGCGACGCTGGCCGCTGTGACCCGGTCGCCACGGGCGCGCCGTCGCGCGGCCCCGTCGTGGTGCCGGGGCGCCGAGCGGGCTCGCCGCCGCGCGGTGCCGTTCGGTGAAGAACCGGGGCCGACCGCCCGAGCCGTGACCGGACCGGCACCGTACGTGTCCTCGCCGGCGTCGGGGCCGCCCCGGGCGGTCAGCCGGGGGAGACGGCCTCGTCGTTCGCACCGCCGCCGGATGTCCGACCGCTCCGCAGGCGGCCGTTATGTCCCGAGCCCGCGTGGTGTCGGGGCCGTGTGTGTGCTGTGAGTGCTCGCCCTCCGGGGGTGGCAGCGCCCCGGCCAGGCCCTAGGGTGTTGGCCACCTGCCTCCCCCACCCGGAAACACCCGACACCAGTTCGAGAAGCGTGACCAGCCGTGGACTACTGCGCAGCTTGCCGGCGCCATCTCAACGGAGCCCTCGCCTGCCCGGGATGCGGTCGCCCCGCCCCGGACGCCGCCCGTCCGCCCCACGGCCAGGGGGCGACGGGCCCGACGACTTCCGTCCCCGGGGACCCGGGCTTCGGCCACCCCGTCGCTCCGCCGGCCCCCGGGGGCGGAACCCCTCCGATCGACGCTGCCGCCTTCCCCCATCCCGGCGGCGCGCCCGCCTCGCCGACGCCGCACCCGCGCCCGGCGCACTCGGACCTCGATGCCCACGACCTCGGCGAGGTCTCGCTCGGCCGCCCCGCCGCCCGGTCCGGCCGGTCGCGGTCCGGCGCCCCGGTGCACGACGGCGAGGCCGGGGCGAACCCCGGGCGCGACGCCCGGCGTCGCAGCTCCCACCGCCGCCGTTCCGGCGGCGGGGTGCGCGCCGCGCTGGGGGCCGCGGTGGGCGTGGTGCTGCTGGCGGTGGCCGTGGTGGAACTCGGCGATGTCGTCTCCCCGTCCGACCCCACCTCCGACGAGGCCCGGCCGGTCGAGACCCACGGACCCGGGCCCGGACCGATACCGGGGGTGGAGGAAGAGGAGTCGGCCCGGGAGGCCGAACCTTCCCAGGACACCGCCGAACCCGACGCCACGGCCTCCGACGACGCCCCGGACTCCGACACTGACTCCGAGTCCGGACCCGAGGCCGAGCCGGAGCCCGAGGCGGAGCCGACGGGCGAGGTGCCTCCGACCCCGCAACCCCCCGCCGCCCCCGACCCCGACCCGGAGCAGGCGGAACCGGACCCACTGCCCACCGCGAGCGCCAGTGTCACCGCCCGCCCCACCGGCGGTTCGCAGCCCGCCCCGCCGGGCGGCGACGGGAGCAGCCCGCCGACGTCCGAGCCCGCGCCCTCCGACGAACCGGAGACGGAGGACGACGAAGAGGGCGAGGACGAGGAGGAGCCCGGCCGCGACTGCTGGTGGCTGTTCTTCTGCTGATCGCCACCGTCCCCGAGCCGCCCCCGTCGCGCCCGAGCCGCCCCCGTCGCGCCCGAGCCGCGCCCGCGACGCCGGGTCGCCACCGCCGGCCGACCGGACGGGACGCCGGACCCCGCTCGGCTGCCGGCTGCCGCCGGCAGCGCCCGAGGGCTGGTCGTTCGGATCCTGCACGGGGCCGCGGCGCCTGGCACGGCACCCCGCCGCGACGCCGGGTCGCGCGAGTACGACCGCGCACGAGCCGCGATCCGGCGCCCTGCGATGCGCCGCACCGGACGCCGCGGCCCGATCCACGACGATCCCGACGACACGCCCTGGGTCCTGTCCGGATAAATGGCGCCGGCAGGGCCCGCGGTGTCCGGTTCGGTGGATCGCACGGCGGGGCGTCGCAGCTCGTCCCCGTCGTACTCGCGCGCGCGAGGCTCCAACGCGGCGAGATGCCGTGCCGGGCGCGGCGGGCCGGGCGGGATTCATCAGACAGGGCCTAGGCTGGGCCCCATGTGTGGTCGCTATGTCGCCAGCAGGAGCCAGGAGGACCTGGCGTCGCTGTTCCACGTCGAGCACACCGGGGGAGAGGTCCTGGAGCCCGACTGGAACGTCGCTCCCACCAAGGAGGTGTACGCCGTCCTCGACCGGCCGCTGCGAGGCGCCGAGGACGACCGGCCGGTGCGGCAGCTGCGGACCCTGCGCTGGGGGCTGGTCCCGTCCTGGTCCACCTCCCCCGACGGCGGCGCCCGCATGATCAACGCCCGGGCCGAGACGCTGCACGAGAAGCCCTCCTACCGCCGCGCCTTCGCCGCGCGCCGCTGCCTGCTCCCCGCCGACGGCTACTACGAGTGGTCCACGGGGCGGGAGGAGCGGCGCGAGGAGGAGAAGGGCCGGCGCAAGCGGCCCCGGAAGCAGCCCTACTACGTGACCCCGCCGGACGGCGACGTCCTCGCGATGGCCGGGCTCTACGAGTTCTGGCGCGACCCGAAGCTGCCCGACGACCACCCCGGCGCGTGGTGGGTGACCTGCACCGTCGTGACCACCGAGGCCGAGACCGCCCAGCTGCCGGGCACCACCGCCGACGGCGGCAACCACCCCGACAGCCTCGCCGACATCCACCCCCGGATGCCGCTCGCGCTGCCCCGCGACCGCTGGGACGCCTGGCTCGACCCGCACACCACGGACGCCGAGGAACTGCGGCGCCTGCTGGAGCCGCCCCCGGAGGGCCACGTCCGCGCCTACCCCGTCCCCACCGCGGTCTCCAACGCGCGGAACAACGGCCCGGAGCTGATCTCCGAGCTGGCGGAGCCCGAGGTCGGCACACTGTTCTGATGACCCCCAGTCGCGAACCCGGCACCCGGGCCGCCGCCCCGGCGGAGCCCGCCCCGCCCGTCCCCACCCGCACCGAGACCGTTCCCACACCGACGGGCGACGCGCGCGTCACCTGGTACGCCGCGCCCGTGCCGCACACCGTGCTCGCCCTCGGCCACGGCGCGGGCGGCGGTGTCGGGGCCCGCGATCTCGTCGCGCTCGCGGCGGCACTGCCGCCGCTCGGTTGCACCGTGGCCCTCGTCGAGCAGCCCTGGCGGGTCGCCGGACGCCGCGTCGCCCCCGCGCCGCGCACCCTCGACACCGCCTGGCGGGAGCTGTGGCCGGCGTTGCGCGCCCCGGCGCTGCCCGTGGTCGCCGGCGGGCGCAGTGCGGGGGCGCGGGTCGCCTGCCGGACCGCCGCCGAGCTGGGGGCGGTCGCGGTGCTGGCACTGGCCTTCCCGCTGCACCCGCCCGGTCGCCCGGAGCGCAGCCGCGCGGCGGAACTCGACGCGGTCGGCGGGAGCGGACTGCCGCTGCTGGTCGTCCAGGGGGAGCGGGACGCGTTCGGCCGTCCCGAGGAGTTCCCCGCCGGGGCCGCCGTGGCGCCGGTGCCCGACGCCGACCACGGCTTCGCCGTGCCCCGGCGCGCCGCCACCACGCAGTCGGAGGCGATGCGCCGCCTCACGGCGGCCGTCGCGTCCTGGGTCCCGGTGGCCGGAGGCTCCTGACGCCGTCCCGGCCGAGGCCCGGAGTGACGGTCGTCGCACTCGCCCGCCTCCGGGGAATGCCCGCGACGGAAGCGGTGTTCCACCGGTCACAGGGCGGACCGGTGAGCGCGGACCGGAGCCGCCACGAGACTCCACCGGAGAGGACGGCGCCCATGGGATCGACCGCATGCCCCGCCCGGCCGCAGGCCACCGCAGCCGAGGTCGACTGGGCGACGCTCCGTCTCGCCGCGGGACTCGGCGGCGACACTCACCCCGAGTCGGCGAGGCGTCGTCTATCCTCCGAGACGGACGACCCCTTCGGCGGGTTCGTCACCGTCAGCGAGGAGGTGGGTCCGGTCAGCCAGACCGAGGGCGGCGACGCCGAGGAGAGCGCCGAGGAGCGCAGTGCCCGCTTCGAGCAGGAGGCGCTCGCCCATCTCGACCAGATGTACTCCGCCGCGCTGCGGATGACGCGCAACCCGGCGGACGCCGAGGACCTGGTCCAGGAGACCTACGCGAAGGCGTACGCCTCGTTCCACCAGTTCCGTCGAGGCACCAACCTCAAGGCGTGGCTCTACCGGATCCTGACCAACACCTTCATCAACTCCTACCGCAAGAAGCAGCGCGAACCCCAGCGCAGCGCCGCGGAGGAGATCGAGGACTGGCAGCTCGCCCGCGCCGAGTCCCACATGTCCACCGGGCTGAAGTCGGCGGAGTCCCAGGCGCTGGACCACCTCCCGGACTCGGACGTGAAGCAGGCGCTCCAGGCGATTCCGGAGGACTTCCGGATCGCGGTGTACCTCGCTGACGTCGAGGGCTTCGCCTACAAGGAGATCGCCGACATCATGGGAACCCCCATCGGCACGGTGATGTCCCGGTTGCACCGTGGCCGCAGGCAGCTGCGCGACATGCTGGGCGACTACGCCAGGGAGCGCGGGCTCGCCTCGGCCGGTGCGGAGAAAGGCGCGGAGTGATGAGCTGCGAGGAGCCGCACGAGACGGACTGCGGCGAGATCCTGGACCATCTCTACGAGTACCTCGACAGTGAGATGCCCGACGGTGACCGGGCCAAGTTCCGGCTCCACATGGACGAGTGCTCGCCCTGCCTGGAGAAGTACGGGCTGGAGCAGTCGGTGAAGAAGCTCGTGAAGCGGTGCTGCGGTCAGGACGACGTCCCCGCTGACCTGCGGGCCAAGGTGCTGGAGCGGATCGAGACGATCCGCGCCGGTGGCACCCCGACTGAGCCGCCACCAGGCTGACCCGCCGCTCGCCGGGCCCGGTCCGACCGGGCCCGGCGTCGTCGTGCCCGGTCCGACCTGGCCCGCGCCGCCGCTCGCCGGGCGACGCCGGGGCGTCTCACCCGCTCGGCAGAGCGCCGGCGTGGCGCGCCCTTCGGCCCGGCGCCGGCGTGCACGGTGCGCGCGGGGGCGCCCGACGACCGGTGGTCGACTGCGGTGTGCGCCGGCGTACCCCCGGGTGCCGGGGCTGTCGCGGCGTGGCTCCACCTGCGCGCCGGACCGTTCACCACCACCCCGGGGCACCTCGGACCGCCGCCATCGGCGACGGTCGGTTGGCCAGGGCTCGCGAGAGCGGGCAGGCTGTCCCATGCTGAGACCAGACTCCGCCGTGAAGGGTTGGATGACCCCCGGGGCGGACAGGAGTCTGAACGGACGACAGGCTCACTAGGCGGGAGCGGGCAGGGCATCGTGAGGATCTTCGGCAGGGTCCGGCAACGGCCGTCCACCGACTGGCGGCTGGCGACCAATCGCGCCTTCGCGCTGATGGACGACGGCCGCTACGAGGACGCGGGCGCGCTGCTGACGCGCGCCGCCGACCTGGAACCCTGGCTCTCGGAGTCCTGGTTCAACCTGGCGCTGCTCCACAAGTTCCGCCACGACTGGGAACAGGCGCGCGCTGCCGGTCTGCGCGCGGTGGCGCTGCTGGAGAAGAGCGTCGGCGCGCCGGACTGGTGGAACCTGGGCATCGCGGCGACCGCGCTGCAGGACTGGCCGCTCGCCCGCCGGGCGTGGGCCGCCTACGGGGTCGAGGTGCCGGGCGATGTGTCGGAGGAGCCGCAGTCCACCCGGCTGGGTGGCGCGGCGGTCCGGCTCTCCCCCGAGGGGGAGTCCGAGGTCGTCTGGGGCCGGCGCCTGGATCCGGCCCGGATAGAGGTGCGGAACATCCCGCTGCCGTCCTCCGGGCGCCGGTGGGGCGAGGTGGTGCTGCACGACGGCGTCCCCAACGGCGAGCGGACCACCGCCGCCAACGGGTGGACCTCCGTCTTCCCCGTCTTCGACGAGATCGAGCTGTGGGCGCCCTCGGCGGTGCCCACCTGGGTGGTGCTGCTGGGCGCGGCCAGCCCCCGCGACCGGGACGCGCTGGAGCGGCTCGCCGCCGACGCCGGGTACGCGGCGGAGGACTGGTCGTCCTCCGTGCGGCTGCTGTGCCGGAGCTGTTCGGAGAGCCGGATGCCGAGCGAGGAGGGCGACGGCCAGGCCCAGCACGACCCGCACGACCACAGCCTGCCGGGCCGCCCGGGGCCGCTGGGCCACACCGGCGCGGGCACCCTGTGGTCCCCCGAACGGGAGTGCGGGATCGCGGCCCCGGCCCCGCTGGTGCGCGGGCTCCTCGACAGCTGGGTCGCGGACAGCCCCGAGACCAGGGAGTGGCGCGACCTCGAAGAGGTCTGCTGACCCGAGGCGGGCTCCCCGGTGCCACGGCGGGCCGGAGCCGCCACCCCGTGCGCCCGTGCGGCCTCGGTTCCACGTCGTTGGTCTCCCACGCCCTCGTCCGACCGGCCTGCGGGTGCCCGCGCCTGCGGGCCGGGAGACGTGCGGCGGCGCCCCAGTAAGCTGTACGGGTTCGAGGGGCACCGGCCCCGGGCCCCGGCGTTCCGCCCCCGGCCCGGCGTCGCGGTACGTCGCACCGGTCACCCCGTCGCCCCGTCACGCCGTACCAGGAAGGTGGTCCCCGGACCATGCCGCAGCAGGACACCGGTCAGCAGGCCGACTCCGAGTTCGTCGACGACACCCAGGACTGCGCGGAGCGGGAGAAGGCCCACCTCGATCGCGGCACGGCCCGCCCGATCACCGTGGTGGGCAATCCGGTCCTGCACCAGGAGTGCCGCGACGTGACCGAGTTCGGTCCCGAACTCGCCGCTCTGGTGGACGACATGTTCGCCTCGCAACGCGCCGCCGAGGGGGTCGGCCTCGCCGCCAACCAGATCGGTGTGGATCTGAAGGTGTTCGTCTACGACTGCCCGGACGACGACGGGGTGCGCCACCTCGGTGTCGTCTGCAACCCGGTGCTGGAGGAGCTGCCCGCCGACACGCGGGTGCTCGACGACAGCAACGAGGGCTGCCTCTCGGTGCCGACCGCCTACATGGAGCTGGCCCGTCCCGACCTCGCGGTGGTCCGCGGCCAGGACGCCGAGGGCAACCCGATCCGGGTCCGGGGCACCGGCTACTTCGCCCGCTGCCTGCAGCACGAGACGGACCACCTCTACGGGTGGCTCTACATCGACCGGCTGTCCAAGCGTGAGCGCAAGGACGTGCTGAAGCAGATGGCCGAGAACACGCCGCGCTACGAGACCGTCCCCAACGACTGACCCCCTGCCGGCCAGTACATCGGCCGGTACCGCGGCGCCCGTCAGTGGACCGGTCCACTGACGGGCGTCTACCGGTGGTTGACGCGCGTCGACTCCTGGGTAACTCTCGTTGCGATCGCCCCATCACCCGGAGGAACGATGCTCAGACGTATGTCCCGGACTGCGGCCACATTTGTCATGGTCGCGACAGTCGGCCTCGTCGGTACCGCCGTCACCGGCGGCAGCGCGGTCGCCGCCCCGCTGCCCGCCGAGCGCCCCGCCGAGGCGTCGGCCGCCGACGCCAAGGGGGCCGACACCGCGGACGTCGGCACCCTCGACGCCTGCTACACCTGGAACCGGACCCTGAGCCAGGGCATGTCCGGCGCCGACGTGACCCAGCTCCAGATCCGGGTCGCGGGATACCCGGGCACCGGCCAGGTGCTCGCCATCGACGGCCAGTTCGGCCCCCACACCGCCCAGGCCGTCACCCGCTTCCAGCAGGCGTACGGCCTCGGCGCCGACGGCGTCGCCGGCCCCGCCACCTTCAACCAGATCTACGCCCTGCAGAGCGCCGACTGCTCCCCGGCCAACTTCACCTTCGCCGAGCTCAACCGCTGCAACTCCAACTGGTCCGGCGGCGCCGTGAGCGCGGCCACCGCCCGCGAGAACGCGAAGCGGACCATGTGGAAGCTCCAGGCCATGCGCCGTGCCATGGGCAACGCCCCGCTGAACATCAGCAGCGGCTTCCGCTCCGTCTCCTGCAACAACGCCGTCGGCGGCGCGAGCAACAGTCGCCACCTCTACGGTGACGCCGCCGACCTCGTCGGCAGCCACTCCTTCTGCCGTCTCGCCCAGGCCGCCCGCAACCACGGCTTCAACGGCATCCTGGGCCCCGGCTACCCGGGCCACAACGACCACACCCACGTCGACCACCGGGGCAGCCGCTTCTGGTCGGCCCCCAACTGCGGTATCTGACCCACCGGTCGCCCCGGTACCGGCCCCGCGGCCGGTACCGGGACGCAGCCCCTCACGACCGGCCGCGTGAGAGCGCGCCGCCGCCCGACCACCGGAGCCCCGCCGTGCGCCCCAGCCGCCCCGCGACCCGCCTCGCCGCCCTCGCCCTCCTCCCGCTGCTCCTCGCCACCGCCTGTTCCACGGCGGGGGAGGCACCGACGCCGCCCGACCCCGACCCCGCGGTGGAGTCGGACGACACCGAGCGGTCGGGCGGCTCCGACGCCACGGCCGTCGCCGAGGCGGTGCTGCCGACCGCCTCCCTCACCGCCGACCTGACGCTGCCCCTGGACGCGTACCACATCTCCGCCGAGGACCAACGGGTCCTGGAGGAGGCCCGGGACCTGCTGGTGACCGCGTGCATGGCGCGGTACGGCCAGGAGTACACCCCCGCCGACCACCGGGCGGCCGATCTCGGCACCCATCTCTACCTCTACGGCGTGGACGACGCCGGGATCGCCGCCGAGCACGGCTACATGCACCCCGTCGACCTCGACCCCGCCACCTACGCCCCCGCCTTCCCGCAGGAGCTCACCCCGGACCAGGAGCTGGCGCTCCACGGCGACCCGGGCCTGGACCTCGAACACCCCGAGACCCTGGAGGAGGCGCAGCGGATGTCGGGCCCCGAACTCGGCGGCGAACCCGTCCCCGTCACCGGCTGCCACGGCGAGGCGACCCTCACGGTCAACCGTCCCGACGCCGACTGGGTGGACCCCACCGTGATCCTCCAACTCGCCGACGAGGCAGCCCACCTCGCCGACGAGGACCCCCGGCTGGACACGCTGCTCGCCGACTGGTCGGCCTGCATGGCGGATCAGGGATGGGAGACCGACACCCCGCTGGAGGCCGCCGCTCAGCTCGGGCTCGGCGGGGACGTCTCCGGCACGGAGGCCCGCGAGGCCGCCGTCGCCGACGTCGGGTGCAAGGAGGAGACCGAGTTGGTCACGCGCTGGGCCGCGATCGACTCCGACCACCAGGCGACGGTGATCGAGGAGCACGCCGGGATGCTGGCCGACTACCGCGAGCAGCACGAGGAGCGCATGACCCGGGCCCGCGCCGTGCTGTGACCGGCCCCCCGGACCCCGTGGGCGTGGCAACGCGCGTCGGCGGGCAGCGGCGGCCGTCCGTCAGAAGTCCTCGTCGAGGTTGACCGTGCCCTCGACGGCGACCTGGTAGGCCGAGGCGCGCCGCTCGAAGAAGTTGGTCAGCTCCTGCACGTTCTGGAGCTCCATGAACGAGAACGGGTTCTGCGAACCGAAGACCGGATCCAGGCCGAGCCGGACCAGCCGCTGGTCCGCCACGCACTCCAGGTACTCGCGCATCGAGGCGGTGTTCATGCCCGGCAGGCCCTCGCCGCAGAGGTCGCGGGCGAACTGGAGCTCCGCCTCGACGGCCTCCTTGAGCATGTCCGTGACCTGCTGGTGCAGCGCGTCGTCGAAGAGCTCCGGCTCCTCGGCGCGGACGGTGTCGACCACGTGGAAGGCGAAGTCCATGTGGCAGGACTCGTCGCGGAACACCCAGTTGGTGCCGGTCGCCAGGCCGTGCAGCAGGCCCCGGGACCGGAACCAGTACACGTAGGCGAAGGCGCCGTAGAAGAACAGCCCCTCGATGCAGGCCGCGAAGCAGATCAGGTTCAGGAGGAACCGGCGACGGTCCTCCTTGGTCTCCAGCCGGTCGATCTTCTCGACGGAGTCCATCCACCGGAAGCAGAACTGCGCCTTCTCCCGGATGGAGGGGATCTTCTCCACCGCGGCGAACGCCTCGGCGCGCTCGTCCGGATCCGGCAGGTAGGTGTCGAGCAGCGTCAGGTAGAACTGGACGTGCACGGCCTCCTCGAAGAGCTGGCGCGAGAGGTAGAGCCGCGCCTCCGGGGAGTTGATGTGCTTGTAGAGCGTGAGCACCAGGTTGTTGGAGACGATCGAGTCACCGGTCGCGAAGAACGCCACCAGCCGGCCGATCATGTGCTGCTCGCCCGGGGAGAGCTTGGCCAGGTCCGTCACGTCGGAGTGGAGGTCGACCTCCTCCACGGTCCAGGTGTTCTTGATGGCGTCGCGGTACCGGTCGTAGAAGTCCGGGTACCGCATCGGCCGCAGCGTCAGCTCGAACCCGGGGTCGAGCAGGTTCTTGGTCCCGGTGGTCGCGGTGTGCGACGCACCGGTCTGGGGCGCCGGGTCGGAAACGGGGGCGGTCACTGGCATGCCTCGCATGATTCGGGGTTCTCGAGGGAGCAGGCGACGGCGTCTGCCTCGGCGGCCGTCTGCTGCGCGGGCACGGCGGCCGGCACAGCGGCGGCGCGTGCGGACTGCGCGATCCGGGTGGCAGGACGCGAACGCAGGTAGTACGTGGTCTTGATGCCGCGCTTCCAGGCGTACGCGTACATCGAGCTCAGCTTGCCGATGGTCGGCGCGGCCATGAACAGGTTGAGCGACTGGCTCTGGTCGAGGAACGGGGTCCGCTCGGCCGCCATGTCGATCAGCGCGCGCTGCGGCACCTCCCAGGCGGTGCGGTACAGGTGGCGGACGTCCTCCGGCAGCCCCGCCAGCTCCTGCACCGAGCCGTTGGCCTCGCGCAGCGCGTCACGGGTGGTGTCGTTCCACAGCCCCCGCTCCTTCAGCTCGTCCACCAGGTAGGTGTTGACCTGGAGGAACTCACCGCTGAGCGTCTCGCGCTTGAACAGGTTGGAGACCTGCGGCTCGATGCACTCGTAGACGCCCGCGATCGAGGCGATCGTCGCGGTCGGCGCGATCGCCAGCAGGAGCGAGTTGCGCATCCCGGTGCGGGAGATGCGGGAGCGCAGCTCGTCCCACCGCTCGGGCCAGGTGAGTTCGGCGTCGGGATAGTGGTCGGGGTGGAGCACGCCGCGGGCGGTGCGGGTGGCCTCCCAGCCCTGGTGCGGGCCGTGGCGCTCGGCGAGGTCCGCCGACGCGTGGTACGCGGCCAGCATGATCCGCTCGGAGATCCGGTTGGAGAGCCGCCGGGCCTCGGGGGAGTCGAAGGGCAGCTTCAACCGGAAGAAGACGTCCTGGAGGCCCATGAGGCCCAGGCCCACCGGCCGCCAGCGGGAGTTGGAGGCCCCGGCCTGCTCGGTCGGGTAGAAGTTGATGTCGACCACGCGGTCCAGGAAGGTCACGGCGGTGCGGACGGTGTCGTCCAGCCGCTCCCAGTCCATCTCGCCGCTCTCGCCCAGGTGCGCGGCCAGGTTGACCGACCCCAGGTTGCAGACGGCGGTCTCACCGTCGTCGGTGACCTCCAGGATCTCCGTGCAGAGGTTGGAGGAGTGCACGACCGCGCCGGGCTCCGCCGTCTGGTTGGCGGTGCGGTTGGCGGCGTCCTTGAAGGTCATCCAGCCGTTGCCGGTCTGCGCGAGGGTGCGCATCATCCGCGAGTACAGCTGGCGGGCGGGGGCGGTCCGGACCGCCTTGCCCTCGGCCTCGGCGCGGCGGTAGGCGGCGTCGAACTCGTCGCCCCAGAGGTCCACCAGCTCCGGCACGTCGGCGGGGGAGAACAGCGACCAGTCGCCGTCCGCCTCGACACGGCGCATGAACTCGTCCGGGATCCAGTGGGCGGTGTTCAGGTTGTGGGTGCGGCGGGCCTCCTCGCCGGTGTTGTCCCGCAGCTCCAGGAACTCCTCCAGGTCCGCGTGCCAGGTCTCCAGGTAGACGCAGGCGGCACCCTTGCGCCGGCCGCCCTGGTTGACCGCGGCGACGGAGGCGTCCAGCGTCCGGAGGAAGGGCACGATGCCGTTGGAGTGGCCGTTGGTGCCGCGGATCAGCGAACCGCGGGCGCGGATGCGGGAGTAGGAGAGCCCGATGCCGCCGGCGTGCTTGGAGAGCCGTGCCACCTGGTGGTACCGGTCGTAGATCGAGTCCAGCTCGTCCAGCGGCGAGTCCAGCAGGTAGCACGAGGACATCTGCGGGTGCCGGGTGCCGGAGTTGAAGAGGGTGGGGGAGGAAGGCAGGTAGGAGAGTGTGCTGGTGAGGCGGTACAGCTCGATGACGTCGCCCACCGCCCGCTCGCTCTCGTCCTCGGCGAGACCGCAGGCGACGCGCAGCAGGAAGTGCTGCGGGGTCTCGATCACCTTGCGGGTGATGGGGTGGCGCAGCAGGTAGCGCGACTGCACGGTGCGCAGGCCGAAGTAGCCGAAGCGGTCGTCCGCGCCGTCGTCCACGGCCGACTCGGCGAGCGCGTCGAGCCGTTCGGCGTGGCGGCGCACGAAGGCGGCGGTGGTGTCGCCGATCAGCCCCTCCCGGTGGCCGACGGCCACCGAGGCGGAGAAGGACACCGCGCCCTGGGTCGCGGCCTCCTCGCGGATGGCCAGCGTCAGCATCCGGGCCGCGAGCCGGGAGTACTGGGGCTCGTCCGCGATGAGACCGGCCGCCGCCTCGATGGCCAGCGACCGCAACTCGGCCGCGTCGGAGGCGGCGTTCCTGCCGCGCAGCGCGGCGGCGGCGACCCGGCCGGGTTCGGTGGCGCGGAGGTCGGCGGTGAGCCGGGTCAGCTCCTGGAGGAGGATGCCGCCGGGCTGGTCCTGCTCCTCGGGCGTCACTGCTGAGACGGGCTCCGCTGGTGCGATGGTCACGCGTTCTCCCTCGTGGCTCTCGGCCGTCGCGGGATCGGGCGGCGTACGCGGGAACAACACAGGGACCGCGTGCGCGGGCCCAATCCACGAGGCCCGGACGTCTTAAGCTTTCGCACAGGTGTTCGGGCTCGACGCCACGCCGGAATGGCGCTCACCGTTGCGGGACAGCCCCGGATTCACACCGGATTCCCCTGCTGCGACAGCACGGCCGATCATACATCTGGGGGCCGTCGGCGCACGCACCCCCATATCTTGTGTTCCCGGAGTGTCGATGGCGACTGTCGCGTCACGGCACGGCCGGGCCCGCCCGGCGCCTCGCGGGCCTTTCCCGGGGCGTGGCGGCGGCCCCGCGGGGCCGCCACGGGCCCGCCGTCACCGCGTGCCGGGCCGACTCGGGCGACCGCTCCCGGGGTGCTCCGGGAGCGCGCCGGAGTGTCCGGCGCGGTGGCGGGGAGGGGGCCGCGCACGCGTCGGGCGGCGGGCAGCAGCTTATGCCCCCGTGCCGTCGGCCGGATCGACGATCCGCTCCGCGGGCGGCTGTCGCGGCACCGCGGAGCGGCGAGTCGAAAGGCTTTGGTTCATCGCTCAACTACTGCTGCTTCGCGCGCTGTTGGCGCCGGTCCCGCCGCCCGGAGCCCGGTCCCGGGGCTGCCGCCGGCCGCGTGTCGCCCCGTGAGTACGCCGCGCGTGGCGCCCCGGGGAACGGGTACCTCAGGCGTTCGAGGGACCGCCCGCAAGGGGGAGTTGTGGGATCGGACACTCCGACCGGGGACGTGCCGCATGTCACAGCGGCACGTTCGGGCCTGCCGCCCCGAGGCCACCGACGGGGACGGATCCGCCGCACATCTGTGCCCGGGACAACGACGGTGCCCGGCGGGGGAGTCGAACTCCTCCGCCGGGCACCGGCTCACCGCGTGGCGCTCTCCGTGCGCTCGTGCGCCCACCGCCCTCAGCAGCAGCGCGCCCCGCCGTTGGGCCGCGCCGCGCGCTCCTCGGCTCGACAGCGCTCGAACGCGCCCCGGTCCAGCACCTCCGCGCGGGGGTCCTGCCGGCGGGCCCGCTCGCAGTAGCGGCGGTAGGCGTTGTCGCCGGTGATCTCTCCGAGCAGTTCGGTGAGGTACCACCGCACGCCGCCGAGGGCACGTCTCATCGGGGGCTTCCTCCGTCCTCGTCCCGGGCGCCGTCCGCCGCGCCCGACGCGTCGTCCGGAGCGCTGCCGGTGCCGTGCCCGCCGCCGAACTCGCCGGGGACGCCACCGGTGGAGGGCAGCCCGGCCGCGACCAGTTCCGCACGCTCCTCCTTGGTGGCGAGTATGCCGTCGGGGGCGATGATGCGCGAGGTGACGTGCGGCGTCTCGTGGTTGACCACCGTGTCCGGGTGGCGGAGCGACCGCACGCAGACCCGGGCGGCGTCCACGATGATCACGATGACCAGGACGGCGAAGACCGCCGAGATGACGCCGTTGACGGTGGCGTTGGTGACGACGGTCCGCATCTGGTCCTCGGTCTGGCCGCCGAGCGACTCCCCGGCCGCGATCGCGTCCCGGTACAGCGCGCGCTGCGCGAAGAAGCCGATGTCCGGGTCGGGGGAGAAAACCTTCTGCCAACTGGCGACCAGGGTCACCAGGGTGACCCAGAAGAGCGGCACCGCGGTGACCCACACGTACTTCACCCGGCCGGCCTTGATCATCAGCGTGGTGCAGATGGTGAGGGCGATGGCGGCCAGCAGCTGGTTGGAGATGCCGAAGACCGGGAAGAGCGAACGGATCCCGCCGAGCGGGTCGTTGACGCCCACCCAGAGGAAGTAGCCCCACAGCCCGGCGACGACACCGCTGGTGAGCAGGACGCCCGGCTTCCAGTTGTGGTCCCGGAACCGCGGGTACGCCTTGCCGGCGACCTCCTGGAGCATGAACCGGCCGATGCGCGTGCCCGAGTCGATCGTGGTGAGGATGAACAGGACCTCGAACATGATGGCGAAGTGATACCAGAAGGCCATCGCGGACTCGCCGCCGAGGAACTCGGCGAAGATCACCGCGACTCCCAGGGCGAAGGTGGGCGCGCCGCCGGTCTTCGACAGCAGGGAGTCGGCCTCGACCGACGCCGCGGCTGCCTGGAGTTGCTCGGGGGTGATGACGTACCCGAAGCCGGTGATGGTCTCGGCGGCGCTCTGGAAGGTGTCGCCGATGACCGAGGGCGGGGCGTTCATCGACAGGTACAGCCCCGGGTCCAGCACGCACGCGGCGATGATGGCGAGCACGGCGACGGAGGACTCCATCAGCATGCCGCCGTAGCCGATCGGACGGACCTGCGGCTCCTTCTGGAGCATCTTCGGCGTCGTGCCCGACGCCACCAGCGCGTGGAACCCCGACAGGGCACCGCACGCGATGGTGATGAAGACGAAGGGGAAGAGCGAACCCGCGAAGACGGGACCGTCCCCACGCGAGGCGAACTCGGTGACCGCGTCCATCTTCAGGGTCGGGTTGGCGACCAGCACGCCCACGAAGAGCAGACCGATGGTGCCGATCTTCAGGAAGGTCGAGAGGTAGTCGCGCGGCGCCAGCAGCAGCCACACCGGCAGGACCGACGCGATGAAGCCGTACGCGACGAGCCAGCCCACCAGCGCCTGCGGCGAGAGGGTGAAGAACTCCGCCCATGACGACTCGGCCACCCAGCGGCCCGCGATGATCGAGAACAGCAGCAGTGCGATGCCGATCGCGGTGATCTCCGCGACGCGTCCCGGCCGCAGGTACCGCAGGTACAGGCCCATGAAGATCGCGACCGGCATGGTCATCGCCGTGGAGAACGTCCCCCAGGGCGACTCGGCCAGCGCGTTGAGCACGACCAGGGCGAGCACACCCAGCAGGATGATCAGGATCGCGAAGACCGCGACCAGCGCCGCGATGCCGCCGACCGGGCCGATCTCGTCCCGGATCATCGAGCCGAGCGACTTGCCGTTGCGGCGCGAGGAGAAGAACAGGACGACCATGTCCTGCACGGCGCCCGCGAAGATGACACCGGCGATGATCCAGATGGTGCCCGGCAGGTACCCCATCTGCGCGGCGAGGACCGGGCCGACCAGCGGGCCCGCCCCGGAGATCGACGCGAAGTGGTGCCCGAGGAGCACGCGCCGGTCGGTGGGGTGGTAGTCCACCCCGTCGTTGAGGCGCTCCGCGGGCGTCGCCCGGGTGCGGTCCACCCGCAGCGCGCGGTAGGCGATGAACTTCGAGTAGAAGCGGTAGGCGATGGCGTAGGAGCCGAGCGCGGCGGCCACCATCCAGGCCGCCGAGACCTCTTCACCCCGGGATAGGGCGAGTACGGACCAGGCGGTCGCGCTCACCAGCGCGACCCCCGTCCAGATCACCACCGACTTGATGCGTACCTGTTGAAGCATGAGATTGTCCCGTTCCCTGCCTGTCGCACTGACGGACGTGGGGCGGCTCCGGCCGGGCCGTGCGGTCGGGGTGGCGGGGTGAGCGGCTCGCCACCGCCCGTGCAAGATCCACCGGGGACGCCTCAGGGCGGAATCTAGGCCCGAGGTCACGGCCAAGGCCATGGTCGGGACACAGTTCGGGGAATCTGCCCGATCCGTGCGCCCAGCGGGCGACGAACGGTCGCTCCGTGCGACGAGCGGTCCGGGGGCGCGGCGAGGTGTCCGGCGTCACTCCGGTGGACCTCCGTTTTCGGCCGCTCCCCGAGGTCGGCGATCGGCCACCGGCCGTGTGCGCGCCGCTCCGGGCGGCGTCCGGAGCGCGACCGTCGCCGACGCGCCCCGTCCCCACCGGCAGTGGCGGCAGTACGAACGGCCGCACCCCGCGCGGAGGGACCCGCGGGGTACGGCCGTGGCGGGTGGCCGTCGACGGCGGCCGGCGCCGGAGCGCTCAGCGGCGCGGACGCTCCAGGTTCGCGACGAACTTGTAGCGGTCGCCCCGGTAGACGGACCGGACCCACTCCACCGGTTCCCCGTCGGAGTCCCGCGAGTGCCGCGACAGCATGAGCATCGGCAGCCCGACGTCCGTGCCGAGCAGTCCCGCCTCGCGAGGGGTCGCCAACGAGGTCTCGATGGTCTCCTCGGCGAGTGCCAGGTGGACGTCGTAGACCTCCGCCAGCGCGGAGTAGAGCGAGGTGTACCGCACCAGGCTGCGCCGCAGCGCGGGGAACCGCGCCTGCGAGAGATGGGTGGTCTCGATGGCCATCGGCTCACCGCTGGCCAGCCGCAGCCGCTCGATCCGCAGCACCCGCCCGCCGGCCGGGATGTCGAGCAGGGTGCCGAGCCGGTCGTCGGCGGTGATGTACCCGATCTCCAGCAGTTGCGAGGTGGGCTCCAGTCCCTGGGCGCGCATGTCCTCCGTGTAGGAGGTCAGCTGGAGCGCCTGCGAGACCTTCGGCTTGGCGACGAAGGTGCCCTTCCCCTGGACGCGTTCCAGCCGCCCCTCGACCACGAGCTCCTGGAGCGCCTGCCGGACGGTGGTGCGCGAGGTGTCGAACTCCGCGGCCAGCGTCCGCTCCGGGGGGACCGGCGTGCCGGGGGGCAGTGTCTCGGTCATCTGTTGCAGGTGCCGTTTGAGACGGTAGTACTTTGGTACCCGCGCGGTCCTGGTGCGGTCGGCGGAGTCGGTGCCCGGTACGCTCGCGCCGAGCCTTCCCGAGGAGGCGAACGGCCCCCGGGCGTCCCCGGTGCCGCGCGTCCCGGGGTCCTTCTGTGCTGTCACCGGCTACCTCCGAAAATTCACGGCCCACATGGTGGCACGGTCTGGACCAGTGTCGCTGTCAGGTGCAGGTGTCGGTCCGGTAACGGACACCTGCGGGGCGGGGTACGCCACTTGACACTCCAAAGTGGTCTAGTCCACGCTTCAGGTCAACTGGTCTAAACCTCTTGACTACACCACTAAAGGCCGTCCCGTGACCAGGCGCAAGGGGTCCGGCCTTGCCCCCTAGGAGGGTGACGTGAAGCGCAAGCTGATTGCGGCCATAGGCGTCGCGGCGATGGCCGCATCGGTTGCCGCATGCGGCACCGGCGACGACGGTGGTTCCTCCAACGGCGGTGGTGGCGGTTCCGACGACGCCATCACTGTCTGGCTGATGACCGGCTCCGCGCCGGACGCGTGGCTCGAGGAGCTCAACACCGCGTTCGAGGACGAGCACGGCGTCGAGGTCAATGTCGAGATCCAGGAGTGGAACGGCATCCAGGAGCGGGTGACCACCGCCCTCTCCGAGGACGGCACCGTCGACGTGCTGGAGCTGGGCAACACCCAGACCCCCGCCTTCGCCGCCACCACCGGCCTGGCCGACCTCACCGACCTCAAGGGCGACCTCGGCTACGACGACTGGTTCCAGGGCCCGATCGCCACCGCGGAGCTCGACGGCCAGCTCTACGCCGCCCCGTGGTACACCGCCAACCGCGCGGTCATCTACGACAAGGACGTCTGGGAGGAGGCCGGCGCCGAGGTTCCCACCACGCGCGAGGAGCTCGTCGAGGCCCTCCAGCTCATCGAGGACAACACCGAGGCCCAGCCCATCTACCTGCCGGGTCAGAGCTACTACGTGCTCGGCGGCTTCCTGTGGGACGAGGGCGGCGACTTCGCCGTCGAGGACGGCGACGGCTGGGTCGGCGGGCTGAACACCCCCGAGGGCGAGGCCGCCATGGCCTACTACCAGGAGCTGCAGTCCTTCTCCGACTCGCCCACCGACAACGACGAGGCCAGCCCCCAGCAGGCCACCGAGGTCATCCCGCAGAGCGAGATCGCCACCTGGATCGGCCTGCCCTGGGAGGCCGACGGCGCCATCGAGGCCCTCACCGAGGCCGGCCGCGACGCCAACCTGGGCTACTTCCCGATTCCGGGCAAGACCGCCGACGAGCCCGGCAGTGTCTTCCTGGGCGGCTCCAACCTGGCCGTCGCCGAGCGCGGCGGCAACAAGGACATGGGCGTCGAGTGGCTCAAGATGGCCACCTCCGCCGAGTGGATGACCAAGTTCGCCGAGGCCACCCCGATGCTTCCCAACCAGGAGGCCGCGCTGCCCGAGGCGGAGGAGGGCTCCTTCGTCGAGGTCATGGGCCGGGCCGCCGACTACGGCAACTTCCCCCCGCTGGTCACCGGCTGGGCGAACGTCGAGGTCCTGCCGAACCCGATCAAGGAAATGATGACGGCGGTCCTGAACGGTGAGGACCACGCCGACGCCGCGGAGACCGCGGACGCCGAGATCACCGAACGGATCAACCGCGACTGACACGTCCGCCCGCGGGGCCGCCCATCCGGGCGGCCC
>NZ_JAAVJB010000082.1 GCF_012034385.1 Streptomyces spiramenti
GCCGACCGCGTCGCGCTCCATCGCCGGACCGGGGCCGGTCGTGGCTCGGGTGCGTCGGCGGTCGGGCCGGGGCCGCCCGGTGGGCGTCGCGCGTGGGGACGGACGCGTCGCGCGTGGGGACGGGCGCAACGCCTACCGGGTCAGGGCTCGCGCGGCCCGTACAGCGCGTGCGGCGCACCGGTCGCCAGGGCCCAGTAGTGGTCGCCGTACGACCAGTGCCACCACTCGGTCGGGTAGTTGACCATCCCCGCCGCACGCAGCACGTCACCCAGGAGCCGGCGGTTCTCCCGCGCCCGGGGCGTGATCGACAGCGCTGCGGTGTAGCAGGCGCCGTCACTCTCCTCGGGGGTCGCGTTGACGGCGGTCCCCAGGTCGAGCTCCTGGCCGTCGACGCCGATCAGCGTGAGATCCGCGGCGGCGCCGGAGGTGTGCGGGGCGACCGAGGGCGGCGCCACGTAGCGGCTGGTCGCCTCGTGCAGCTCCGCCTCCGAGCCGTACCGCCCCTCCGCGCGCAGCCGCTCGCGGTAGGTGCCGAAGTAGCGGCGTTGGAGTTCGGGGGGACGGTAGCCCTCGACGAGCGCCAGCCGCACGCCGTCCGGCAGCCGGGAGGCCGCGTCGAGCAGCCGCTCCAGGACGCCGGTCCGCAGGTGTGCGAAGCGGGGGTCGGCAGCCGCCCTGCGGTCGTCCACCAGCAGCGCCGGGCCGTCGGTGCGGGCGTCGACGAGCGGTTCGCCGCACTCGCGCAGTTCGATCGCGGCGACCCGGGGATCGGACATCAGGATGATCTCGGTCATCGGTTGATCATCACAGACGGCGCCGCGGCGGGCGAGGGACCCGCCGCGGTCAGCGGCGGGCGTGCGCGCCGCGGCGCCGCCCTCGCCCCCTCGACTGCTCCTCCCCTTCACCGGCGTCCCCGGCGCGGTGCCGCCGCACCCGCGTCACGAGGAACCAGAGGAGGCCGACCGCGACGGCGCCGAGCACCACCTTCTCCAGGACGCCGGCGTACCCCTGGACCCGGTGCCAGTTGTCCCCCAGGCTGTAGCCGAGGAGGACCAGCGCGGTGTTCCACACGGCGCTGCCGGCCGTCGTCAGCAGCACGAAGGTGGCCATCGGCATGCGTTCCACCCCGGCGGGGACCGAGATGAGGCTGCGGAAGACCGGGATCATGCGGCCGAAGAACACCGCCTTCGTCCCGTGGCGTGCGAACCACTGCTCGGTGCGGTCGAAGTCCGCGACCTTCACCAGCGGCATCCGGGCGACGACGGCGCGGAGCCGGTCCCGCCCGATGGCCGCGCCGATCCAGTAGAGCGCGACGGCGCCCACCACGGAGCCGAGCGTCGTCCAGATCAGCGCCTCGGCGAGGGTCATCCCGCCCTGACTGGCGGTGAAGCCGGCCAGCGGGAGGAACAGCTCACTCGGGAGGGGCGGGAAGAGGTTCTCCGCCGCGACCGCGATCCCGGCTCCCGGACCGCCGATGGACTCCATGAGATCCACGAAGAAGCCCGCGACGCCGCCGACCTCGGCGGGCTCCGCGGCCTCCGCCGCGACGGCTGCGCCGGGCGCCGAGAGCGCAGCGATCAGCGGTTCGGTGGTCGGCAGGGACATCGGCTGCTCCAGCTCCGTCAGGAGGACACGGCGGCGCACCGGCGCCGTCCGGTACGGCCGCGCCACCGGACCCCGCGAGGCGCGGTACCCGTGCGGTGAGGCTCGTCGGGCACAGCAGACCACGGGCGGCGGGCGACGTCCGACCGATACGGAGTTTCGCCGATATCCGCACCTTTATTCGACAGCATCAACACATTCACCGCTCGCCGGCCGCCGCCGGGCGGGACGCGAACGGGCCGCCGCCAAGGCCCCAGGTCACCCGCGCGGTGGCCTCCGGGGCACCGTCACTGCCCGGCAGCCCCGCCGCCGGCGGCGGCGGCCCGACGCCGAGGCAAGCCGATCCGCCTCGCTCCACGCAACGCCCCCGTGCGCCCCCGGGAACGGGAACCAACGGCCCGGCCGCGACGTACCGCCTCGCCTCGGAGGCGCACCGATATGCGGTGGGGACGCCGACGCGACCCCGCTATGTTCGACGCGACGTCACCCGAGGGGCGGGGGACGGTCCGGCCAAGAGAGGGGGACGGCCATGAGACTTGCCGAGGCGCTGGCCGAACGGTCGGAGGCGTCGCGCCGCGTGCAGCAGCTGCGCGCACGGGTCATCGGCAACGCGCGACACCAGGAGGGCGAGACTCCCTCCGAGGACGCCGCCGCCCTGCTGGCCGAGGCCGACCAGGAGCTCGACTCGCTGGAGGCGCTGATCCGGCGGATCAACCTCACCAATTCCGCGACCGAGGTCGCCGGCGGCGGCACCCTGACCGACGCGCTCGCCCGCCGCGACGTCCTGCGGCTGCGCCACTCGCTGCTGACCGCGGCTGCCGACGCCGCCGCGGGTTCCGGCGGCCACGGGCGACAGCTGCGTTCCGAGCTGGTGATGCTCTCCGCGCTGCCCGTGGCCGAGGTGCGGCGGCGGGCCGACGAGGTCGCCCGCGACATCCGCGACGTCGACACGCTGATCCAGCGCGCCAACTGGGAGGTCGAACTCCTGGCATGAGACACCGTGCTGCCGCCGTGGCGGGAGCAGGTAGCCGCAGGGGAAGCGCGCACCGACCGAGGGTCGGCGGTCTTCCGGCCCACTCCTGGTGCGTGGGGAGCAACGCGGGAGTTCGACTCTCCCATGACGACGCAGCTCAGCATCGCGCACAGGTCACCGAGCACGGACAACGGCTCATCACCGGGTGCGGGTCCCTCGCGGCGAGGGCGGGCACGGGGCATCCCGTCGCCCGGCAGGTCAGCACGGGCGAGGCGCCCGGTCGGCACCACCGACCGGGCGCCTCGCGCTTCCGGCGCTCGTCCGCTCGCTACGGGCGTGCGTCGAAACGGTTCTTGAGGCCGCCGTCCGGCTTGAACACGTCCAAGAGGTACCCCTGACTCAGATCCACGCCCTCCTCACGCGCCAGGTAGTCGGTGACCGAGCTGTTCAGTCGCTCGAAGGCCTCTCGACTGTTCCGCTCGTGGTGGGACCACACGGTCAGCAGCGGCACGCCGGCAGGGCCGTCGGTGCGCTGTATGCCGTGCACGTCCTCGTTCCCCGTCGCCTCGCGGTAGCGGTCTGCGAGGCGCACGGCCGAGTCGGGAGCGCCGGCGCTGGTGGTCGGCCGCGGAGGCTCGGTGGAATCGCCCTCGGGCGTGCCGCCACCCGGAGCACACCCGCCCACCAGGAGCACGGCTGCGGCAGACAGTACGACGGCGCGGCGGATCGGTCTTCTCATCTCGTCATGATCCCCGGCCGACTCGGCGCCGACGCACCTCACGGGACCACGGCCCCGGCTTTCCGCCACACCGCCCGCCCGGCGGCGCGGACCCCGGACGCGCCGCAGGGGACGGGCGGGAAAGCCGGCACCTGCCGAGGCCCCTGGGCCCTCACGGAACAGGCACCGGCACACCTGCAAGCAAGGCGCTTGCAATAGCTAGCAGGGTGCGGCACGCTGGGGCCATGGTTCCGTTCGACGTTCACGGGCTCGGGGAGTTCTTGCGCGACCAGCGCCGCCAGGCGCGGCTGTCGCTGCGGCAGCTCGCCGACGCCGCCGGGGTGTCGAACCCGTACCTGAGCCAGATCGAACGCGGGCTGCGCAAGCCCAGCGCCGAGATCCTCCAGCAGATCGCCAAGGGGCTGGAGATCTCCGCCGAGACGCTCTACGTGCGGGCGGGCATCCTCGACGAGGAGGTGCGCGAGGACCAGGGGACGGAACGTCCCGACGTGATCGGGGCGGTGGCCGCCGACCCGGTGCTCACCGAGGGGCAGAAGCAGGCACTCATCGAGATCTACCACTCGTTCCGCCGCGCCGCCGCACCGGCGGGCGAACCCGCGGACGGCACGCCCACCGGGCGGACCGGCGGCGGCACGGCGACGACGCCGGCCGGCGCCCCGCTCGGACCGGAAGCGGCGCCGCGACCCGGCGATCCGGCCGAGAGCCCGGAAGACGACGGCACGCACGACGGCACGACGCACGACAGCGGCAAGCACGACAGCGCGACGCACGACAGCCCGGCGGCCCGAAGCACGGACCACCGCGGCACGAACCACGACGCCTCCGGCCCCGGCCGGAGCGCGGACGACCACACCGAGGAATGAGAGGGAGCGACATGCCCAACAGCGAGGACATCCGCAAGACCATCGGCGGCTCCAGCGCCGTCCACTTCGCCGCGGGCACCGTGGACCTGGCGGCGGAGAAGCTGCGCGGCCTGCCCGCGGCCTTCGACAAGCTGAAGGCGGACACCCCCGGCAAGGTCGAGTCGTTCCGCGAGAACGATCTGCCGAAGCTGCGCGAGCGCGGCCGGAACTTCGCCGAGCAGGGCGCCGAGACCGCCCGCGAGTACGCCTCGAAGGCCCGCGAGACCTACGCGGAGCTGGCCGAGCGCGGCCGGGGCCCGGTGGAGGAGTGGGCCCGGGGCACCGAGAAGGAGGACGGCGAGGCCGAGGAGGGCGAGGCCAAGGTCGTCGTGGAGCGCGTGGAGAAGGTCATCGTGACCGAGGTGCCGGACGACGCGTCCTCCCTCACCGGCGACGGCCCCGACGCGCCCGGCGGCACCGGCACCGACGGCGGCCCGTCCGACCAGGGCCCCAAGAGCTCCTGAGCAACCGCCCCGGCCCGGCGCCACGGGCCGGGGCAGGCGTGATCCGGTCCCGACCCGGGCAGATGGTCACCACCACGTGATCACCGGGCGCGCCGGCGGCACGGGCACGATCAGTGCCGTGCGACGACGCGCCCGGTAGCGTGGAGACCGACAGCCGACAGACCGACAGGGTGGTGGAGACGATGCTCCTCTCAGGGTTCAACTGGCTGCTCAGCCTGCTCTTTCTCGCACTGCTGGTGATGAGCATCTTCGCCTTCGTGCACGCGGCCCTCCAGCGCGAGGACGCGTTCCGCGCGGTGGACAAGCAGACCAAGCCCTTCTGGCTGATCATCCTGGGCATCTCCGTCGCGGTGCAGCTGTTCGCCCCCATGCTGCTGCTGATTCTGGTCGGCGTGATCGCCTCCATCGTCTACATCGTGGACGTGCGGCCCGCCGTGCAGGCCGTGAGCCGCGGCGGACGGGGCGGCGGCAGCGGCCGGAGCAGCAGCGACGGACCCTACGGCCCCTACAACGGCGGGCGCTGAGCCCTCCTCGGTCGCCGTCGCCACGAAGCCGGCGGTGACTCTGCGCACGTCACGGACGCACACGCGGTGAACGTGACGGCGCGGGAGCCCACGCGGCGCGCCCGAGGACCCCTCGCTCTCCGGCCATCGCGGGCGGGCGCCGCCGCCGGAGGAGACCGAAGCGAGACCGACCGGACACCCGACGGGGTTAGCCGTGGCCGGAATGTGCCTTTAGCATCATCGGGTACAACTTCCGATGAACCGCAGAGGACAGCCCAGTGCGCTTTCGCCTGACGCCGCGGGAGACGAATTTCTACGATCTCTTCGCCACCGCGGCGGACAACATCCTCTCCGGCTCCAAGCTCCTCCAGGAGCTGCTGGGCGCCGACAGCGAGGGCCGCGCGGAGCTGGCGGACCGGATGCGCGCCGCGGAGCACGCGGGCGACGACACCACGCACGCCATCTTCCACGAGCTGAACTCGACGTTCGTCACGCCGTTCGACCGCGAGGACATCTACCGGCTGGCGTCCTGCCTGGACGACATCATGGACTTCATGGAGGAGGCCGTCGACCTCGTCGTCCTCTACCGGGTCGAGGAACTCCCGCAAGGCGTCGAGCAGCAGATCGAGGTGCTCTGCCGGGCGGCCGAGCTCACCGCCGAGGCGATGCCGCAGTTGCGCACCATGGAGAACCTCACCGAGTACTGGATCGAGGTCAACCGGCTGGAGAACCAGGCCGACCGGGTGCACCGGAAGCTGCTGGCCCACCTCTTCGACGGCTCCTACGACGCGATAGAGGTCATGAAGCTCAAGCAGATCGTGGACGTACTGGAGGAGGCCGCCGACGCGTTCGAGCGGGTGGCCAACACCGTGGAGTCGATCGCCGTCAAGGAGTCCTGACACCTTGGACACGCTCGCCCTGGTGGTCGTGGTCAGCGCCGCGCTCTTCTACACCGGTGTCAACGGTTTCCGGGACTCGGCGGACGCGATCGCGACCTCCGTGTCGGCGCGGGCGCTGACCCCCAGGGTCGCGGTGACGCTGGCGGCGTTGATGAACCTGGCCGGGGCGTTCCTCGGCACCACCGTCGCGCGGGTGGTCAGCGAGGACCTGGTGACGCCGCCGGAGGGCGGCCGGGGCCTGCTGATGCTGTTCGCAGCGGTCTGCGGCGCGCTGCTGTGGAGCGCTGCCGCCTGGTACCTCCGGCTGCCGTCCTCGTCCTCGCAGGCGCTGTTCGGCGGGTTGGTGGGCGCGGTCCTCGCCGGTGCGGGCGCCGTCCACTGGGGCGGGGTACTGCTGAAGGTGGTGCTGCCGCTGCTGCTGGCGCCGCTGGTGGCCATGGTCGTCGGGCATCTGGTGATGGTCGGGTTGCTGTGGGCGTTCCGGCGGGCACAACCCCACCGTGCGCAGCGCGGGTTCCGTGCCGCACAGACGGTGTCGACGGCGGGGATGGCGCTGGGGCACGGGGTGCAGGACGCGCAGAAGACGATGGGCGTGGTGGTGCTGGCGCTGGTGGTCGCGGGCGAGGCGGAGGCCGGCTCGGGGGTGCCACTGTGGGCGCAGGCCGCGTGTGCCGTGATGCTGGCGGCGGGCACCTACGCCGGGGGCTGGCGGGTGGTGCGGGCGTTGGGGCGGCGGGTGTTCGCGGTCGACGCGCCGCGCGGGTTCGCGGCGGAGTCGTCCGCCGCGGCCGTCATGTTCGCCTCGGCCTTCGTCCTGCACGCGCCGGTGGCGACGACCCACGTGGTGACGGGTTCGATCGTCGGGGCGGGCACGACGCGTCGGCGGACCGTGGTCCGCTGGGGGGTGGCGCGGACGATCGTGATCGGCTGGTCGGTGACACTGCCCGCCGTCGCGCTCCTGGCCGCGGCGCTCTTCCTCGTGGGCGCCGCGCTGCTGCCGGTCTGATCCCGGACGATGCCGTGCCGGGCGCGTGGGCCGGGCGCCTCCCCGGTCCCGGCTGCATCCCCGGCGCCCCGCCGTCACCGCCCTCACGTCCTCGCGCCCGCCACCGGGGCGCGCGGGGCGCCGCCCGGTGACGGGCGCGAGGGTGCGGTAGGTCTCCCCCCGCGGCGCCGGCGAGCGGCGCCGGTCGGACTCAGCCGAAGCGGCCGGAGATGTAATCCTCGGTCGCCTGCACGGAGGGGTTGGAGAAGATCCTGTCGGTGGTGTCGATCTCGATCAGCTTCCCCGGCTGGCCCACGGCGGCCAGGTTGAAGAAGGCGGTGCGCTCGGAGACGCGGGCCGCCTGCTGCATGTTGTGGGTGACGATCACGATGGTGAACCGCGACTTCAGCTGGCTGATCAGGTCCTCGATGGCGAGGGTGGAGATCGGGTCCAGCGCGGAGCACGGCTCGTCCATCAGCAGCACGTCCGGCTCCACGGCCGTGGCGCGGGCGATGCACAGCCGCTGCTGCTGGCCGCCGGAAAGCCCGGAGCCGGGCTTGTGCAGCCGGTCCTTGACCTCGTTCCAGAGGTTGGCGCCGCGGAGGTTCTTCTCGACGACCTCGTCCAGCTCCGCCCGGCTGAACTTGCCGTTCAGCTTCAGCCCGGCGACGACGTTGTCGTAGATGGACATGGTGGGGAACGGGTTGGGCCGCTGGAAGACCATGCCGATGTTGCGGCGGACCTGCACCGGGTCCACCCCGGGGCCGTAGAGGTCCTCGTTGTCCAGCATCACCTGGCCCTCGACGCGTCCGCCGGGGGTCACCTCGTGCATCCGGTTGAGGGTGCGGAGGAAGGTGGACTTGCCGCAGCCGGAGGGGCCGATGAAGGCGGTGACCGACTTGGGCTGGACGTGCATCGAGATGCCCTCGATGGCGCGGTGGGTGCCGTAGAAGGCGGTCAGTCCGGTGACGTCGATGCGCTTGGCCATGGGTTCGTCGCTCGCTTTCTTCCGATGGCCTAGCGGCCGGTCTTCGGGGCCTTCCAGCGGGCGATGCCGCGGGCGACCAGGTTGAGGATCATGATGAAGGCGATCAGTACGAGCGCCGCGGCCCAGGCGCGGTCGTACGCCGCCTCGGTGCCGAAGGCCCACTGCTCGTAGACGAACAGAGGCAGCGAGGACTGCGCGCCCTCGAACGGGTTGGCGTTGATCATGTTGCTGCCGAAGACCAGCAGGATGATCGGCGCGGTCTCACCGGCGATGCGGGCCAGCGCCAGCATGACGCCGGTGGTGATGCCGCCGATCGCGGTGGGCAGCACGACCTTGAGGATGGTGCGCCACTTCGGCACACCGAGCGCCAGCGACGCCTCCCGCAGCTCGCCGGGGACGAGCTTCAGCATCTCCTCGGTGGAGCGGACCACGATCGGCATCATCAGGATGGAGAGGGCCAGGGCGCCGGCGAAGCCGGAGTAGCCGAAGCCCAGCATCATGATCCACATGCTGAGGACGAAGAGGCCGGCCACGATCGACGGGATGCCGGTCATGACGTCCACGAAGAAGGTGATGGCCTTCGCCAGTCGGCCGCGGCCGTACTCCACCAGGTAGACGGCGGTGAGCAGGCCGATCGGGATGGCGATGACCGAGGCGAGCAGCACCTGCTGCACCGTGCCCAGCAGGGCGTGGTAGATACCGCCGCCCTCCTGCCAGGAGAGCACACCGTTCATGGAGTGGGTCAGGAAGTACCAGCTGACGCCGGGGATGCCGCGGGCGATGGTCTCCCACAGCAGGGAGGCCAGCGGCAGGATCGCCACGACGAAGCTGGTCCACACCAGGCTGGCGGCGAAGCGGTCCACCGCCTGGCGCCGGCCCTCGACCGCCGTGGTGACGGCGAAGGTGGCGGTCAGGTAGATGAGAGCAGCTATCAGGCCCCACTGGATGCGGGAGTCCAGGTTGCCGAGGACGCCGATCAGGATGCCGGCGCCCAGCGAACCGCCGACCAGGGCCGCAGGCGCCCAGCGGGGCAGCCTCGGCTGCTGGAGGGTCGTGTTGCGCAGCACCGCGGTGGCGCCGGGCCGCTCGGAGGGTCCGTCCGGTGCGGGCGCACCGCCGGAGGCCCGGCCGCGCGAGCTCTTCACGGTGTCCTTCACGGTGTCGCTCACGAGGTGAACTCCTTGCGACGGGCGATGATCAGGCGGGCGGCGCCGTTGACCAGCAGGGTGAGCAGGAAGAGCACCAGGCCGGAGGCGATCAGGGCGTCGCGGCCCATCGAGCCGGCTTCCTTGAACTGGCTGGCGATGTTCTGGGCGAAGGTGCCGCCGCCCGACTCCAGCAGGCTGATGTTGATCAGGAAGGCCGGGGAGAGGACGGTGGCGACCGCCATCGTCTCGCCGAGCGCGCGACCGAGTCCCAGCATGGAGGCGCTGATGACGCCGGACCGGCCGAAGGGCAGCACCGTCATCCGGATGACCTCCCAGCGGGTGGCGCCCAGCGCGAGGGCGGCCTCCTCGTGGGCCTTCGGGGTCTGCTTGAAGATCTCGCGGGTGACGCTGGTGATGATCGGCAGGATCATGATCGCCAGCAGGATGCCCACCGTCATCAGGGAGCGTGCCGGGGTGTTGTCGTAGGCGAAGATCCCGGTCCAGCCGAGGAACTGGTCGAGCCAGGAGTAGAGCCCCGTCATCTGCGGCACCAGGAACAGGGCGCCCCACAGGCCGTAGATGATGCTGGGCACGGCCGCGAGCAGGTCCACCACGTAGCCCAGCGTCCCGGCGACCCGGCGCGGGGCGTAGTGGGAGATGAACAGCGCGATACCGACCGCGACCGGCACGGCCAGCACCATGGCGATCACGGAGCTGACGACGGTACCGAAGAGCAGCACCGCGATGCCGAAGTACGGCGGGCTCGCGTTGGCGTCCCACTCGAAGGTGGTGAGGAAGTTGCCCTCGTTGGCCGAGATGGCCACGGCCGCCCTGATCGACAGGAAGACGGCGATGGCGGCCATGATCACGAGGAGCGTGATCCCGGCGCCCTTCGACAGGCCGCTGAAGATCCGGTCGCCCGGCCGCACGGCGGAGGGCCGCCGCGGCGCGGGCTCCAGGCCGCCGGGCGGCGAGGAGTCGGTCTGTGTCGCAGGCATCTCGCAGGTCTTTCCGTCTCGGTGGCTCGGGATCGGGGCCGGGTTTCCGGGTGGTCAGTCGGTGCGTGCCGCGGGGCGGCGCGCCGACGCCGGGCGGGGTGCCCGGCGCGGCCGGGTCAGGACATCTCCCGCACCCGGTCGCGGACCTGGGTGATCACTTCCTCGGGGATGGCGGCGTAGTGGATGTCGGTGATGACCTCCTGGCCCTCCTCGCCCGCGGTCCAGGACAGGAACGCCTTGGTGAGGTCGAGGGTGGCCGGGTTGTTGCCGCGGTCGCAGACGATCTCGTAGGCGATCAGCGTGATCGGGTAGGCCCCGTCCTCGCTGGTGGTGTAGTCCAGCTCCATCGCGAGGTCGCCGTCCTCACCGACGACGCGGCCAGCGGCGATGCCCGCGGAGGCGTTCTCCACCGTGGCGGCGACCGGCTCCGGGGCTCCGGTGTCCAGCACGACGGAGTCGATGCCGTTCTGGTAGGCGTAGGACAGCTCGAAGTAGCTGATCGCGCCGGCGTTCTGCTGGACCATGCCGACCAGGCCGGAGGAGCCGTCGGCCGACTGGCCGCCCTTGCCGCGCCACACCTTGTCCGGCGTGTAGGGCCAGGCGTCGGGGGCGGCGGCGTGGAGGTAGGAGGTGAAGTTGTCGGTGGTGCCGGAGCCGTCGGAGCGCGAGAACGGCGTGATCGCCAGGTCGGGCAGCTCGGTGTCCGGGTTCAGCTCCTGGATCCGCGGGTCGTCCCAGCGCGTGATCCGCGAGTCGAAGATCTCCGCGAGCGTCTCCGCGTCCAGCACCAGGTCGTCCACGCCGGGCACGTTGTAGCCGACGGACACCGGGCCGGCGACCATCGGCAGGTGGATGGCGCGCCCGCCGTCTCGGCAGACCCGCTGGGACTCCTCGATCTCCGCGTCGGTGAGCAGCGAGTCCGAGCCACCGAAGGCGGTGGTGCCCTGAAGGAACTCCTGGATGCCGGCCCCGGAGCCGGTGGCCTTGTAGTTCACCTGACTGTTCTCGCAGTTGGTCTGGTACATGTTCACCCAGACCTCCATCGCGTTGGCCTGGGCGGTGGAGCCGGACGCCAGGGCGGTGCCCTCGGGGCCGCACTCGACGGTGTCGGAGGAGAAGTCCATCGCTCCGGGAAGGCCGGAGTTGTCGTCGGTCCCGCAGCTCGTGAGGAGCAGGACCCCGGCGGCGGTGGCCGCTCCCAGCCCGAATGCACGTCGGCGCGGAGCACTGCGCAGCTTCACGGTCGTTCGGTTCCTTCCCATCGGCGTCCGGGCACAAGGCGGACTCGGCCGCACACCTCGAACGTAGGGAGGGGAAGTGAATCGGCCGACCGAGGCAGATGAACGGAAGGTGAACCGGGTGCGGCGCCCTGGTGAGCGCTCCACGTCCGATCGCCCCCGGCAGTTACGGGAGCACGTTCCGTGAGTGTCCGGCGCTGACCCGGTGGGTGAACAGTCATCTCGCGAGCAACGTTAAGGCCGTCCCGCCGCTCGCGCCGCCCGGGGACATGCAGGTGGGCGGGGCCCGCCGACGCGATTCGATACGCTGATACCCAGATGGGGTATGGCTTGAAATGCCGTGGAGGAACGTGATGACCATCGCCCGAGAGACACCCGCGGACGACCCGGGTCCCGCCGTCCCGGGGGCGCCCCCGGTGCCCGGCGACGACGGCCACCACCCGCTCCCGGGGGAGGCCGCGCGCCACGCGGAGTACGGCGGCGGCGCCGAGCGCGGGCCGGCGACCGGCGAGGTGAGCCCGGGTCCGGGAGGCGCAGGGGAGGACGTGCCGCACTCCGGCCACGGTTACAGCAAGAACAAGGACGCGCACCTCAAGCGGCTCCGCCGGATCGAGGGCCAGGTCCGCGGGCTGCACCGCATGGTCGAGCAGGACGTCTACTGCATAGACGTCCTCACCCAGGTCTCCGCCTCCACCAAGGCGTTGCAGTCCTTCGCCCTGCAGTTGCTGGAGGAGCACCTGCGGCACTGCGTCGCCCAGGCGGCCCGGGAGGGCGGCCCGGAGGCGGACGAGAAGGTCGCGGAGGCGACCGCCGCCATCGCACGCCTGCTGCGGAGCTGAGCCGGGGCGACCCCGCCGGGCCACTCGGCGCGCCGCGTGCGGGGGCGGGGCGGGCGCCGTGCGGATGCGGCCGGAGTCAGCCGGCAGCGGCCTCCGTCTGGTCGACGACGACAGCGCCCGCGTAGATATCGCCCTCGTCGGGCAGCCGCACCTTCACCACGGTCCCGAAGTCGTAGAGCTCCGTGACCGAGACCACCTCGACGGGGCCGGCGCCGCCGTCCGTCGCGGCGAAGCTGAACTCGTGCCGCATCCGTCGCGGGGTGCCGCGCTCGTCGAGGTAGACCTCGAACGGCACCGCCCCGACGGTGAAGGCGCCGACCGCCACCGCCAGCTGCCGGCGGCGGTCCTCGTCCCCGGCGGCCCGCGAGGCGGCGGCGATGTCGGTGACCCCGCTGTAGAGCCGCGCCTTCTCGCCGTCCAGCTCCACCTCGCCGTGGTACTCCGCCGCCTGGGCACCCCGCAGCAGCTCGGCGGCGGTGACGGGGTCGGTGGCGCCGCCGGTCACCAGGTTGCCGTCGGGCAGGGAGTCGATCTCCACCCGCACCCACTTGTCGGCCGGGACGCCCGCGCCACGGTTGCGCATGTAGAGCAGTCCGGGCACGAAGACCTCGGTGACCGGGGCGGCGCGCGCCGCCCCGGGGTCCTCCGGGAGCGTCACCAGCAGTTCACCGACGCCGGCCGCGTGGTCGAAGACGCCCTCGCCGCGGATGGCGATCCGGGTGCCGCCGGAGGCCAGCTGGAGCGAAGTGGTGACCCGGGACCCCGGGCCGGCCGCGAGGGTGTCCGGCACACCGCGGATCACGCTCAGCGCGTCGCTCGGCCGACCGGGGTCCGGTGCCGCGTCGGGCTCGCCCCCCGCCCCCGCGCACCCGGACAACCCCACCACGCCGACCAGCACCAGGGCCGCCGCGCCCCGCAGCCGCCGGCCGGCCGACGGCCTCGGACGGACACGCGACGCCCCGCGCCGCATCGCACTCATGGTCCGCCGACCCCCAACAGCCCGCTCGCGATTCATTGACCGCTTAACGAAGGCGCCGGTCCGGTCGTCACGGGGCCCGTACCTCCCGCACCGGACGACTGCTGGGTACCGTGGGACGCGTGTACGGCTACCGAGATGACGAGCGCACGACCGGCGCTCTACCGGACCACCGGATAGATCTCATCGAGCGCGGCCCGTTCCTGGCGCCCCGGTGCAGCTGCGGTTGGTTCGGGCCGGCGCGCAGATCCCGACCACTGGCCCGGGACGAGGCCGCCACGCACGTGCTGCACGGCGCCGGCCACCACCCCTGAGCCCCCACCGATTTTCACCCGTTCGGGGTAACCCCGGGCACTGCCGTCCGGAAAAGCCGGACCGGGGTGGTGGCCTGATCGGCCACCACCCCGGTCCGGTGGATCCCACACCGCGTCCCGCGCGGCCGTCTCGTCGCCCTCAGGCGGCTAGCCCCTTCTCCACCGGGCGGCGCCGGGGACCGGCGGAGTCCTCCCCCGGCTCGCCGTCGGCGCCCGCCGGCGGGCCCGGGGCGATCCAGCGGAGCCCCCTGGTGTCGCCGCACCACCGCAGCAGCGGAGCCAGGGCCCACACCGCGAGCGGCATCAGCAGCAGCGTCACGGCGGTGGCGAGCGCGATGCCGCCGACCACGTCGCTGGGGTAGTGGACCCCGAGGGTGAGGCGCAGCACACCCTGGAACAGCGCCAGTGCGACGGCGACCAGCCCCAGCTTCCGGTTCACCAGCAGCAGCCCGACGGCGATCGCCATCGCGGCGGAGGAGTGGTCGGAGACGAAGGACCAGCCGCCCTTCCCCTCCAGCATGGGGACGATGTCGTCATGATCGAGAAACGGTCTCGGCCGGGCCACCAGGCCGCTGATCGGCTGGTTGAAGCCGTAGGCAACGGCTGCTGCGAGCGGCGCCCAGGCCACCATGGCGACCGCCTGCGGCGCGTCGGGGCGCCGGCGGACCATCAGCCAGAGCAGCGGGACCATCAGCACGAGGGTCGCCGCCAGGCCGTACTCGCCGAGGAACGTGACAAGGCTCGCCGCCCAACCGTCCAGACCATTACCCCAGTCGTTGAAGATCCGGAGCAGTCTCACGTCGGGATCGGTCAGCTCGGCCACCCGCGCTCACCCTTTCAGCGTCGTGCGCGCCCTGGGGCGCCGATCGTCGTACGTGTCCCGCTCCCCCGGAAGCGGGATCTCCCGTACCTGCCCAGCTAACGCCCCCCGTCGCCGCCCGCGTTCCAGGCTCGACGACGGTGGTGCTCAGGCGTTACCGAAGAGAGACGCGGAATCCGGTGGAACCGGACGGGACCACCGAGGTGAACGGCGCACACCACCCGACCACTACCCAACGTCACTATACCGTCACCCTGCGACAGGGCGGGTCGCCCCGAAGTAGTCAGCGGTGTCTATGGGGTCGAAACGGATCACCGCCCCCGTGTACGGCGCGTCGATCATATAGCCGCCGCCGACGTAGATGCCGACGTGGTAGATCGAGCGCGAATCGTTCAGGTCGTGCGCGAAGAACACCAGGTCCCCCGGGAGGAGTTCGTCCCGACCCGGGTGCGGCCCAGCGTGCCACTGGTCATTGGCGACGCGCGGCAGCTCGATACCGACCTCCTCGTAGGCCGCCTTGGTCAGCCCGGAGCAGTCGAAGCGACCGTCGTCCTCGGGCCCGCCGTCGCCGCCCCACAGGTAGGGGGTGCCGAGCTGCTCCTGGGCGAAGTGGACGGCCGCCGCGGCGGCGTGGGAGGGCGGCAGCCGCTCGGGCTGCGCCTCCGCCGCCGGGGCGGTGAAGCTCTCCTCCGCCGAGCGGATGACCTGAACGTAGTGCTGGGTCTCGTCGAACGGCGGCACCCCGCCGTACTGGATCACGGCGTACGGGCCGGCGTTGTAGCCGGCCAGCATGTTGTCCACGGGGTCCCCCGGCACTCCGCGGAGCTGCGCCGCCAGGGAGCAGCTGTAGTTCGCGGACGACGGGATGGCGTCCTCCGGGTCCCACACGTCCGCGACCCCGTCACCGTTGGCGTCGATCCCGTGGGTCGACCAGGTGCCCGGGATGAACTGCGCGATGCCCTGGGCGTCGGCGTGGCTGCGTGCGGTCGCGTTCCACCCGCTCTCCTGCTGTATCTGCGCGGCGAGCAGGGCCGGGGAGAGCTCCGGGCAGAGGTTGCCCCAACTCTCGACCAGGTCGACGTACTCGTCCGGGACGGACTTCTGTTCGAGCCTGCCGCCGCCCCCGCCGCCCCCGAGCAGGCCGGCGGCGCTGCTGTAGACACCGACGAACAGCAGCGCCACGAAGAACGCCGCCCCGCCGACACTCAGCCCCAGCGCCAACAGCAGCTTCTTCACGCGCACGTCCCCTCCCGCGTCCCGCCACCGGGCCCGACGCGGGCCCGCCCGGTGCCCGACGCTCTGTCAACTGATCTGCCGTCAGGACACGTCGTCCCGGCGGCGGCTGTCGCACCCGGCGGTGGCCGCGCCACGCACGTCCTGTGCGCGCACCTGCACCCGCCGTCGTCCAGCTTGCCGGAATCGCGGCGCGCCCGCCAGGGACGCCGGGCGGCGGCGGGCGGCACGCCGGGCACCCTGCCGCGTCAGCGCCTCCGACCCGCCACCGAACCCGGACACACCACCAGAAACCGGCGGCGGCGCGCGCCCGGCCGTGCAGCGACGCCCCCGCCACGCGCCCCGGAGCACCGGGCCGTGCCCCCGGGCGCCGCCGCGGCCGTCCTCCCCGGTCCGACGACGGTCGACACCGGCTCATCGGCGGTCGATCGGCTCATCGGCAGTTCGGCCGCCTCGCCAGTGACAGGCCGTCAGTCGGGTCGGGGCCCGCCCGGCTCGCGCATGTCCCGGCGCATCGCCACGTTGCCGATCAGCACCCCGCCGTCGACCGGGAGCGTCACCCCCGTCACCCACCCGGCGTCCTCGGAGGCCAGGAACGCCACCGCGGCGGCGATGTCCTCGGGACGGCCCACCCGCCCCAGCGGGTAGTGCGCGGCGACACGTTCCAACACGGGGCGACGGCGGTCCCAGGCCGGGGTGTCCACGGTCCCGGGCGCCACCAGGTTGGCCCGAACGCCCCGCGCCGCGCTCTCCACCGCGAGCGTCCGGGTCAGGCTGCCCAGGGCCGCCTTGGCGGCGCTGTAGGCGTGGCCGCCGAAGTCCTGCTCGCCGTTGACGGAGCCGATCGTCACGATCGACCCCCGCCCCTCCGCCCCTGCCAGGTGCGGCATCGCCGCCCGGGCGCACCGGTACGCCCCGTGCAGCGTGACGTCGAAGGCGGCCAGCCACTCGCCCATGTCCGACAGCTCCAGCAGCTCCGTCTCCGGGGTGCCGGCGAACGCGTTGTTGACCAGGGTCTCCAGCCCGCCGAACCGCTCCACCGCCGCGGCCACCGCCGCGTCGACGGACGCGGTGTCCGAGACGTCGCACCGCAGCCCGACGGCGGTGCCGCCCGCCGCAGTGACGCTCTCCGCGACCGCCGACGCCCGCTCGTGGTCCACGTCGGTGACGGCGACCGCCGCGCCCTCCGCGGCCAGCCGGCGGGCGACCGCCGCGCCGATGCCGCTGCCCGCTCCGGTGACCAGAGCCCGGTACCCCTCGAATCGCTGCATCGTCCCAGCGTAGGACCCGACCTCGCCCCGCGGCGGGCGCCGACGCGCCCCCGAGCGCACCCTGACGACGCGGCCCGTCGTCGGCAGACCGCAGCGCGGGGCGCGTGAAACGCGCCCCGGTGTACTCACCCCCGGGGTGAGTACACCGACGGATGCCGTCGCCGGGCGCGGCGCGCGATCGTTCCGACATGAGCCCACGCCCCGCCCCGCCGCTCCGCCCACGCCGGACCACCGCCACCGCCACCGCCGCACACCTGGCAGCGGTCACCCCCGCGGGCCGTGACCGTTACGTCGACCTGCTGCGCGTCGCCTCGCTCGCCACGGTCGTGCTCGGCCACTGGACGATGGCGGCCGTCACCGTCGGCCCCGACGGCGCTCTGGTCATCGGCAACCTGCTGGCGGAGGTGCCCGCGCTCCAGGTGCTGACCTGGCTCCTCCAGGTGATGCCCGTCTTCTTTCTCGTCGGCGGCTTCTCCCACGCCCTCGCCTACCGCTCGCTGCGGCGGCGCGCAGCGGAGGCGGGCACCACCGGCTCCGTCTACCCGGCCTTCCTCCGCACCCGGCTGCGCCGCCTGCTGCTGCCGGTCGCCGTCTTCGTCGGGGTGTGGGCCGCACTGGCGCTGCTGCTGGAGACCGTACTGGGCGGCGACGCGGTACCCGCCGTGCTGCGGCTGGTCGCGCAACCCCTGTGGTTCATCGGCGTCTACCTGGCCATGGCCGCGCTGACGCCCCCGATGCTGCGGCTCCACGAGCGGTGGGGGTGGGGAGCCTTCGCCGCGCTCGTCGCCGCGGTGGCGCTGGTGGACCTGGCCCGGTTCGCGGGCGGCGTGCCCTTCGTGGAGTTCCTCAACTTCGCGCTGGTATGGCTCGCGGTCCACCAGCTCGGCTTCCTGCGGGCCGACGGCCGACTGCACCGGCCCGGCCTGCCGTCGGCCCTCGCACTCGGCGGGCTGCTGAGCGCGGCGGCCCTGGTGTGGGGCGGCCCGTACCCGCTGTCGATGGTCGGCATGCCGGGCGAGGAGGTCAGCAACATGGCGCCGCCCACCCTCGCGCTGCTCTGCCACGGCCTCTGGCTGACCGGCGCGGTGGAGCTGCTGCGGCGACCGGCCGCCCGGGCGCTGGCCGTTCCGACGGTCTGGCGGGCGGTGGTCGCGGCCAACGGCACCGCGATGACGGCGTTCCTCTGGCACCTCACGGCGATGCTCGCCGTCTACGCCACGCTCGTGACGCTCCATGTGCCGCTCCCGGCACCGGCGTCGGGCGCGTGGTGGGCCCAGGCGCCGGTGCGGCTCGCCGTGGCGGCCGGGGTGACGGCGGGCCTGGTGGCGTTGTTCCGGCGACTCGAACTCCCCGGGCCGGGGGCCGCTTTCGGTGGACCGGAGACCGTGCGGACGTCGCCGGCCGCGGTGGTGGTCGCGGCGGTCGGCGTCACCCTCGCGCTCTTCGGCGTGCTCGGGGTGTCGCTGACGGGGTTCGGCGGCATGCTGACCGGCCGGTCGGCAACACTGGTCGTCCTCCCCGTCACCACGCCGTCCGCGCTGCTCCTCGCCGCGCTCGGTTGGGCGTTGGTCACGTGGGCCGCCGGTGGACGGCCCCGGCGGGAGCCGCCGAGGAGCCGAGTCGGCGGCTGAGGAACGGAAGGACCGGGGAGTGCGGAGAGGTCCGCCCTCGACGCGTACCGGACGGCATGACCCGGATCATGCGCCGACGCGTGACCCCCGGGGCGGGTCCGTCCGGTCACGTCCCCGCAGGTCGGCGTCGCGGACGGCACCCAACGCCCCCGAGGGAGCGAAAAGTTAACGCTGGCTTGGCCACCCGTGGCACGGTCCGGCGCGCGGAAGCGTGGCACAATCCGGAGTGAGGCAGCTACGGCGAAGGCGGTGAGTGAAGGATGTACCTCGCTCAAGAGGACGACATCACCAGCATCATCGGGGGCATCGCCCCCGACTGGGGCCCGTTCTCGTCGCTGGGCGCCGAGGCGCGCACCATGGTGCAGGTGATCATGGCGCTGGCCATCATCATCTGCCTGGGCATCGCCATCTGGGGCGCGGCCAAGCAGCGGATCGGCTCCACCGCGATGCGTGACACGTTCAGCGCGGAACAGGGCAAGGGCCTGATCGTCGCCGGTCTGACGGGTGTCTTCATCATCGGTTCGCTCGGCACGCTGTTCACCATCGTCTACGGCATGGCCGTCTGACGCGGCGAGCGCTCCCCCGACTGCGTCCCCGCCGTCGGCGCCGGTTCACTCCGTGCTGACCTCGGCGAGCACTCCGGACGCGTCCAGTACCCACAGGGCGTCGGCCGTGCTGACGACGCCGCGTGTCTCCGACAGGCCGTCCAGCTTCACGAACCCCGGGTCGTCCACAAGCCGCGGCCCGTCCAGTGGGACCCGCCACAGCCCTCCCGGATTCCCGTCCGTGATCCACAGGGCGCTGTCCCGGTAGGCGACCCCCGCCAGATCCGACCCCGGCGCCCAGGTGAAGGCGACCGTCGGCACGGTCACGCCTCCCTCGGGCACCGGGACCACGGCGAGGTCGCCCGCGTCGTCGACGTACCAGGTCCGGCCGACGTCGTCCCAGGCGAAGCCCTGCACCGCCCCACGCGTGGAGGCGAAGAGCGGCGATCCGGCGTCGGCGTTGCCGTCGGCAGGCGGCGACCCGCTCGACGTGGTCCGCAGCAGTCCGCCGGCCAACTCCTCGCCCACGGTGGCCGGGTCACTGCCGACGCTCGCGTAGAAGTGCCCGTCGGGACCCATCCCGATCCGCCCGCCGCCGTCCCCGGCGGCGCGCGGCAACCCGGTCACGAGGCCGGAGAAGGCGCCCAGCCGCTGCCCCTCCGCACGGTCCGGCTGATAGGCGAACCGCCCGATGCGGACGCTCTCCCCCGCGGCGTAGTAGGCGTAGACGGACCCCTCGTCCGCGGCCAGCCCGAGCAGCCCGGTTCCGCCCGAGCTGTCGACTCCCGGGATGGTTCCGACCGTGGTCGTCTCGCCGGTCGCGGGGTCCAGGCGGTGGACGGTGCCGGTGTCGCGGGAGCCGATGAGAAGGCCGCCGTCGGGGAGGACGGCCAGGCCCCACGGGGCGCTGACACCGTCCAGGGCGAAGGTGCGCTCCACGGTGGCGTCGCCGCCGGCGGAGGCGGGCGGCGGGTCGGTGGGGGCGGGCGGGCCGTCGGGCTCGGCGTCGGAGCCGCCGGGGCCCTCGTCCCCGGGGGGACCGCCCCCCGCGTCGTCGTCCGG
>NZ_JAAVJB010000083.1:0-12098 GCF_012034385.1 Streptomyces spiramenti
GGTGGCGGCCCCGCCCCGGCCACCGCCACCGGTGAACCCGGCCCCAAGGGCGCCCGCGGCCTGCGCGGGGCCTTCCGCGGCCGAGCAGCCGGCAAGCACGCCGGCGGCCCCGTCGAACTGTTCGGTGCACTGCTGCTGGTCGGCGGCGCCGTCATGGCCGAACTGCTGCCGATGCTCGGCGGCTGGCTGCTCGCCTGGTGGGCGCCGCGCCTGAGCCGTCCGGTGGCCAAGTTCGCGGTCTTCGGCATGCCGGCGCTGGTCGTCGGCGGCTGGTTCACCTGGCTGTTCGGCCGGGTGAACGAGTACTGGGGCGAACCGCTGGAGGGCGAGGTCCTCCGCACCGCCCTTTCCGACCACTGGCCCGCGCTGCTGCGCGGGGCCGCCCTGGCCACCGCGGTCTTCCTGCTGTGGCGCTCGCTCCGCCGCCCGCCCGGCAAGGCCTGAGCACACGGCGGGCGCCTGGGCCGGCACGGGCCCCGGCCTGCGGTGTCGTGCCCGGGGCGGTGTTTCTCACACCCCGCGGACGGCACGCCCTGGCGGGGCGTGACCGAGAATGACCGCATGCCCACGACGAACCCCACCCCCGGACCCACCGTCGGCTTCGACCTCGACATGACCCTCGTGGACACCCGGCCCGGTATCCGCAGCACGTACCGCGCGCTCTCCGAGGAGTCCGGCGTATGGGTCGACGCTGACCTGGCCGTCTCCCGCCTGGGGCCGCCGCTGACCTGGGAGCTGAAGAACTGGTTCCCCGAGGACCGGGTGCCCTGGGCCGTGGACCGCTACCGGGCGCTGTACCCGGATCACGCCATCACCACCTCGCCGCTGCTGCCCGGCGCGGTCGAGGCGCTGGACGCGGTGCGCCGCGCCGGTGGGCGCAGCATGGTCGTGACGGCCAAGATCGGCGTCAACGCCCGGATGCACCTGGACTTCCTCGGGCTCGCCCCCGACCTGCTCTTCGGCGACCTCTGGGCGGAGGCCAAGGGCGCGGCGCTGCGGGAGCAGGGCGCGTCGGTCTACGTCGGCGACCACGTCGGTGACGTGCGCGGCGCCCACGCCGCCGGCGCACTGGCCGTCTCGGTGGCGACCGGCCCCTGCGATGCCGCCGAGCTACGCGAGGCAGGTGCGGACGTCCTGCTCGACCACGGGCTCAAGGACTTCCCCGGCTGGCTGGACGAGCACCTCGCCACGGCCGCGGGCCGCTGAGACGCGGGCACACGGCGAGGACCGACGACGACCCCGGGGAACGGCAGCGTCCCCGGGGTCACGCGGCAGCGGCCACCGCCGAGCGACCCCGCCGGGCGGCGGTCAGCCGGGGCGTCGGCCGGGCGGGGACGATCAGCCCGCGGCGGCGGCGCGGTCGCGGCGTCGCTGCGCGGCGATGGACCGCGCCATGCCCGCGCCGGCGACGGCGAAGCCCAGCCCCATCAGCATCGAGACGACGTACGCCGCGACCGGGAAGGGCTCGGACCCGATGAACATCGGGACGAAGGTGATCAGGGTCGCCACGGCGCCCACGGCGAAGATGACGCCGCCGACGCGGACCAGCAGGTCACCCGGGGAATTGACGTGCTCAGGGCTCTCACTCACCCCTCCAGCGTAGAGGGCGGCCCACCGGCCCCGACCCGCAACCCCGCCACTGCCGCCCGCCGACCCGCAACCCCGCCACTGCCGCCCGCCAACCCGCCACTGCCCCCCGCCCCCGTGCCCGTGTCGGCATCCGCCCGGAACGCCCCACCCGGCCGCCGCCGTCGCGCGGGGCCGCGCCGGGTGTGACGTGATCGGCGTCTTCGGTCCGTCTCAGCAGGGGTGGTTGGGGCCGGTGGTGGGTATCCATCCCGCGAGGCTTCGGGGACGACGGCGGGAAGCACGACCGACCTATAGCCTGACCTGCGACGACTGTGGTTCGGCTGACTGAGGAGCGAGGTGTGCTTTGCCTACCGGCAAGGTGAAGTGGTTCAACGGTGACAAGGGCTTCGGCTTCCTCTCCCGCGACGACGGTGGCGATGTGTTCGTGCACTCGTCGGTTCTGCCCGACGGCGTGGAGGTGCTCCGCCCCGGCCAGCGCGTGGAGTTCGGCGTGGTTGCCGGGCAGCGCGGCGACCAGGCGTTGTCGGTGACCGTCCTCGACGCGACGCCCTCCGTCGCTGCCGCGCAGCGGCGCAAGCCGGACGAGCTCGCCTCCATCGTGCAGGACCTCACCACGCTGCTGGAGGGTGTGACCTCCCAGCTGGAGCGCGGCAAGTACCCGGACAAGCGCAGCGGCGCGCAGGTGGCGGGTCTGCTCCGAGCCGTCGCCGACCAGCTCGACGTCAGCCCGTGAGCCCGTGACCCCGTGAGTCGGTGAGCCCGTGGTCGGTGAACCGGCCGCGCCTCACGCGACTCTCGGCGGCACCGACTCTCGGCGGCACCCGGCCCGCCACCGCTCCCCGCGGCGGCGGGCCTTCGGCGTCCCCGCTTCCGCACCCTCCGGGCGCGGAGCGCCGTCAGCCCAGGGTGACCGGGGGGACGAGCCCCTCGGCGGCGGCGCGGTCGAGGAGTTCCCGCACCGCGGCGAACCCCTCCTCGCCGAGATCGGCGGTGAACTCGTTGACGTACAGCGCGATGTGCTGGTCGGCCACGGCCGGTTCCATCTCCTGCGAGTGCGCCAGCACGTACGCCCGTGACGCGTCCGGCTCCTCCCAGGCCCGGCGGACCGAGGCGCGGATGGCCTCGGTCAGCGCCGTGATGCGCTCCTGGCCCAGCGACCGCTTGGCGATGATGGCGCCCAGCGGGATCGGGTGGCCGGTGGTGCCCTCCCAGAACTCGCCGAGGTCGGCGAGGTTGTGCAGGCCGAACCGCTGGTAGGTGAACCGTGCCTCGTGGATGACCAGTCCGGCGTCCACCCGGCCGTCCCGCACCGCGGGCATGATCTCGTGGAACGGCATCACGACGACCTCGCCCACACCGCCGGGGACGTGGGCAGCGGCCCACAGGCGGAACAGCAGGTAGGCGGTGGACCGCTCGCTCGGGACGGCGACGGTCCGCCCGGAGAGCCCGGCCGCCGTCGTCGCCCCCGGGGCGCCACCACCGTCGGCGTCGTCCTCACCGCGGGTCAGGACCAGCGGCCCGCAACCCCGGCCCAGCGCCCCGCCGCACGGCAGCAGCGTGTACTCCTCCAGCACCCACGGCAGCACCGCGTACGACACCTTCAGCACGGAGCCCTCGCCGCGCTCCGCCATTCCGTTGGTGACGTCGATGTCCGCGAAGGTGACCTCCGGCGGCTCGGCGCCGGGCACCAGCCCGTGGGACCAGGCGTGGAAGGTGAAGGTGTCGTTGGGGCAGGGCGAGTACGCCACGTCCAGCGGGGCCGCCGGGGCGGTGGTGGGGACGTCCTCGGTCATGGTGCCTCCTCGGGGGGCGTGGCGTCGGCGGTCCGCGCTCCGGTGACCGGGGGTCCGGTCGCGTCGGTGTCGTGGACGCCCCCGTCCGTCCCGGCGGGGCGTGCGGGGGGCTGTGCGGTCAGTGCGGGGCCCGCGGCGCGGAAGGCGGCCGTCAGGGCGCGCAGCGCGTCGGGGATGCGCCAGGCGGCGCGGTCGCGGGGGCCGACGGCGTTGGAGACGGTGCGTACCTCCAGCACCGGGACGCCGGCGCGGGTCGCCGCCTCGGCGACGCCGAACCCCTCCATCGCCTCGGCGACGGCGCCCGGGTGACGGGCGGTCAGTTCCGCGGCCCGTGCCGCGGTGCCGGTGACGGTGGAGACGGTGAGGATCGGCCCGGTGTGCGCGCCGGTGAGCGCGGCCACCTCACGGACGAGTTCCGGCGGCGGCTCGTGGGAGACGGCGCCGAAGCCGAGCGCGGTCACGTCGGCGAAGCCGTCGGCCGTCACCGCGCCCAGGTCGGCCGCGATCAGCGCGGTGGCGACCGCTGTCGCCCCCACCGGCACGTCCGGGGCGAAGCCGCCGCCGATACCGGCCGAGACGACCAGCCCGTACGGGCGGCCCCGTGCCAGGGCCGCCGTGAGTTCGGCGGCGGTGACCGCGGCTGCGGCGGCGGGGCCGACGCCGGCGGCCACCGCCGTGACGGCGGGCCAGCCGGCGGCCACCGCGTCGCGTTCCGCCTCGACCGCCGTGACCACCAGGACACGGCGGCCGTCGGGGTCGCCGGCACGCGGCAGACCCCGCCCTCCCTGCCGGTCATCGGCAGGGGCGGCGGGGTCGTGGGCGACCGGTGCGGGTCGCCGCGGCGGGGTGGAGTTCGCGTTCACGCGGTACCCGGCGGCGCTGGGCGCCGTCAGTGCTCCTTCTGCTCCAGCTGGAGGTTCCACACGCCCTCGAACTGGCCGAACAGCGCCTCGTCGAACGGGCCGAAGTCACCGGTCTGGGCGGAACCGAACGCGGCCATCAGGGCCTCGGTGTCGTAGTTCTCGGAGACCTGCGCGACGGTGATCTGCACGACGCCGGCGAAGGCTTCCTCGCTCTGGCCCGGCAGCGTCGCGGCGTCGGCCGCGGCGTACAGCTGGTCGGCGGGGAAGCTGCGGTAGGTGGTGTACGAGGGGTCGATGGCGTGCGGGTTGCCGTTGACGAACAGCAGCCAGCCGTTCTCGGCGATCTTCGGGTCCACGCCCACGCGCAGCGTCTCGCCGCCCTCGGTGGAGAAGACCTCGACGTCGGAGGTGTCCTCCAGGCAGCCGCGGGCCTCGTCGACGCCCAGCGCGTCCCCGTGGCCGTAGCAGTCGGGCGCGGTCTCCATGGTGGAGGTGGCGGTGCCGAGCGTGAAGTGGGCGTTCGGGCTCGGCTTGTCGCACGCCGTGAGGGCGGCCAGCCCCAGTGACACGGCGCCGGCGGCGAGAGCGGTGCGGACGGCCCGGCGGCCACGGCTCCTGGAGATCGCAGTCATGCGGGCAGATTACCGGGCGTCGCCCGTCACCGAACGCGCGGGTGCGGCGAGCCGCGCCGTGCGCCCGCCGCCAACCCCCGGAAGGTGACCACCAGACCCACCAGCAGCAGCAGCGCGGCGGTGGCCATCCCGACGGGCCCGTTCAGCGGGAGCGCGATGGCGATGCCGCCGCCGAGCACCCACGCCATCTGCACCATCGTCTCGGACCGGGCGAAGGCGGAGGTGCGGACCACCTCGGGGACGTCGCGCTGGATCAGCGCGTCCAGCGAGAGTTTGCCCATGGCCTGGCACAGCCCGGCCACGGCGCTCACCAGGATGACGGTCACCGTGCCGTAGGCGACGGCCGACGCGGTGGTCGTCGCCACGGCGAGGAACATCATCACCAGCAGGATGAACTCCGGTGCCCGGTCGCGCGCCCAGGCGCCGAGGACGTTGCCCAGCCCGTTGCCCACGCCGGCGGCGACACCGACGAGCCCGAGCGACAGCGCCGCCGAGAGACCCGGCAGCGGCTGCTCGCGCAACAGGAACGCCAGGAAGAACAGCATGAAGCCGGAGAGCACCCGCAGCGCGGAGTTGGCGACCAGCGCCTTGAAGACGGTGGTGCCGGTCGCCCGGATCACCCGGGACCGGCCTCGGCCGTCCTGGTCCCGCCCGGCCGCCCGCGCCTCGGCGAGTTCCTGGAGGTGCAGGGTGCGTTCGCCCTTGGCGAGGTCCACCTTGTGCGGCAGCCGGAACGACATGAAGGCGCCGATGAGGGTGATCACGAACGCGCCGTACAGCGGCGCCTCGGGGCTGATGAGGTTGAGCACCAGACCCAGTGGCGCCGCGGCTCCCGCGGAGATGAGCCCGGTCAGGGTGATGCGCGCGTTGGCCTTCACCAGGGAGATCTGCGTCGGCAGCAGTCGGGGGACGACGGCGGCCCGCACGATGTTGTACGCCTTGGAGGCGATCATCACGCCCAGCGCAGCCGGGTACAGCTCCAGGCCGCCCGCGGCGACGGCGCCGGTCATCAGCAGCGCCAGCACCCCCCGGAAGGCCAGCGCGCCGGACATCGCCGCGCGGCGGCCGTGCGGCAGCCGGTCGAGCAGCGGCCCGATCACCGGCGCGAGCAGGACGAACGGGGCCATGGTGACGGCGAGGTAGAGCGCGACCCGGCCGCGGGCCTCGTCGGTCGGTACCGCGAAGAAGATGGTGGAGGCCAGCGCCATCGTGATGAGCATGTCGCCCATCGAGTGCACCGCGTGCACCTCTATCAGCTTGCCGAGGCCGGACTCGCCGGCTCCCTGCGCGTGCGTGGCCTTCCGGATGCGGCGGCCCACGAGGCGCGGTGGACCGGCGACGGCACGGCCGGTCGCCCGGAGGCCCCGGAGCACCGCTCCGGCCCCGGACCCGGCGCCCCGATCGGACGAGCTGTCAGCGGCCACGCCCGTAAGCGTAGAGCGTGGGGCGAGCCAGTGGTCGCGATGTGTCGAAGGTACGTCCCCCGCGCGCGTCGCGCGGTGGCCGCGACCGCGCGACGGCGGCCGGGGTCGCGGGGCGCGACACGCCCGGGCGCGTCGGAAGGTCCCCGCTCTCACCCCGCCGGGGGCGAGTGGTGCCACGGCGGCTCGCGGGTGCCCGGCGGTGATCGCGGCACCCTTCTTCCGGGGCGGGCGTCGCGGGGATCACACGTGCGGTAGCGTGGACCGACCGGTGCATCGTGCCCACGTGCAGCAGCACGACGTCGCAGCGGCGCGGGTCTCACACCCCGTAGCCGCTCCGTCAGCTCCGCTCGCCGTTGGCGTTCGCACCGCACAACGCGTAGGAAAGAGTCGATATCCAGTGAGTGCTGCTACCCGAAGCCGGACCCCTGACCGGCTCTGTGCGGATGCCGTGCCGCTCGCGCGGGAGGTCGCCGAGGAAGCCGCCTTCCCGTATCCGGTCGGTGAGCATCTCGGCGCCGAGGGTGAGGGCGAGGGTGGGCGCGTCGTCACCCATTACTTCCGTTCCGCCGACCCCGCCTATCGCGGCTGGCGCTGGGGCGTCACCGTGGTCCGGGCCGCCCGCGCCCGCCTGGTGACCGTCGACGAGGTCACGCTGTTCCCCGGTGAGGACGCGCTGCTGGCGCCCGAGTGGCTGCCGTGGAGCGAGCGCCTGCGCCCCGGCGACCTCGGCCCCGGGGACCTGCTCCCCGTGGAGGGGGACGACCCGCGGCTGGAGCCCGGCTTCGCCGCCGTCGACGCGACGGCGGAGACCGCCGAGGCGGAGCCCGAGGGCGAAGCCGTGAGCGTCCCCGCCGACGCGACGCCGGAGGCGACCGCCGTCGCGGCGGCCGAGGCCCGGCGGCCGGACAACCGGCGTGCGGAGACGGCAGCGCTCGCCGACGAGCTGGGCCTGGGGCGCGCGCACGTCCTCTCCCGGCTCGGCCTCGCGGAGGCCGCGGAGCGGTGGGACGAGAACTACGGGTCCGGGACGCCGATGGCGCAGGGCGCGCCCGCGTCCTGTGTCAGCTGCGGCTTCCTGGTGCCGCTGGCGGGTTCGCTCCGTCAGGGGTTCGGCGTCTGCGCCAACGAGTACGCCCCGGCCGACGGCCGGGTCGTCTCCCTCGGCTTCGGCTGCGGTGCGCACTCCGAGGCCGCGACGCTGATGCCGAAGCCGGCGCCCCGGCCCGGACCGGTCATCGACCACGTCGGCGCCGACCCGCTCTGATCGTCCCCGCCCTGATCGTCCCGGCCCGCTGCCGGGTCCACCCGAGCGGCGTCAGACCAGGGCGCGGACGATCAGGACGATGCCGGAGAGCGACACCACGCCCAGCAGAGCGGTGCGGATGCCGCCGCTGCCCCAGCGGCGGCGCACCGGGATCGAGACGAAGTAGCCCGCGAGCACGAACGGGATCAGCGCGGCGCCGGCGAGGAGCTGCTCACCGGTGAGCTGGCCGCCCACCTGGAGTGTTGCCAGCGAGATGACGGCGCCGAAGAAGAAGTAGCCGCCGAGGGTCGCGCGGACCGTCGGGCCGGGGGAGTGCTGGTAGAGGAGGGCCATCGGCGGGCCGCCGATGGAGGTGGCCGTCCCGGTGACTCCGGAGATCAGCCCGGCCGTCATCAGCGACAGCGGCGTGACGCGGACCGTCACCGCGGACACGGTCGCCGCCACCGCGAGCAGCACCATGATGCCCACCACCAGCCCCAGCAGCCGCGGTTCGAGCACGGCCACCAGCCACACGCCGAGGATCGACCCGGGGATGCGTGGCGGCAGGCCCCAGGCGAGGCCGCGCCAGTCGACGTGCCTGCCCTCCGCCCACAGGGTCATCACCGGCGTCACGAGAGTCGCGACGAGCATCGAGCCGGGCATCAGGGACGGGTCGGCGATCGCCACCACCGGTGCTGCCAGCAGACCGAGGCCGAGGCCCACGGTGCCCTGCACGAGGGCTCCTGCGAAGACTGCGGTACCGGCGATGAGCAGGAAGATTATGTCGGGCACGGGCCTTGACGCTAGCAGCCGCCCGCGCCGCCCCCCGACCGGACGGCTTGCGCCCACCCCCGTCACACCCGCCCCCGCGGCCCCTGCTCCCACCGTCCCGGAGCGGTGGCGGTCGCCCGCCGGGTGGCGGGTGTGCCGTCCACCTCAGAGCGTGCTTGAGACCCCACGCCGGACCCGCGACGCCGGCTACGGCCAGCTGCTGCGTTGTCAGGAACACCCGAAGACAACCCGGCATGAGGGCGCCCCTCCGCCGTGCGGCTGCCCGCATCTGGCGCCGCGAGCTCAGCCGACGTGGGGTCTCACACACGCTCTCACCGACGCCGGTGGCGGGAACGCCGGGGGCGGGCGGCGAGTACTGTCACCGACGTGACTGCCGATCTGAGCGATGAGAGCACCACCGCCGAGGACCCCTTCGGCACCGCCGCCCTGCGTGGCGCCGTCCTGGACGCCTGGGCGGCCTCACCCGCGCGATTCCGCGAGGACGCCAACGCCGAGGAGGAACTGGCGCGTGGCGGCTACCGGGACCGCATCGTCGTGGAGCTGGCGCAGAACGCGGCCGACGCCGCCGTCCGCGCCGGTGTACCCGGTCGGCTCCGGCTGGAGCTGGCCGACGGAGTGCTCTCCGCGGCCAACACCGGTGAGCCGCTGACCGCAGCCGGGGCGGGGTCGCTGTCGTCGCTGCGCGCCTCCGCGAAGCGGGACGCGCCCAGCGTCGGCCGGTTCGGCGTCGGCTTCGCCGCGACCCTCACCGTCACCGACACCCCCGCCGTCCACAGCCGGACCGGCGGCGTCCGCTGGTCGCTCACCGAGGCGCTGGCGCTGACGGCTGCGGCTGCCGAGCGCGGCCCGGGGCTGGCGGCCGAACTGGAGCGGCGCGGTGACGGGCGTCACGCCGTCCCCCTGCTGCGGCTGCCGCTGCCCGCGAGCCGGTTCACCGTTCCCGACGGGTTCGACACCGTGGTGGCGCTGCCGCTGCGGGACACCGCCGCTGCGGACCTGGCGGCGCGACTCCTCGCCGAGGTCGGCGACCCGCTGCTGCTGGCGCTGCCCGCGCTGGCGGAGATCACCGTGATCACCCCGGACGGCACCCGGACGCTGACCCGGTCCGACTCCCCGCCGACCGCCGAGGCTCCCGTGGCAGCCGTCGCGGAGCCCGTGCGCACCGAGGACCCGACGGACGCCGATGGCGCCGACCTCGCCGAGGTGGTGATCACCGAGGGGGAGCGGACCACCCGCTGGCGCACCGCCACGGCCCGCGGGCGTGCCGACGCGGCCCTCCTCACCGACCGGCCGCTGGAGGAGCGGGAACGCCCGCTGTGGACGGTGACCTGGGCCGTCCCGGTCGCGCCGGACGGCGCCCCGGCCCGCCCCACCGCGGAGCCGGTCGTCCACGCCCCCACCCCCACCGGGGAACCGCTCTCGCTGCCCGCGCTGCTGATCGCGTCCTTCCCACTGGACTCCACCCGCCGCCAGGTCGCCCCCGGGCCGCTGACGGAGTTCCTGCTCGACCGCGCCGCCGACGGCTACACCCGGCTGCTGGCGACCTGGCGTCCGGTCGGCCCCGGCACGCTGGAGCTGGTCCCCGGTCCGCTGGGCTCCGGCGTGCTGGACTCCGGCCTGCGCGAGCGGCTCGCCGCCCGCCTCCCCGAGGTCGCCTTCCTGCCGCCCGCCGCGCCCCTCACGGAGCGGCCCACGGGAGACCAGGACGGGACCGCCGCCGACGGCCGCCGCGAGGCGCTGCGCGCCACCGAGGCCGAACTCGTCGAGGACGCCGGTGCCGCCACCGTCGCGGTGCTGGCCCAGCTCTTCCCCCACCTGCTGCCCGCCGGCCTGGAACGGCACCCGGCCCCCCGGCTGCTGGGCGTGGCGCGGGTGTCGCTGGGCGAGGCCGTGGACCGCGTCGCCGGTGCCGACCGCCCGCCGTCCTGGTGGCGGGAGCTGTACGACTCGCTGGCCGGGGTGGACCCGGACCGGCTGACCGGGCTGCCCGTTCCGCTGGCGGACGGTCGGACGGTGGTCGGCCCCCGGCAGGTGCTGCTGCCGCTGCCGGGCGGCGACCCCGCCGGCCCGGCGCGGCTCGGTCTGCGGGTCGCCCATCCCGACGCGGTGCATCCCCTGCTGGAGAAGCTCGGCGCCGCCCCCGCCACCGGACGCGCCGTGCTGGAGACGCCGCAGGTGCGGGCGCTGGTGACCGCCGCGCACGACGGGGAGCTGTGGGACGAGGACGCCCCGGACGCGGCCGAGCTCGCCGAGATCGTGCTCGGCTTGGTGGCCGACGCCGAGCTTGCCCCCGGCGACCTGCCGTGGCTCGCCGCCCTCCCGCTGCCCGACGAGGACGGCGAAATGACCCCCGCCTACGAACTGGTGCTGCCCGGCAGCCCTTTCCAGCAGGTCATTCGTGAGGGTGAACTCGCAGCCTGTGAGCAGGCGTTCGCGGACCGCTGGGGCGAGGGGCCGCTGACCGCCGTCGGCGTGCAGGCCGGCTTCCCGCTGGTGCGGGCCGCCGATGTCGTGCTCGACCCCGACGAGTTGGTGCCGGGTGACTCCGAGGTCCCCGAGCCGGACGACGTCGGGCTGCTGGATGCCGTCGAGGTGTGGTGCGAGGACCTGCTGGACGCACTGCCCGAGTCGGACCTCCCGCCGGTGGCGGGAGAACTGCTGGCCGTCCGGGACCTGGAACTCGTCGACGACGACCAGTGGCCCCGCGTGCTGGCGATGCTCTCCGCACCGCCGCTGCGCGACGCGCTGGTGCGTCCGCTGCGGGTCCGGATGCCCGACGGAACGGTGGCCACCGCCCGCCCGTACACCGCCTGGTGGCTGCGGGGCGCTCCGGTGCTGGGCGGGCGTCGTCCCGCCGGACTGCGTGCCGCGGGCGGCGACCCGCTGCTCGCGGGGCTGTACGAGCCGGCAGACACCGCCGACGCCGACCCCGAGGTGCTGCGCGCACTGGGCGTGCGGACCAGCGCCGACGCACTGCTGGCCGAGCCGGGCGGCGCGGCGGAGCTGCTCTCTCGCCTCGCCGACGCCGAACTCCCGGTCGTGGCCGACCAGCTCCACGGCCTGTACACGCTGCTCGCCGCGTTCGACCCGGAGGAGGTCACCCTCCCCGACGAGGTGCGGGCCGTCGCCGCCGACGGCCGGATCGTGGTGGTGCCGGCCGGGGACGCCGCCGTGGCGGACGCCCCCGACCTGCTGGCCTCCGCCGGTGACCGGCCGCTGCTGCCGGTCGATCCCCGGCACGCCGCCGAACTGGCCGCGGTGCTGGACGTGCCGCTGCTGTCGTCGCTGCTGCCCGCCCCGGTCAGCGGCCCCGGCACGGAGCACCCGGTGCCGGACGCCGCCCGGGAACTGCTGGGGGAGGACGCTCCGGCGACCTACCGGGAGCACGAGGAACTCCTCGTGGAAGGCGTCGCGGTGGACTGGCGGCACCTCGACGGCACGGTCCACGCCGCGACGGTGGAGGGGCTGGCAGCCGGACTCGCCTGGGCGGCCGGGCAGTGGCCGCGCCGCTTCGAGCTGGCCGCGCTGCTGGAGGACCCGGACCGCACCACGGAACTGGCCACCGCCCGCTGGTTCGACTGACGCGGACCGCGCGCGGGGCGACCGCTTCGGCGTTCGCCCCGCGCGCGGTAAGGCCCCCTGCGGTCACCGGTGAGGAACCCGAAGAAGCCCTGGTGCTGGAAGATCGGCCACGCTTCGGTGGTGGTCCGCACGACCATGGCGGCCAGGATGATGAAGACGCTGGTACCGGTGATGGTGAC
>NZ_JAAVJB010000083.1:12108-20028 GCF_012034385.1 Streptomyces spiramenti
GCGGTCACCGGTCGAAGGCCGGTGACCGCAGGGGGCCTTACCGCAGCGGGCCGGCGCCGTGCAGGAACTGGTCGGTCGCGTCGGCCACCAACGCGTCGAGGGCCGCACGCTCCACGAAGCCGCCGTTGACGAGCGCGGCGATCCCCTGGACCGTGGCGAACACGACGATCCCGACGCGCTGCGGATCGCCCGCCCGCAGGACGCCCTCGGCCTGCCCGCGCACCACCAGGTCGTTCATGAGGCCGAATGGTGCCTCGGCCGCCGCCACGATCCGCGTCGCGCCCGGTCGGTGCTTGGCGGCGTACATCAGCTCCAACAGTGCCGCGTTCTCGGTGGCGAAACGCGCGTAGGCCGTCATGACGACCCGCACCTGCTCGGGGAACTCCGCCGAGGCGCCGGTGAGCGCCTCCCGCAGCACGCCGCCCAGCCGCTCGAAGCCCGTCTCGGCGAGCGCGTCGAGCAGCGCCTGGCGGTCGGCGAAGTGCCGTCGGGGAGCCGCGTGACTGACCCCGACCTCCCGAGCCAGGTCCCGCAGCGAGACCTGGTCCGCGCCCGCCGTCCGAAGCCGGGACTCGGCAGCGTCGAGGAGCGCGGCCCGCAGGTTTCCGTGGTGGTAGGGCCGGTCGGCCGTGGTCTCTGGCACAGCGCCGAGACTACCCGTCCCGGTGTGTGCGTTGCCCACTTTGTTGTCACCGTCTACTTTGTAGTCCATGACTACATTCACGACGGCCGACGTGCCGTCCCTGGCGGGTCGTACCGCCGTCATCACCGGCGCCAACAGCGGCATCGGCCGGGTCGCGGCGCGGGTCCTCGCCGCGCGGGGGGCTCGGACGGTGCTGGCCGTGCGGGACCCCGAGCGGGGCCGAAAGGCCGCCGCCGACATGACCGGCCGGGTGGAGGTGGCACGGCTCGACCTCGCGGACCTGTCCTCGGTGCGCGCGTTCGCGGCGGACCTCGACGGACCGATCGACCTGCTGATCAACAACGCGGGAGTCATGATCCCGCCGTTCGCCCGTACCGCCGACGGCTTCGAGTTGCAGCTCGGGACCAACCACCTGGGGCACTTCGCCCTCACCAACCTGCTGCTGCCGCGCGTCACCGGCCGCGTGGTGACTGTCTCCTCCTCGGGGCACCGGGCAGGGGAGATCGACTTCGACGACCTCAACTGGACGCGGCGGACCTACCGGCCCATGGCCGCCTACGCGCAGTCCAAGCTCGCCAACCTCCTCTTCACCGCGGAGCTCCAGCGCCGCCTGGCCGCCACCGCCTCGCCGGTCCTCGCCATGGCGGCGCACCCGGGCATGGCCGCGACCAACCTGCTGCGCGCCAACGACCGACCGGGCGCGCGCACCAGGGTCCGCGACGCGGTGACCGGTCTCCTCGCCCAGAGCGACGACGACGGTGCTCTGCCCACGTTGTGCGCGGCGGTGGCGGACCTCCCCGGCGGCAGCTACGTCGGCCCCGGCGGGTTCCTCCAGGGGCGCGGTGCGCCGAAGCCGGTGGGGCGATCCGCCAAGGCGCGGGACGCGGCGGTCGCCGGGCGGCTGTGGGACGTCTCCGAGGAACTGACCGGGACCACCTGGCCCCTGGGCTGACGCCGCCTGCTCAGTCCCGCGAAACCCGCCCGCTCAGCGCCGCGTTGAGGGTGTGGACCTCCTCGGCGGTGAGTCGACCCAGGTGCACCTGGTACTCGGGGCGGCGGCAGACGTCGCACGGGTCGATCACGTCGATGTCGTCCAGTCGGACGCCCAGTCGCTTGACGTGGTTGAACAACTCCTGGGCGGCGGACTCGACCGCCTCCCTGTCGGAGTTGGCGAAGCTGATCTCCTCGAACACGGTTCTCTCCCTCTGGGGGCGGGCGGGGGTCAGGTGACGCGCACCAGTCGGCGGGCGGCGGCGCCGCGCAGCACGGGGCGGGCGGAAAGCGAGTACAGGACGTCCACCTCGCCGAGGCCGTGCACCCGGTCCGGGCCCCGGGCGTTGGCGCTGACCGGACGGCCGCTCGCCAGGGCCGCCTGCTGCACCCGCTGGAACGCGGTGTCGTCCGCCCAGTCGCGGAACACCCGGCCCGGGGCCCACGGCGAGGAGGGAACGGCGGCGAGTGCGCCGGACGGCAGCGGGCCCGCGCCGGGGCGAGGGTCGAGGGCGTCGGCCAGTCGCAGGGCCTGGGACCGCAGCCACCGCAGCGCCTCGGCGGGGGTGGCGGCCCAGCGCCCGCCCAGGTACCACTCACCCCCGGCGTCGGGGCACCGGACGACGGTCTCGCACCAGAAGCCGTCCGCCCGCGTCCCGCCGGCCACCGGGCCCGGTGGCGTCAACGCCCCGTCCCCGGTCCGGGTGAACCAGGCGGATCCGTCGTTCCCCCTGCGCCCGGCGAACCGGTTTCCGTGGTGCGGCACTTTCTCAACTCCTCCAGATGGGCATCAATGGCACGGGCCAACGCGGCGCTTCTGAGCAGCAGTTCGCGCAGGGAGCCGGGCGGCGCCGTATCCGCGGCGTCGTCGGTCCCGTCCGCGTTCACGACCCACCCGCGCGATCCGGACACCGCGCGCCCCGGTCGCGATTCCTGCCGCTGGACACGACAACCACCGGCCGCTCCTCTCCGTAGCGACTCCACTACCCGGCACCGTCAGGTTGGCCTAGAGTCAGAAGCCGCTCAACCTGGCAATTCGGCACAGGAAGTCCGTGGGGGACCGATGAATCTCAAGGAGCTCGACCCGGACAGCTCTCCGCAGGCGGCATACGGCGCGCTGGTCCGCCAGTGGCGCGAAGACCGCGGGTGGAAACAGGACGAGCTGGCCGGACGAATGGAGTACTCCAGCACCCATCTCTCATCCATCGAAACCGGTCGCAAACTGCCGACCTTGCGCTTCGCGCGCAATGCGGACCAGGCGCTGCGCACCGAGGGACTCTTCGAACGCAAATGGCGCGAGCTGCGGCAGGGATCGCTGCTGGAGGGCTTCCCGCAGTACGTCGAGTACGAGTCCCGCGCGGAGGAGCTGCGGCTGTACGAGATCGGCATCGTCCCGGGCCTGTTGCAGACCCCGGCCTACGCCCGCGTCCTGGCGGAGAGCGCCGTGCGCCGGGGTGACATCGGCGCTGAACAGGCCGTGGAGCGGGTGGAGTTCCTCGCCGAGCGGCAGGCGGCGCTCACTCGGGAGCGTCCGCCGACGGTGATGACGGTGATGGACGAGAGCTGCATCCGGCGCATCGTGGGCGGTCCGCAGCTGATGGACGAGCAACTGGGGGCGCTGCTGGAGTTCGCGGAGCTGCCGAACACCGTCCTCCAGATCGCGCCGTTCTCGCTGGGGGAGCGGCGGCCTTATGATCTGCCGATCAACCTGTTGACGCTGCCCGATCGCTCGCTGGTCCTCTACGCCGAGTCGCAGACGCAGGGGCACATGGACCGGGAAAGCACTGCTGTGCCGCAGATGATGAGGAACTACCATCAGCTACAGGCCGAAGCGCTCAGCCAGGCCGCCTCCCTGGCCATGATCGAGCAGGTACGAAAGGGCATCTCGTGACGACCGATACCCCCCAGTGGTTCACCTCCTCCTACAGCAACAACGGTGGGAACTGCGTCGAGGTGGCGGGCAACTTCGTCGCCCCCCACGGCACGGTTCCGGTGCGCGATTCCAAGATCCCCGCCGGTGCGGTGCTGACGCTGCCCGCCGGTGCGTTCGCCGCCTTCGTCACCGGCGTGCGCGACGGCGGACTCACCCGCTGAGCCGAAGCCGCTCCGAGCGGCCATGAACCCGCAGCACGGAAAGGGCACTTCATGACGACCCAACCCCTCCGCTGGTTCACTTCCTCCTACAGCAACAACGGCGGCGACTGCGTGCAGGTGTCGGCCGATCTGGCCGCCACTGATGGCACTGTGCCGGTGCGTGATTCCAAGGCGCCCGCCGACGCGGTGCTGTCGCTCTCGACTGATGCGTTCGCCGCCTTCGTCGGCGGGGTGCGCGAGGGGAGGCTGGCATGACGGCTGGTTCCCCTGAGGTCCTGCGCTGGTTCAGCTCCTCCTACAGCGACAACGGCGGCGACTGCGTGCAGGTGTCGGCCGATCTGGCCGCCACTGATGGCACCGTCCCGGTGCGTGATTCCAAGGCGCCCGCCGGCGCGGTGCTGTCGCTCCCGACGGATGCGTTCGCCGCTTTCGTCGGCGGTCTGCGCGAGGGGAGACTGGCGGACTGAGTCGGCAGCAGCCACGCTCGCTCCGACACGTCTCCGCAGGCGTTCGCGCCCCCGAAGCACCCGCTTCGGGGGCGCTTACGATCATGGAATGCGAACCCTTCACCTCCTGGGCTGCGCCGCGCCTCCGGTCCAGTACCTGGCGGACGGCATCCGGCAGGCCCAGACGCGCGGATGGCAGGTCTGCGTGGGCCTCACCCCGACAGCCGGCGGGTGGGTCGGCGCCGACCGGCTGGCGGCGTTGGAGGAGCTCACCGGTCATCCGGTGCGGACTCAGCCCCGGCCCGCCGGGCTCGCACGGCACCCGTGGCCCGACGCGGATGCGGTGGTGGTCGCCCCGGCCACCCTCAACACGGTCAACTCCCTGGCGCTCGGGCTGACCCCGCACCAGGTTGCGGGCACGGCCATGAAGGCGGTCGGCGGCACGACACCCCTGGTGGTGCTCCCGTGCATCAACACCGATCTTGCCGGCCACCCGCAGTGGGGGAGGTCGGTGGACGTACTGCGCGGGGTCGGCGTGCGCGTGCTGGTCGGGGACGGCGGGTGGGTGCCCCACCCGCCCGGGAAGTCCCCGCCGCCCGAGGAGTTCCCCTGGGGCCTCGCTCTCGACGCTCTGCCCTGACCGCTTCGACCGTTCGCGGGTGACAGGCACCTCCCGCCGGTACGGCGCGCCCGCCCGCTCCGCGTCGCATCGTGGGGGCCGCTCCCGAGGAGAGTCGAGGAGAGCCGAAGAGAGGGCGGCCCTCCCGATGCGTTCCGGGCCCTGCCGGCTCCAGGCGCGCCGCGACGAGGGAACCCCAACTGCCCAACGCATCCGGTGCAGTTGACGCAAAAGAAGCCGCCGCACGCACAGGGACGCCGCGCACCGTCACGGTGCGCGGCGTCCCTGTGCGGTTCGGGTCTGCGGGCTACCCGCCGGAGCGGGCCTCGCGGCGTTCGCGGCGGGCGGCGCGGCGCTCCTCGGCGCTCTCCGGCTTGTCGGGGAAGCGCCGGGGCACCAGCCGCCAGGACAGCTCCAGCAGCACCAGCGCGACCCCGGCGATCCCGACCGCGATCAGCGGCATGGTCGTTCCCACCAGGTCCAGTGCGAAGAACTCCCGCAGGAACGGGGTGACCAGCACGATGAGGAACCCGCCGCCCATGCAGAGCAGCAGCCCCAGGCGCCACCAGGTGTACGGCCTCGCGATGATCGCGAGCACACCCATGGCGCACAGGAACAGCGTCAGGGTCGCCGCCGACGTCTCCGCGGTCAGGGTGTCGCTCGTGGCGCCGTAGTGGTGCCGCGCCAGCAGGTAGGTCGTGAAGGTGGAGACGCCGGCGATCAGACCGAACGGCACCGCCAGCCGCAGTACCCGTCGCACGAAGTGCGGCCGGGCCCGCTCGATGTTGGGCGCCAACGCCAGGAAGAACGCCGGGATGCCGATGGTGAACGCCGACAGCAGCGTCAGGTGTCGCGGCAGGAACGGGTACGGCACCTGGCTGATGATCACGGCGAACGCCAGGAAGACCGAGTAGACCGTCTTCGTCAGGAAGAGGTTGGCCACCCGCTCGATGTTGCCGATCACCCGGCGACCCTCGGCCACCACCGACGGCAGCGTCGCGAAGCTGTTGTTCATCAGCACGATCTGGGCGACACCCTTGGTGGCCTCCGACCCGGCGCCCATGGAGACGCCGATGTCGGCGTCCTTCAGTGCCAGCACGTCGTTGACCCCGTCGCCGGTCATCGCGACGTTGTGGCCGCGGGTCTGGAGAGCGGTGACCATGTCGCGCTTCTGCTGCGGGGAGACCCGGCCGAAGACCGAACCGCGCTCGACGGCCTTCGCCATCTCCTCGGGGTCGTCCGGCAGGTGCCGGGCGTCCACGGGGGACTCGGCGCCGGGCAGCCCCAGCTTGGCGGCGACCGCGCCGACCGAGACCGCGTTGTCACCCGAGATGATCTTGGCATCGACGTTCTGCTCGGCGAAGTACCGCAGCGTGTCCGGCGCTTCCTGCCGCAGCCGCTGGTCCAGGACGACCAGCGCCACCGGCGCGACGTCCCGCGAGGGGTCGCCGCTGCCGTCGCGCGCGGCCAGCTCCGCCAGCGGTCGCTCGGAGCGGGCGAGCAGCAGCACGCGCATGCCCTGCCGGTTCAGCTCCTCGACGGCCTCCAGCTGAGGATCGCCGTCGCGCAGCAGGACGTCCGGAGCGCCCAGCAGCCAGGTCGCCTCGGCACCACCCGGTCCGACAAGGTGGGCACCGCTGAACTTGCGGGCGGACGAGAACGGCAGCGCGTCGGTCGAGCGCCAGTCGTCCTCGGCCGGGTAGGCCTCGATGATCGCCTTCAGGCTGGCGTTCGGCCGGGTGTCGGAGGCGCCCAGCGCGCCCAGCACCGCCCGTACGTAGTCCTCGTCCCCGTCCCGCGTCCCGCTCCCGGTGGCACCCTCGTCACCGGCCGCGCCGGTCACGGCGGCTGGGCGCAGCAGCCGCAGGTCGGTGACGTCCATGCCGCCCTCGGTGAGGGTGCCGGTCTTGTCCAGGCAGACGACGTCCACCCGGGCCAAGCCCTCGATGGCGGGCAGCTCCTGGACGAGGCACTGCTTGCGGCCCAGCCGGATGACACCGATCGCGAACGCCATCGAGGTGATGAGCACCAGTCCCTCGGGGACCATCACCACGATGCCGGCGACCATGCGCCGGATCGCCTCGAAGGTGTCGGCCCGCTCGACGACGAGCTGGCTGATGATGAGGCCGATGGCGGCGGGGATCATCAGCGTGATGCAGAACTTGAGGATCTTGCTGATGCCGCTGCGCAGCTCGGAGTGGACCAGGGTGAAGCGCGACGCCTCCTCGGCGAGCTGCGCCGCGTAGGCCTCCCGGCCGACCTTGGTGGCGCGGAAGGTGCCGCCGCCGGAGACCACGAAGCTGCCGGAGAGGACCGGGTCGCCCGGCTTCTTCAGCACCGGGTCGGCCTCGCCGGTGAGCAGTGACTCGTCGACCTCCAGGCTCTCGGCCTCGGTGACGACGCCGTCAACCACCGCCTTGTCGCCCGGTGCCAGCTCCACGACGTCGTCCAGGACGATCTCGCGGGTGGAGACCTCCACGGACTCGCCGTCGCGGCGGACCTTGGGGCGGGCCTCGCCGATCACGGCGAGGCTGTCCAGCGTGCGCTTGGCGCGGAGTTCCTGGATGATGCCGATACCGGCGTTCGCGATGATCACGAAGCCGAAGAGCCCGTCCTGGATCGGCCCCACAACCAGGATGATCGCGAAAAGCACCCCGATGATGCCGTTGAACAACGTGAAGACGTTGCCGCGGACGATCTCTGAGGTGGACCGGGACGACCGCGCGGGGACATCGTTGATCTGCCCCCGTGCGACGCGTTCGGCCACTTCGGCACTGGTGAGGCCGCGTACGCTCACCGGCGCCTCCGTATCGGTCTGCATCATGCAGCAGACACTACGAGGATCTGTGCGCTTGTGCGTAGTCGGGGCGTGTCCGGGTAGGGCACGCCGGGGGTGGATTCTGTGGCTTCCGGGCAGCGGCGGACGGCCGTCCGCCCCACCGCGACCCGGACCGTCGGCGGTTCCGTCCCCCTCGGGCCGGACGTCGCGACCGTCGTCGCGGCGGGAACGTCCAGCGTGCGGCGGGGATTTGGGATCCGGGCCGCAGGCGGCGGCGAGCGGCGGCCCCGACGCGCGCCGCGCGGATTCGGGGCGGGAAGCGGGCGGAAGGCAGGGCGGACGGATGCGC
>NZ_JAAVJB010000084.1 GCF_012034385.1 Streptomyces spiramenti
CGGCAACCGCGCGGGCGGCAGCCGCGCGCCAGCCGCCGGTGCGTGGCACCGGCGGGGCGACGGGAAGCGGACGGACGGGGCACGGGGGTCAGTTCCCCTGGCGCAGCGCGGGATGGGCGCCGGCGGCGACCAGGTCCGAGACGGCGGCGCGCGGGTCCTTGTGCCGCACCAGCGACTCGCCGACGAGGACCGCGTCGGCGCCCTGGTTGGCATAGGCGATCAGGTCGTGCGGGCCGCGGACACCGGACTCGGCGACCTTCACCACATGGGCGGGGATCAGCGGGGCGACCCGCTCGAAGGTGGTCCGGTCGACCTCCAGCGTCCGCAGGTCGCGGGCGTTGACGCCGATGATCCGGGCGCCCGCGTCCAGCGCGCGGGCGACCTCCTCCTCGTCGTGCACCTCGACCAGCGGGGTCAGGCCGATGGACTCGGCGCGCTCGACCAGCGAGACCAGGGCCGACTGGTCCAGGGCTGCGACGATCAGCAGCACGAGGTCGGCACCCGACGCGCGGGCCTCCCACAGCTGGTAGGAGGTGACGACGAAGTCCTTGCGCAGCACCGGGATGTCGACCCGGGCGCGCACCTCCTCCAGGTCCGCGAGCGAGCCGCCGAAGCGGCGCTCCTCGGTGAGGACGGAGATGACGGCGGCACCGCCGGCCTCGTAATCGGCGGCGAGCGCCGCCGGGTCGGCGATGGCGGACAGCGCGCCCTTGGAGGGGCTGGAACGCTTGACCTCGCAGATCACGGAGACGCCCTCGCCGCGCAGCGCGGCGACGCCGTCCAGGGCCTCGGGCGCACGTGCAGCGGCAGCCTTGAGCTCGTCGAGGCCGGTGCGCTCCTGACGCCCTGCGAGGTCGATCCGTACGCCCTCGATGATCTCGTCGAGCACACTCACGCGCGCGGCCCCTTCCTGGTGGGCGTCGGTTCCGGTCACCCCGGGCACGCCGCCCGTGGGGCGTCGCGGTCTTCGGGGTCGGGTTCCGGCCGGTGGACGGCTCGGTCGGGCACTGACGATGGTATAGGCCGCGCCGGGTGGTCACGCCATCCGCCTCGCGGGCATCCCACATTACGGACAGTTCAGTCCCGGTCGGGCCACGCGGCGACCCCCGCGCCCCTCGTACGACCCCCCGCGCGGGGCGGGTCGGGACACGGGGCCGGCGGGCGGCCTGCGTGTGGTCAGGGCACCAGGACGGCGCCGAGCGGGGTGTTGCGGACCACGGTGAAGAGCACCACCACCGCGCCCACCGCCCAGAGGTGGCCGGAACGGACCGTCGGCAGGGGCGACGGCGTCCCACGGGCCGCGGCGCTCAGCAGGCGGAGGCCCCACCACGCTCCGACGACGAAGGCCGCGAACGCGAGCGCGTTGGCGCCGACGGCGGCTGCGAGGTCGCCGTGGGCGACGGCGTGCGCGCTGCGCAGGCCGCCGCAGCCGGGGCAGTGCACCCCGGTCAGCGCGAGCACGGGACACGCCGGGTAGTGGCCCGGCTCGTGGGGATCGACCTGTCCGACGTACGCGAAAGCCGCCACCGCCAGGGCGAGAACACCCAGCGGGGCGGCGGTACGGCGCAGGAGGGCGAGGGGCACGCCCTCACTGTGGGAGGAGCTCCGGCCCGGGGCAACCGGTGCGCGGCCGTCCGGGTGGGACGGCCGCCCGGGCGTCACGCCCCACCGGCCGTGGTGGGGCGGCGTCCCGGCCGGGTCAGCCGGCGGCGGCCTTCTCGCCCTCGTCGGCCTTGGCGGCACCGGTCGTCGCGGTCGCCCCGGCAGTGTCGGCCGTCACGGCCGACTCCGCGGCACCCTGCTGCGCGGGGAGGGTCACCTCGGCGACCTCCTCCTCCTGCTTGCCCATGCCCATCGCGCGCATGACCAGGCTGACGACACCGCCGAGCGCGACGACGACCAGACCCGCGATCACTCCGAGGGGCTGGGCCATCGTCAGGAAGACGCCGCTGACGGTGAAGCCGAGCAGGGCGATGGTGACGCCGGCCCAGGCGGCCGGGGTGTTTCCGTGGTCGTGGCCGTTCGCCATGACAGCTCCTTGTAGATCCGAAGGCTGGGGCGGCGGCTGCGCAGGGCGCTCCACGCCCCTGCCCGTCCCGCGGACCATTGTGGCAGGTGGCCCCGCCCGCTCCGGCAGGGGCTCTGGTCCCGGCCGGGGTGGGGCCGAAAGTCCGTCAGCGGCGTCCCGCCCGGGGTGGGGAGGCGACGCGCGCGGCGCGTGTGGCGAGCGTCACCACCCGGCCGGGTGATCGGTGCGGCGGCGAGGTGACGCCGGTCACCGGCGGCGACGCGGGCGAGCGAGCGGGCGGGCGGGCGGGCGGGTCGGATGGTGGGGGGCGGCGTCCCGGGGGTCAGGTCGGGTCCTCGCCCCGGTCCAGCGCCTTCCACATCTCGTCCGGGCGTTCCTCGCCCTTCGGGGCCGACCCACCGGCGTCCGGGCCGTCGTCGGCACGGGGGCCGCGCCGCTCCCGGCGGGGCCCGGAACGCTCGTAGCGGCCGGACATGGCGGGCCAGCGACCGCCGTAGGCGAGCGCGACGACCCCGGCGGTGAGGAGGAGCAGCCCACCGACGGCGGAGACCCAGGGCCACGCGGTGTGCGAGACCGCGGTGACGGCGACCTGCGTCAGACCGGTCGCCTCGGCGGCGGCGCTCTCCAGGGCGGCGGTGTCGGCCGACCCGACGAGCGCGGTAGCGGTGGCACCCGCGCCGCTGAGGGCGAGGACGGCCGAGACGACACGGCGACCGGTGCGGCGCACCGCGAACACGGCGACCAGGGCGGCCAGCCCGACCAGGGCGAGGGCGCTGGGCAGCCCCGAGACGGCGTTGCCGGAGGCGTCCACCGCGAGGGTGCCGCCGGCCGCGGCGGCGCTGCCCTCGGCCCAGGTCTGGCCGGAGGAGACGAGCACCACGGCGGCGCCGGCGGCTCCCGAGGCCAGGGTCAGGGCCAGGGCGCGCCGCGGGGCGCGGGTGTCACGGGTACCGGGCTCGGAGTTCACCCGTCCACGCTACCGCGCAGCCGCCGGGCGGTGCCCACGGCCCGCAGGACGGCCGCGGCCTTGTTCCGGCACTCGGCGTCCTCGGCGGCGGGGTCGGAGTCGGCGACGATCCCCGCGCCGGCCTGGACGTGCGCCACTCCGTCGCGCAGCACCGCGGTGCGGATGGCGATGGCGGTGTCGGCGTTGCCTGCGAAGTCCAGATAGCCGACGCACCCGCCGTAGACGCCCCGGCGGGTGGGTTCGAGCCGTTCGATGATGCGCAGCGCACTGGGCTTCGGGGCACCGGAGAGGGTGCCCGCGGGAAAGCAGGCGGTGAGGGCGTCGAAGGCGGTGCGCTCCGGCGCCAGTCGCCCGGTGACGGTGGAGACGATGTGCATCACGTGGCTATAGCGCTCGATGGTCATGAAGTCCACCACCTCGACGCTGCCGGGGGCGCAGACGCGACCGAGGTCGTTGCGGCCGAGGTCGACCAGCATGAGGTGTTCGGCGCGCTCCTTGGCGTCGGCGAGAAGTTCGTCGCCGAGCGCGGCGTCCTCGGCGGCGGTGGTGCCACGGGGGCGGGTGCCGGCGATGGGGTGCAGCTCGGCGCGGCCGTCCTCGACCTTCACCAGCGCCTCGGGGCTGGAGCCCACGATGTCGTAGCCGCGGCCGGGGGCGTCCCACCCGTCACCGTCGGCGGTGGTGTCGGTCGCCGGCAGGCGCAGCAGGTACATGTAGGGGCTGGGGTTGGTGGTGCGGAGCACGCGGTAGACGTCGAGGGCGTCCGCGGGGCACGGGGTGCTGAACCGCTGCGAGGGCACCACCTGGAAGGCGTCGCCGGCACGGATGTGCTCCTTGACGGTCTCGACCGCCTCGCGGAACGCCTGGCCGCCCCACTCCTCGGTGTACTCGGGGAGTTCGGACCTCGGCAGTTCGACGGCCCCGCTGCGGCCGGGTTCGGCGAGGTCGGCCGCCATGGCGTCCAGCCGCGCGACCGCATCGGCGTAGGCCTCGTCGACACCGGTGTCCAGACCGTTGTGGTTGACGGCGTTGGCGATCAGGAGCACCGTGCCGTCGCGGTGGTCGAGCACCGCGAGGTCGGTGGCGAGCAGCATGGTGAGCTCGGGGACGCCGAGGGTGTCGGCGGTGTCGTCGCCGATGTCCTCCAGGCGCCGCACGGCGTCGTAGCCGATGTGTCCGACCATCCCGCCGGTGAAGGGCGGGAGTCCGGGCTCGTGCGGGGTGTGGAGCGCCTCCACCGTGCCGCGGAGCGCGGTCAGCGGGTCCCCGCTGGTGGGGACGCCGACCGGCGGGGTGCCGAGCCAGTGGGCCCGGCCGTCGCGCACGGTGAGGGCGGCGGCGCTGCGGACGCCGACGAAAGAGTACCGGGACCAGGTCCGGCCGTTCTCCGCGGACTCCAGCAGGAAGGTGCCGGGCCGGCCGCCCGCGAGCTTGCGGTACAGGCCGACGGGGGTGTCGCCGTCGGCGAGGAGGCGGCGGGTGACCGGGATGACCCGGCGGTCCTTGGCCCGGATGCGGAAGGTGGCGAGGTCCAGGTCCCGGGAGGTGGTCGTCATGGCGCCCGACCCTACTGCGCCGCGAGCGGCAGCTCGCCCGCGTCGAAGCACGTGCGGTCGCCGGTGTGGCAGGCGGGCCCGCGCTGGTCGACCCGGAGCAGGAGGGTGTCACCGTCGCAGTCGAGGGCGACGGAGTGGACGCGCTGGGTGTGCCCGGAGGTCTCGCCCTTGACCCAGTAGGACTGCCGGCTGCGACTCCAGTAGGTGCCGCGGCCGGTGGCGAGGGTCCGGCGCAGGGCCTCGTCGTCCATCCAGGCCAGCATCAGCACCTCCCCCGTGTCGTACTGCTGGGCGACGGCCGGGACGAGGCCGTCGGCGTTGCGGCGCAGGCGGGCGGAGACGGCGGGGTCGAGCCGGGGGGCTCCGGGCTGCTGCTCATCGGGCATGGGCCCATTGTCACCCCTCGTCGGCCGCCGCGCGGCGGTGTCCGGCGGCTGGTACCGCGGCCGGCCGGAGGCGGGCGCGGCGGGAGCGGGGCGGGCGGCCCGCGGCCGAACATCCGCGCGTCCCGGCCCGGCGTCCGGCCGTTGCGGCCGTGCGGCACCTACCCTGGCGACATGTCTACGCATGCCCATCGTGAACGTCTGCTGCTGGCCGATCTGTTGGAGTCCGCCGGGCCCGAGGCCCCGACGCTGTGCGAGGGGTGGCGGACGCGTGACCTCGCCGCGCACCTCGTGGTCCGGGAGAACCGGCTGGACGCGGCCGGTGGCTCGCTGATCAAGCCGCTCGCCCAACGGCTGGAGCGCGTCCAGGCCGAGTTCGCCGCCAAGCCCTACGAGGAGCTGGTGCAGGCGGTGCGCACCGGCCCCGGCAAGTGGTCGCCGTTCCGGCTGAAGCAGGTGGACGAGGGCGCCAACACGGTGGAGTTCTTCGTCCACGGCGAGGACGTCCGCCGTGCCGGTGCCGACTGGGAGCCCCGCGACCTGGACGCGCGGTTCCAGGACTCGCTGTGGCGGCGGCTGGAGTCGAGCGCCAAGCTGGTGGCGCGGCGCTGCCCGGTGGGGCTGGTGCTGCGGCGGACCAACGGCCAGACGATCGTGGCGCGCAAGGGCGTGCCGGTGGTGACGGTCACCGGGGAGCCCTCGGAGCTGGTGCTGTTCGCCTGGGGCCGGCAGCGGGTGGCGCGGGTGACCACCGAGGGCGAGGAGAGCGCCGTGACCGCGGTGTCCTCGGCCGCGCTCGGCCTGGGCTGACGGTTCGGCCGCACCGCTCCCGGCGGGGGCGGCGCGGCGGTGTCCGGTCCGCCGGGCCGTCGGGGGCGGTGCGCTGCATCAGTCGGCCGCCCCCGAGAACGCGTAGAGCAGGACGAACAGCTGACACCCCACCAGGAACGCCCGGAACAACGGCTCCGTGGTGCGGGAGCGCTTCACCAGGGCGCACACACCCGGGGCGGCGGACAGCAGCGCGGCCCCGTACACGTCCGGCACCAGGAGCAGCCCCACCAGGGCTGCGGTCCTCGCCCAGCGGTGCACCGCGGGCAGGTCGGTCGCGGGCTCGGACTCGGGTGTCTTGTTCATGGCGCCCGTCAATCCCGCAGGCCGCGTCGCGCGGATGAGTACGGGGTCTCACGGCGTACTCAACCCGCGGTGGGGCACGGCTCGGGGGGGCCGGCCGCCTCCTGCGCACACGGCCACGGACGACGACCCCGCGCGCCGCTCCCGTCAGGCGCGCCGTGACTCCACGACGAGCAGCCAGACCAGGTAGGCGCCGCCGATGGAGACGGTGACGGCTCCGACGGGCAGGACGACGCCGTCGAGTGCGTGCTGGGCCAGCATGTCGGAGCCGAGGAGCAGCAGTGAGCCGACCAGCGCGGCGGAGGCCAGGTCGGCGGACTCACCCCGGCCGGTGAGGCGGCGCGCGATGTGCGGCGCGGCCAGCGCCACGAAGGCGATCGGCCCGGCGGAGGCGGTGACGACCGCCGTGGTGAGGACGCCCAGCAGGACCAGCAGCGCCTTGGTCCGCTCGACCGGCACGCCGAGCGAGGCGGCGGTGGCGTCGCCGAGTTCGAGGTGGGTGAGGCGCCGTTGTGCGAGCGGCAGCGCGATGGCGACCGCGGCCAGCAGGCCGGCGGTGACGGCGAGGGTCGTCCAGTCGGCGAGGGCCAGGGTGCCGGCGCCCCAGACCGCGGCCCGCAGCGCGATGTCCACGTCGGCCCGGACCGAGAACCAGGTGTTGAGCGAGGCGAGGAAAGCGCCCGCGGCGATGCCGACGATGACGAAACGGAACCCGTTCAGCCCGCGGCGCCAGGCCAGCGCGTACACCAGGGCGGCGGTGGCGATTCCGCCGAGCAGCGCACCGGCGGTGAGCGCGGCGTAGCCGGTGGCCCCGAGCAGCAGGGCCGCGACGACACCGGTGAAGGCGCCCGAGTTGAAGCCGATGATGTCGGGGCTGCCCAGCGGGTTGCGGGTGAGCGACTGGAAGACGGCGCCGCTCACCCCGAGGGCGGCGCCGAACAGTGCGGCGGCGACGATCCGGGGCAGCCGCCACTGGAGAACCACGGTGCGAGTGGTGCCGGTCTCCTCACCGGAGAGGACCGCCAGGACGTCGGGGACGGTGATCGCCGCGCGGCCGAGGGTGAGGGCGTAGGCGGCGAGCGCCACGACGGTGACCAGGAGGACGAGCCGGACGACAGCGGGCCGCAGGGGGAACCGGGTGCTCAGGGGGCCGGCGCGCAGCACGACGGTGCGGCTCACAGCGCCGCCGCCCGCCTGGTGTGGACCAGGACGACCAGGAGGGGTGCGCCGATGAGGGCGGCGACCACGCCGACCTGGAGTTCCCCGGAACGGACCGCTGCGCGGCCGAGGACGTCCGCGACCAGGACGAGGACCGGGCCGGCGAGCAGGCAGCCGGGGACGATCCAGCGGTAGTCGGGTCCGGTGAGGCGGCGGACGACGTGGGGAACCATCAGGCCGACGAAGGCGAGCGGCCCGGCGGCGGCGGTGGCGGCCCCGCAGAGCAGGGTGACGGTGAGGACCACTCCGGCGCGGGTGGTGCCGACGTGCACGCCGACGGAGCGCGCCAGGTGCTCGCCCAGGGAGAGCGCGTTGAGTGCGCGGGTGCAGACGAGGGCGAGCAGCAGACCACCGATGATCCAGGGCAGTACGGCGGAGATGGTGCCGGCGGGTCGGTCGGCGACGGTGCCGGCGTCCCAGAACCTCATGCGGTCGAAGGTCTGGACGTCGAGGAGGGCGAGGGTCCGGGAGAGGCCCATGAGGACGGCTCCCAGGGCCAGTCCGACGAGGGTGAGGCGGAGCGGTGTGGCTCCGGCGCGCCCCTGGGAGGCGATGGCGTAGACCGCCGCGGTGGCCGCGACGGCACCGGCGAAGGCGAAGAACAGGTAGTCCTCGACGCGGGTGACGCCGAGGACGGCGACCGCGAGCGCCACGGCGAAACCCGCACCGGCGTTGACGCCGAGCAGGCCGGGGTCGGCGAGCGGGTTGCGCGTCAGGCCCTGCATCAGGGCGCCGGATACGGCGAGTGCCGCGCCGACGAGCAGCCCCAGCACGGTCCGTGGCACGCGCAGGTCGTTGACGGTGATGTGGTGGGCGGAGCCGTCGTGGTGGCGCAGGGCCTCCAGGACGGTGGCCGGTGGGACGTACGTCGAGCCGACCGTGAGGCTGAGGACGACGGCGGCGAGCAGCGCGGCGAGCGCACCGGCCAGCACCAGCAGTCGGGTGCGGGTGCGGGTACGGCGGGCGGGTCCGCCGCCGGGGTCGGTCGCAGTGCCGGGCAGGGCGGCGGGCTGCGGAACAGCGGACTGCGGGTCGGGCGTGGCGGCCTTCGGTGGCGGGGCGGCGCCGGACGGTGCGTTCGTCATGGTGGTTCGGTCGTCCGGCTCAGGCCACCGCGCCCAGCAGGGCCTCGCGGGGGTCGCGATGGAGTTCGCCGGCGTCGATCTCGCACTCGCGGGCGAGGGCCCGGATGAGCGAGGCGCGGGTGGCGTACCCGGCGCTCTCGGCGACCAGCGACGCGGGCACGCCGCCGAGCAGTTCACGGATGGCGGCGTTGAGCCGTGCCCGGGTGCGCCAGCGGGCGAAGGCGGTCCCGGTCTCCGCGAGGAACAGCCGCTGCACCTGACGTCCGCTCATGTGGTGGCTCGTGGCGAGTTCGTCGAGGGAGCGCCGGGTGTGGCGGGCCTCCTCGGCGATGGCGCGGGCCACGGGGTGGTGGGGCACGGCCAGCGGGAAGTACTCCAGGAGCTGGGCGCGGAGCGCCGCTCCGAGTGCCTGCCGGAAGGGGCGTATCTGGGCCTCGCCGGCGGGGGCGGCGCCGAGGGCGGCGGTCATCACCTCGGTGACGGCGGGGATCGGGCCGAGCAGCCGCACGCGGGAGCCGGGGGTGTCGGCGGGGTCGAGCATCGGGCCGAGCACCAGCCCGCCCTCGGCGACCCGGACGGCGTGCGGCACGCGCGGGGCGAGCCAGACGCTCTCCCGCTCCCGCAGCCGCAGTGTGCGGTCGTCGACGACCACGTCCGCGGCGCCGTGCACGACGTGGACGAGGTGTGGGCGGCTGTGCCGGTGGGTGTCGTGACCGGAGAACCGGATGGTGTTCTGCGGCACGATGTCGGCCAGCGGGGTGGTCGTCACCACGGGTTCCTCTCCTCTCAGGGGTGCGCGGTCGTCGGTGGCGGCGGCTCGCGGGGCCCGGCGGGGGCGGCCGGGAAGATGTCAGGTTCGGGCGGGGACGTGTCATCTTCCGGACACCCGCACCGGTCGAAGTGAGGTTAGCCTAACCTCACCAGTGACCGGCAGGGGTGATCCCACCGGTCACATCCGTCGCACCATCCGAGGTTCCCCATGAGACCCGCTTCCCGTTCCGCAGCAGCCGCCCTCGCGCTCGCCGCACTCCTCCTGACCAGCTGTTCCTCCGCGGACACCTCCGACGGCGACGGCTCGGGAGCAGGCGGGGGCGGCGACGCGGCCACCGCGGACGCGGACGGCACCCGCACCGTCACGACCGACTACGGCGACGTGGACGTACCGACGGCGCCGGAGCGTGTCGTGGTCCTCAACTACGCCCTCGCGGGCTATCTGTACAACCTCGACGTGCCCGTCGTCGCGGTGACGCCCGAGGACGCCGACCAGGACGAGGGCTCCTTCTCGGAGTTCTGGGCCGAGGACGCCGAGGACGCGGGGACGGAGTTCCTGCCGTGGACGGTCGACGGCTTCGACCTGGAGTCCGTACTGGAGGCCGAACCCGACCTGATCGTCGCCGGTGGCCTCGGCTTCCCGCTCGGCCAGGCCGAGCAGGTGTACGACGAGCTGACGGGTATCGCGCCCACCGTCCTGGTCGGCGGCGGCCTCACGACCTGGCAGGACCAGTTCTCCTTCCTCGCCGAGGACGTCTTCGCAAAGGACGACACCTACCGCGAACTGCTCGCGGCCCACGAGGAGCGCGTCGAGGAGGTTCGTGAGGCCATCACCCCGCCGCCGGCTCCCGCCGCCTACGTCACCTTCACCGCGGACCAGAGCCCCTACGTGCTGATCGAGGACCGGGGCCTGCCCGCGGAGCTGGCCGCCGTCGGGATCGAGCCCGCCCCGGTCTTCGCCGAGGGCGACTTCGAGCCCTACACCAGCGGCGGCGACATGTTCACCCTCTCCACGGAGGAAGTCGCGGGCACCCTGGACCAGCCCACGCTGTTCGTCACGGGCTTCAACGCCGACACCACGGACGTCGCCACCCTGTCCGGCAACGCGGTGTACGCCTCCCTGCCGTCCTTCGCCTCCGGCGACGCCCACGACCTGCCCTACTGGGTGGTCCGCGCCGACTACGACGAGTCCCTCGCGCTGCTCGACATCATCGAGGAGCTGTTCTCCTGACATGGCACCGCACCACCTGCGCACCCACCCCCTGGTGCTGCGCCACCTGACGGTCCGACGCACCGAGCGGGTCAACGCGCGCACCATGCGGGTCACCCTCACCGGGGAGCAGCTCGACGCCTTCGTCGCCGCCGGCCGCACCCAGCCGCCCTTCGACTCCCCCGCCTTCGACGACCACGTCAAGCTGGTCCTCACCGACGACGGCCGAGTCGAGGACGCGCTGCCGCGCCAACTCCCCCACGGCATCGAGTGGCTGCCCTCGGAGAACCGCCTCACCCGCGACTACACGCCGCGCCGCGTCGACCGCGCGGCACGCGAGCTCGACCTGGACTTCGTCCTGGGGCACGACGGCCCGGCGGCCCGCTGGTCCCTGACGGCGGCCCCGGGCGACCCGGCCTGGGTGGTGGGGCCGAAGTCCTCCACCGTCCTCCCCGACGAGCTGGACTGGATCGTGCTGCTCGGCGACGAGACCGCCCTGCCGGCGATCGCCCGCTTCCTGGAGGAACGGCCCACCCCGGCACCGGCCGAGATCCACGTCCTGGTCACCGACCCGGCGGCCCGCGTCGAGCTCCCGCTGGGTCCGGCGGACCGGGTGCGGTGGACCGTGACCGACGGCCACGACCCCGAGGTGCCGCTGCGCCTGCTCCGCGAGCACGACTGGCGGCCGGGCCAGGGATACGTCTGGGGCGCCGGGGAGGCGCGGGCGATGCTGCCGGTGCGGCGCTTCCTCCGCAACGAGCGCGGCCTGGACCGGTCGCGGACCGATGTCACCGGCTACTGGCACCACCGCGCCCCCGAGCCGGCCGACTCCACGCCCGCCCCGACCGCACCGGCGGGCGCACACGACGAAACGCGGGCGGGTGACCCCGCCGCCACGGCCCTCGGCTGGTTCGCCGTCCGTGCCGCGCTGCGGCTGCCGGTGCTCGACACCCTCGCCCGGGGCGCGGCCCGGCTCGGCCCGCTGGCCGCCGCCGCGGGCACCACGCCGGAACGGCTGGCACCCCTGCTGGCGGTGCTCGCCGCCCGCGGACTCGTCACGGAGACGGACGGCGAGCACGCCCTCGCCGAGGCCGGCCGGGAGTTGGTGGAGGACGACCACGCCCGCGAGTCCTACGACGGCTTCGACGCCGAGCTGCTGCGCTCGCTCACCGAACTGGACACCACCCTCCGCGGCGGGGAACCCAGCTGGCGCCTCACCCACGGCAGGACACTGCACGAGAGCGCCGAAGCCGACCCGGAGGTGCTCGCCGAACTCGTCGAGCACGCCGACGCGCTGGGATACGTCCTCGACGCCCTGATCGCCGAGCCGGTGGTGCGGGCCGCCGACGCGCTCACCCTGCACGGGCCCGCCGCCGCCGTGGTGGCCGATGTGCTGCGCGACCGGGGCATCGCCTCGGCGCTCACCGTCACCGGCTCCCCCGCCGCGCTGGAGCAGCTGCGCCCCCGCGTCCGGGCCGGCGACGTGGCCTTCGCCGAGCGCCCCGCCCGAAACGGGCCCGTCATCGCCGCCCTGGCGCTCGGCCACCGCACCGACGCCGAGGCCACCGCGCTTCTGGCGGAGTTGCGAGACGTCACCGAGGCGCTGGTGGTGGTGGAGTCCCTGCGTCCCGACTCGCTGGGCCCGGCGGCGGCCGACGAACGGCTGCTCCGGCTCGCGATGACCGGCTCCCCACCCCGCACCGCCGACGCCGTGGCGGCGCTGGCCGCCGCCGCCGGATGGCGGCGGGAGTCGGCGGTCCCGCTGGGATGGGGGTTCGAGGCGCTGGTGCTGCGTCCGGCGCCGGAGCCCGCCGAGGGCTGACGCCTCGCGTCCGTCCGGGACGGCGGGCCGGGCTCGTCCGCCGCCCCTGGTGGGGGAAGGGACGGCGGATGAGCCGGGCCCGCCGCTCCGAGAACGGGGAGAGGGCCGCCGCCGGCGCCGTGCCGGGGGCGGCCCTCTCCCTCGGTGAGGCCGAGACGTACGTCGGGCCGGCGGCTCCCCCCGGGGGGGGGAGAGAGCAGGACACCGGGCACCGGCTCGGGTCCTGGTGACCTGTCTGGTGAGTGGCGCCGGCGAGGCCCGCGGTGTCCGGTGCGGTGGATCGCACGGCGGAACGTCGCAGCTCGTACCCGTCGCACTCGCGCGAGGCTCCACCGTGGCGAGATGCCGTGCCAGGCGCCGCGGTTCAGGCGGGATTCATCGGACAGGGCCTAGACGACACCACCGCGGACCGGGTGGCCCGCCTCGCGCAGCGCGCCTTTGACCTCGCCGATCCGCAGCTCGCCGAAGTGGAACACCGAGGCGGCGAGCACCGCGTCCGCACCGGCGTCGACCGCCGGGGCGAAATCGGCGAGCCGACCGGCGCCGCCGGAGGCGATGACGGGCACCGCCACCTCGGCGCGGACGGCCCGGATCATCTCCAGGTCGTAGCCGTCCTTGGTGCCGTCGGCGTCCATCGAGTTGAGCAGGATCTCACCGGCGCCCAGTTCGGCGGCGCGCGCCGCCCACTCCACGGCGTCGATGCCGGCGGAGCGTCGCCCGCCGTGGGTGGTCACCTCGAACCGGCCCTCCGGGGTGCGGCGGGCGTCGACCGACAGCACCAGCACCTGCCGGCCGAACCGGTCGGCGATCTCGGCGATCAGCTCGGGCCTGGCGATGGCCGCGGTGTTGACGCCGACCTTGTCGGCGCCGGCACGGAGCAGCCGGTCCACGTCCCCGGCGGTCCGGACACCGCCGCCGACGGTCAGCGGGATGAAGACCTGCTCGGCGGTGCGGCGCACCACGTCGTAGGTGGTCTCCCGGTCACCCGAGGAAGCGGTGATGTCGAGGAAGGTCAACTCGTCGGCGCCCTCGGCGTCGTACGCCGTGGCGAGCTCCACCGGGTCGCCCGCGTCGCGGAGGGACTGGAACCTGACGCCCTTGACGACACGTCCGGCGTCCACGTCCAGGCAGGGGATGACCCGTACGGCCAGGCTCATCGGCCCTCCTCCGGTGCGGGGACCGCGTCGGCGGCGTCGGCGGCGGTCTCCTCGGCGCGCGGCGAGTGCGGCGCGGCGTCACGGTGCGCCTCGACCTCCACCTCCACCACCATGCGCGGGTCGACGAACGCGGAGACCACGACCAGGCTCGCGGCGGGCCGCGCGTGGCCGAAGGTCTCCCGGTGGGCGCGCCCGACGTCGTCGACGTCGCGGACGTGGGTGAGGTACATCCGGGTGCGCACCACGTGCCCGGAGCCCAGGCCCAGTTCGGCGAGCGCGGACAGCGCAACGCCGAAGGCGTTGACCGCCTGGTCGTACGGGCTGCCGTCGGTGACCTCGCCGTCCACGACCGAGGTGCAGCCGGAGACCAGTACGCGCCCGTCGGGGAGTTCCACGGCCCGGCAGTAGCCGAACTCGTCCTCCCAGGGCGACCCCGAGAAGACGCGGCGGGTGGCGGCCTCGCTCACTCGGCCACCGCCGCCAGCGCTTCCTCCAGCGTGAACGCCTCGGCGTACAGCGCCTTGCCGACGATGGCGCCCTCGACGCCCTCGCCCACCAGGCCCGAGAGCGCCCGCAGGTCGTCCAGCGAGGAGACGCCGCCCGAGGCCACCACCGGGCGCTCGGTCGCGGCACAGACGGTGCGCAGCAGCTCCAGGTTGGGGCCCTGGAGGGTGCCGTCCTTGTTGATGTCGGTGACCACGTACCGGGCGCAGCCCTCGGCGTCGAGGCGGGCGAGCGTCTCGTACAGGTCGCCGCCGTCACGGGTCCAGCCCCGGCCCCGCAGCGTGGTGCCGCGCACGTCCAGGCCGACGGCGATGCGGTCGCCGTACTCCGCGATGACCTTGGCGACCCACTCGGGGGACTCCAGGGCGGCGGTGCCGAGGTTGACGCGGGTGCAGCCGGTGGCCAGCGCGGCGGTCAGGGTGTCGTCGTCGCGGATGCCCCCGGAGAGCTCGACGCGGATGTCCATGGCGGCGACGACCTCCCGGATGCGGTCCCGGTTGTCGCCGGTGCCGAACGCGGCGTCGAGGTCGACCAGGTGGAGCCATTCGGCGCCGGAGGTCTGCCAGGTCAGGGCGGCTTCCAGCGGGGAGCCGTAGGAGGTCTCGGTGCCGGACTCGCCGTGCACCAGCCGGACGGCCTGCCCGTCGCGGACGTCGACGGCGGGGAGGAGTTCGAGCTTGGGAAGGTCTGCGGTGACGTGGCTCAGCACGTCGGGCGTCACGTGGGACATCTCAGAGCGTCTCGATCCAGTTGGTCAGCAGCCGGGCTCCGGCGTCGCCGGACTTCTCGGGGTGGAACTGGGTGGCCCAGAGCGGGCCGTTCTCCACGGCGGCGACGAACGGCTCGCCGTGAGTGGTCCAACTCACCAGGGGCGCCGCTATCCGCGGGTTGGTGACCTCCAGCTCCCAGCTGTGGGCGGCGTAGGAGTGGACGAAATAGAACCGCTCGTCCTCGGCCACGCCGTCGAACAGCCGGGAGCCCTGGGGGCGTTCCACGGTGTTCCACCCCATGTGCGGAACGGTCTCCGCCCGCAGCCGGTCCACCGCGCCGGGCCACTCCGCGAGCCCTTCGGCGCGCTCGCCCTGCTCGATGCCCTCGTCGAAGAGGACCTGCATGCCGACACAGATACCGAGCACGGGGCGGCCACCGGAGAGGCGCCGTTCGACGACCCAGTCTCCGCGGGCGGCACGCAGCCCCCGCATGCAGGCGGCGAAGGCGCCGACACCGGGCACCAGCAGGCCGTCGGCCTTCATCGCGGCGTCGTAGTCGCCGGTGATCTCCACCGCGGCGCCGGCGCGCTCCAGGGCGCGCTGCGCGGAACGGACGTTGCCGAAGCCGTAGTCGAAGACGACGACGTCGGGCTTGCGTGAGGCCGTCACTGCCACACCCCCAGCCGCAGCACGCCGGCGACCAGGCACAGCGCGGAGGCGCCGGCGAGCAGCACCACGACACCCGTCGGCAGCCCCTGCTTGCGGAACGAGTACGCGCCGCCCCCGAGGAAGAGCCCCGCGGCGATCAGCAGCGTCGAGGCCGTCGTCACAGGGCGCCCTTCGTCGAGGGGATGCCGGTCTGGCGGGGGTCGATCTCGGCGGCGTATCGCAGGGCGCGCGCCAGCGCCTTGAACTGGCACTCCACGATGTGGTGGGCGTTGCGGCCGTAGGGGACGTGGACGTGCAGCGCGACCTGGGCCTGGGCGACGAAGGACTCCAGGATGTGCCGCGTCATCGTGGTGTCGTAGTCGGGGCCGATCATCTGCGCCATGTTCTCCGGCTCGGTGTGCACCAGGTAGGGGCGCCCGGAGAGGTCGACGGTGACGTTGGCCAGCGACTCGTCCAGCGGCACGGAAGCGGCGGCGAACCGCACGATGCCGCGCTTGTCGCCGAGCGCCTGTCGGAAGGCGGCGCCGAGCGCGAGCGCGGTGTCCTCGATGGTGTGGTGGCTGTCGATGTGGAGGTCGCCGTCGGTCTTGACCGTCAGGTCGAACAGCCCGTGCCGGCCGAGCTGGTCGAGCATGTGGTCGTAGAACCCGACGCCGGTGGAGACGTCGGTCCTGCCGGTGCCGTCGAGATCGATCTCGACGGAGACGGATGTCTCCTTGGTGGTGCGTTCCACCCGGCCGGTGCGGCTCATCGGTCGTACTCCTTCATCACTGCGCGTACCGCGTCCAGGAACGCGTCGTTCTCCTCGGGGGTTCCCGCGGTGACCCGCAGGCGGCCCGGCACGCCGTTGTCGCGGACCAGCACCCCGTGATCCAGCAGCAGTCGCCACACCTCGGCCGCCCCGCCGGGGCCGTCGAAGTTCCCGAACTGCACGAAGTTGGCGTCGGAGTCGGTGACCTCGCAGCCGGCTGCGCGCAACTCGACGACCAGCCGGTCGCGTTCCGCGCGCAGCCGGTCGACGTACCGCAGCAGCGTATCGGTGTGCTCCAGCGCGGCCAGCGCGGTGGCCTGGGTGACGGCGGAGAGGTGGTAGGGCAGCCGCACGAGCTGCACGGCCTCCACCACGGCCGGGTGTGCGGCGAGGTAGCCCAATCGGAGCCCAGCGGCGCCGAACGCCTTGGACATGGTGCGGGATACCACGAGGTTCGGCCGGCCCTCGATCAGCGGCAGCAGGGAGGTGCCGTGCGAGAACTCCACGTACGCCTCGTCCACCACGACCAGCGTGGGCCGCACCTGCTGCGCGGCGTCGTGGACCGCCAGCACCGTCTCGGCGGGGACCGCCGTCCCCGTGGGGTTGTTCGGGGTGCAGACGAACACCACGTCGGGGCGGTGCTCGGCGATGGCTCGCCGCGCGGTCCCGGCGTCCAACTCGAAGTCGGCGCCGCGACCGGCGGCGACCCAGCTGGTACCGGTGCCCCGGGCGATCAGCCCGTGCATCGAGTAGGACGGTTCGAAGCCGAGCGCGGTGCGGCCCGGTCCGCCGAACGCCTGGAGGAGCTGCTGGAGCACCTCGTTGGAGCCGTTGGCGGCCCACACGCTCTCGGTGGCGACCGGATGGCCGGTGGTGGCGGTCAGGTACCGCGCCAGGGCGGCGCGCAGCTCCAGCGCGTCGCGGTCGGGGTAGCGGTTGAGGCCGCGGGCCGCCTCGGTGACCCGTTCCGCGATGCGCCCGACGAGTTCCTCGGGCAGCGGGTAGGGGTTCTCGTTGGTGTTGAGCCGGACGGGCACGTCCAGCTGGGGCGCGCCGTAGGGCGACTTGCCGCGCAGCTCCGGGCGGACCGGGAGGTCGTCCACGGTGAGCCGGGCGCGGCCGGTTGGCACGGTCACGGGTTGCTCACCCCCGTCGGCACGGTCGAGGCCTCGGGGACGGTCCAGCCGAAACGCGCCTTGAGGGCGGCGCCGTGCGCGGGCAGGTCCTCGGCCTCGGCCAGCGCCACGACGTGGCCGGTGACCTCGGCGAGGGCGTCGCGGCTGTAGTCCACGACGTGGATACCGCGGAGGAAGGACTGGACCGAGAGGCCGGAGGAGTGGCAGGCGCAGCCACCGGTGGGCAGCACGTGGTTGGAGCCGGCGCAGTAGTCGCCCAGCGAGACCGGCGAGTGGGGGCCGATGAAGACGGCGCCGGCGTTGCGGACGCGGGCGGCGACCGCCGGCGCGTCGGCGGTGAGGATCTCCAGGTGCTCGGCGGCGTAGGCGTTCACGACGGCGAGGCCGTCGTCGACGGAGTCCACCAGCACGATGCCGGACTGGCGCCCGGTCAGCGCCTCGGTGATCCGCTCGCGGTGCCGGGTGCGCGCGACCTGCTCGGTGACCTCGGTCGCCACGGCGGCGGCCAGCGTCTCTGAGTCGGTGACCAGTACGGCGGCGGCCAGCACGTCGTGCTCGGCCTGGCTGATGAGGTCGGCGGCGACGTGGGCGGGGTCGGCGGTGGCGTCGGCGAGGATCGCGATCTCGGTGGGCCCGGCCTCGGCGTCGATGCCGATGCGGCCCTTCAGCAGGCGTTTGGCCGCCGCGACCCAGATGTTGCCGGGGCCGGTCACCAGGGAGACGGGATCGCACTCGTCGGCGCCGTAGGCGAACATCGCGATCGCCTGGGCGCCGCCCGCCGCGTGGATCTCCTCGACACCGAGCAGCGCGCACGCGGCGAGGACGGTGGGGTGCGGCAGCCCGCCGAAGGCGGCCTGCGGCGGTGAGGAGACGGCGAGGGAGGGGACGCCGGCCTCCTGGGCGGGGACGACGTTCATGACGACGGACGAGGGGTAGACGGCGTTGCCGCCGGGGACGTACAGCCCGACGCGGTCCACCGGGACCCACCGCTCGGTGACGGTGCCGCCGGGGACGACCTGGGTGGTGACGTCGGTGCGCCGCTGGGCGCGGTGCACGATGCGCGCGCGGCGGATGGACTCCTCCAGGGCGGCGCGCACCGCCGGGTCCAGCTCGCGGAGGGCCTGCTCGGCCGCCCCCTCGGGGACCCGGACGCGGTCGATCTCGACGCCGTCGAACCGGCGGGCGTAGTCGATCAGCGCGGCGTCCCCCCTATGGCGCACGTCCTCGCACACCGGCCGCACCTGGTCCAGGGCGGCGGCGACGTCGAGTTCGGCGCGGGGCAGCAGCGTGCGGTCGATCCCGCCGCCGGAGGCGACGGAACCGCGCAGATCGAGGAGGTTCAGCACCCCTCCAGTCTCTCAGACCCGTTCCGCGCCCCGGCCGCTCATCCCACTGTGTGATACGTGCGGTGTGCGCCCTGCCGCGGCGGGTGCGGGGATAGGGTGGCCCGCTGTGACCACCACGCAGCTACCGCTCTTCCCACTCAACACCGTGCTGTACCCGGGCCTGGTGCTGCCGCTGAACGTCTTCGAGGACCGCTACCGGGCGCTCATGGCGGACCTCGCGGCCGTTCCGGACGAGGACGACCGGGCGTTCGGCGTGATCGCGATCCGGGAGGGCCACGAGGTCGCGCCGACGGCGCTCGGCCTGCCGGACGGCGAGCCGCTGCCGGCCGGGCCCGGCGCGGGGTTCGCCGAGGACCCGATGACCTCGTTCCACGAGGTCGGGTGTGTCGCGGACGCGTCGACCATCCGTGAGCGCCCCGACGGCTCGGGGTACGAGGTGGTGGCCACCGGCACGACGCGGTTCCGGCTGCGGTCGGTGACCGCCGGCGAGCAGTACCTGACCGGCGAGGTCGAGCTGCTCGACGAGGAGGAGGGCGAGGGCGCCGCACCACTGGCCCAGGGCGTGCTGCGGGCCTTCCGGGCGTACCAGCGGGAGCTGGCCACCGCGATGGAGCGGACGCTCGCCGGGGAGCAGGAACTGCCCGAGGAGCCCTCCGTGGTCTCCTACCTGGTGGCGGCGGCGACGCTGCTGTCCACGGCGGAGAAGCAGGAGCTGCTCCAGGCGCCGGACACCGCGGAGCGGCTGGCACGGGAGCTGAAGCTGCTGCGGCGGGAGACGACCCTGATCGGCAAGCTGCCGTCGGTGCCCGGCGCGGACTTCACCCAGCGGCCGACGTACCTGAACTGAGCCGTGCCCTCGCCTCACCCGCCCGTGGCGGGAGGCAGCGGGCGGACGCGAGACGAGGAGCGGGCGCATGGGGCGCGGGAAGCGGTCTGCGGGCGGTGGCACCCCGGCGACGGTGGCAGCGACCGCGGCGGGGGTGGCGTTCACCCTCCACTCCTACGAGCACGATCCGGCGGCGGGCTCCTACGGCGAGGAGGCGGCCCGCGCACTGGGGACCTCCCCGGACCGCGTCCTCAAGACGCTGGTGGCGGAGGTCGACGGCCGGCTGACGGTCGGGGTGGTGCCGGTCGCCGGCTCGCTGGGGCTGAAGGCCCTGGCCGCGGCGGTGGGCGGCAAGCGTGCGGTGATGGCGGACCCGGCGGCGGCCGAACGATCCAGCGGCTACGTGCGCGGTGGGATCTCCCCGCTCGGGCAGCGTAGGCCGCTGCCGACGGTGGTGGACTCGTCGGCGGCCGGGCTGCCGACGGTCTTCGTCTCGGCGGGCCGCAGGGGGTTGGAGATCGAGCTCGCCCCGGCGGATCTGGTGCGGCTCACCGGGGCGCTGCTGGCCCCGATCGCGGCCGGCTGAGCTGCTGGTTGCCGAGGCGGCCGGTGATGTCGTAGCTGACGGGCTGGTACTGGGTCCACCACTGAGATCCCTGGATGTGCTCCTGCGGC
>NZ_JAAVJB010000085.1 GCF_012034385.1 Streptomyces spiramenti
GCGCTACACCGTCACCCGCCCCGCCACCCACCCCAGCAACCCGGAACCAAAAGCATCCGAACTCGCCGCAGCCTGCTGGAACACCCTGCTCGAACTCCTGGGACCGAACGCCGGACACAGCCTCACCGTCCAGTTCTTCGGTGTTCCGACACGGCAGACCCCCCCACCGATACCATCGCGCCACCTGCGGCCCCCTCCCGATTCGACGCTTTCCCGTACCTGCCTGAATGCGAACCCCACATCGCGGGCACTGCGCTCTGCCGCCGGCGAAACCGTTGCACACATGCGCGCTTGACAGCGCGCACGGGATCAGTCATTGCGAATTCCGAGAATGCCGTATGCACAACAGGAGGAAAAAGTGGTAGCCAGGGGATCAGCCGGCACCCTCACGGAGCTCTTCGGGCGATCCGCGGAGGCGCACCCGCACCGCCCGGCCGTTCGTGATGACACGCGGACTCTGACCTACTCTCAGCTGGACGAGGAGTCCGACGCGGTCAGTGCGTTGCTGCGAAGCCATGGGGTGGGGCCCGAGGACCGGGTAGGAATCTACCTGCACAGGTCGGTCGAGCTCTTCGTGGCGATCCTCGGAGTTCTCAAGTCGGGGGCGGCCTATGTCGCCGTGGACAGCCGCTATCCGGACGCCCGTCGCGATCTGATGCTGGACAGCAGCGGGGCGAAGGTCGTGCTCACCGAGACCGGATGGGAGGGCCGGCTGACGTCCGTGTCCGCCCGGATCGTCTGCATCGAGGACCGTGCCGCCGCGGACACCTCTCCGACCGAAGGAGTCGTGGTACCGAGCAGCGCGGCCAGCGTGCTGTTCACTTCCGGTTCCTCCGGCGAGCCCAAGGCCATCGTCCTGGAGCACCGCAACATCGTCTCCTTCGCCGCCAACCCGAGCCTGCCGGTGCTGACACCGTCGGACCGGGTCGGCCAGATATCCAGCATCTCTTTCGACGCTTTCCACTTCGAGATGTGGAGCACTCTCGGACGGGGTGCACAGGCGGTCGTACTCCCGCCCGTGCCGGAACTGCTGGCCGCCGACTTCCAACGGCAGATGAGGCACTACGGCATCACGGCGATGCTCGTGCCGACCATGGTCGTCAACCACGTGGTGCGCGAGGACCGGAACGCCTTCGCCTCACTCCGCATCCTCCAGACCGGCGGCGATGTGCTGCTCCCGGCAGCCTGCCGGGCACTGTTGGGCGGACAGTTCAAGGGTGCCCTCTACAACCTCTACGGCCCGGCCGAGATCACCACCGCCTGCACCGCGCATCAGGTGACGGCCGAGGACGCGGAGTCCGACGCCATCCCGATCGGCCTGCCCCTGGACGGAGTATCCGTGCGGCTGCTCTCCCCGGAGCTGGAACCCACGGTCCCCGGCGAGACCGGCGAGCTGTTCGTCAGCGGCCCCGGTGTGGCTCGCGGCTACCAGGACCGCCCCGACCTGACCGACGAACGCTTCCTCACCCTGCCGGGCGAGGCCGACGGCGCACGCGTGTACCGCACCGGCGACTTGGCGCGGCAGCGCGAGGACGGTGCCCTGATGTTCGTCGGCCGCGTCGACAACCAGGTCAAGATCCGGGGCTACCGGGTCGAACCGGGCGAGGTCGAGCGAGGTTTGCGCCGCTACTCCGAGGTCCAGGAAGCCGTCGTGCTGCCGCAGGGCGAGGGCGACGACCGGCGCCTGGTGGCGTTCGTGGTGCTCGAGAACGACCTGGGAGTCAAGGAGCTGCGCGAGCGGAGCGAGCGGGACCTGCCGGAGTTCATGGTGCCCGGCCACTTCATCACCCAGGACCGGATCCCCGCGACGGCGCACGGCAAGCGCGACCTCGACGCCCTCCGCGAGGTGCTCGCCGGGCACCTGGAGCGTGAGGAGTCGTACGCGGGTCCGCAGACCGACACCGAGCGATTCCTCGCCGGCCTCTGGGAGAACCTGCTCAGCGCCGAACGCATCGGGAGAAACGACGACTTCTTCGACCTCGGCGGTCACTCGCTGCTGGCCTTCCGCATGCACAACCGCGTCAACCGCGAGCTCGGCCTCTCCCTTCCCTTCCCGGTACTGCTCAACAACACCGTGCTGAAGGACCTCGCGGCAGTCATCGACGTGTCGCGAGAAGGAGCGACGGCATGAGCCGGCGGACCCCGAGCCGGCCGCGTTCGCACGTTCTGCTCGGTACCGCCCGGCCCCCGGTGGAGGGCGTCCGATGAGTACCCCCGCCAACGACAGCCCCTACGCGTTCGGTGAGCGCATCGAACAGGTGGTGGCCCACCATGCCCGGGTCAGCCCCCACGCGGTGGCCGTTCAGCAAGGTGGACGGAGCCTCACCTACCGTGAGTTGACTGCGCGGTCCGAGACGGTGGCAGCCGCGCTGAGCCGCCTCGGGGTCGAGCCTGGCCGCCACGTCGCGGTGCGCGTACCGCGCTCACCGGAGCTGGTGACGACACTGCTCGGCGTCCTGCGCGCGGGCGCTTCCTACGTGGCGATCGACCCGCAGTGGCCGCAGGGACGGGTGGACGAGACGCTCCGGGGCACGGACGCGGCGCTGTGCGTCACCGAGGCGCCCGGAGCGCCGACCGCCCCGCCCGGGGTCGAGGTGCGTACCGTCACTTTCGCCTCCCTGCTGGAGCTCGGGCGCACCACCCCGGCCCCCGCGCCTCTGCACGACGGCACAGCGACGGCCAGCGTCTTCTACACGTCCGGCTCCACCGGCAAACCCAAAGGAGTGCTCTCTCCCCACAAGGGGACCATCCGCACCCTGGTCAACTGCCCGGCCATCCCCCTCGGCCCGGACTCGGTGTTCCTCCAGGCAGCCCCACTGCCCTGGGACGGGCTCTCGCTCGAACTGTGGGCACCGCTGCTCAACGGCGGCCGATGCGTTCTGATGGACCGGGCGGCCACGGCGCTGGACGCACCTGGGCTGGAGGCAGCCATCCGGCAGGGCGTGAACAGCCTCTGGCTCACCAGCTCGCTGTTCAACGTGCTCGCGGAGGAGCGGATCGACCTCTTCGGTGCGGTGCGCCTGCTGCTTGTCGGCGGCGAGCGGGTGTCGGTGAGCAACGCCCGCCGCGTGATCACCGAGTTCCCCGCCCTGCACGTCGTCAACGGATACGGACCGGTCGAGAGCACCATCTTCGCCACCGCCCACGTGATCCGCCCGACCGACGTGGCGGCGGGCAGCACGGAGGTTCCGATCGGGGCGCCGGTGCCCCGCACCGTGGTGGCCCTCCTCGGCGCGGACGGGCGGCCCGTGGCCGACGGCGACCTGGGCGAGATGGCGGTCGCCGGCGACGGAGTGGCACTCGGCTACGCGGGCGCCCCCGAGGAGACCGCTCGTCGGTTCTTCACCAGGGACGGTGTGCGCTTCTACCGCACGGGTGACCTCGCGGTGCGCGACACCGAGGGCCTGCTGCGCTACCGCGGGCGGACCGACCACCAGTTCAAGATCCGGGGAGTCCGGATCGAGGCCGGCGAGGTCGAGGCCGTCCTGGAGGACCACCCCGAGGTCGCCGCCTGCTGTGTTGTCCCGCTGGAGACGGCGCCCGGCCGGGTTCAGCTCGCGGCGGCCTACACCACCGTCCACCAGCAGCCCCTGGACGAAGTGGAACTGACGGAGCATGCGGCACGCAGCCTGCTCGGCGCGATGGTGCCGACGCGGCTGGCGCACGCCGTGGAGCTCCCGCGGAACGCCAACGGGAAGGCCGACCGCAAGGCGGTGGAAGCGCTGCTGCGCGGCAGCGCCGGACCGGCCGGGGTTGCCGCGCGGCGGCCGGCCCAGGGCAGCCCGGTCCTGGACGACGTCCACGCGCTGCTCGGTCTGGCGCACCTGGCCGAGGACGACGACCTCGTCATGGCCGGGGCGACTTCGCTCGACGTGATCCGGCTGGCGGCCCGGGTCGGTGCCCGGCTGGACGCCCGCCTGACCGCCTCCGACGTCTACCGGCTGCGTACGCCACGGGCCATCACTGCCCACTGCTCACAGGCAGCTCCCCGCGAGCAGCTCCCCTCCCCCGGCCCCGACCGCACGGCTCCCGCCCCACTCTCGCGCGCCCAACAGCGGTTCTGGCTGGCGGAGATGAGCACGCCGGGGGCCGCGGACAACATGATCGTGCTGGCCTACGCGCTCACCGGACCACTCCGGCGTGACCTGCTCCAGGCGGCCCTCGACGACGTCGTCGAGGCACATCCGGCGCTGCGCACCATCTACCCGTGGGTCGACGAGGCCCCCCAGCAGCAGGTGCTCGCCCCCGCGGACGCGGCCGTCGTGCTGGCGGACATCGCCGGTCCCGCTACCGGGCGGATGAGGGAGGCGGCCGAGGCGGTAACGGCCGACTGGTGGGCACAGCCGTTCTCGTTGGAGGACGAGGTCCCGCTGCGGGCCCGGCTGTGCCGCTTGGCCGAGGACCGCCACCTGCTCTGCTTCCACGTGCACCACATCGCCTTCGACGGCTGGTCGGAGTCGGTGCTGATCGCCGATCTGGCGCGCGCGTACACGGCGCGGTCGGAAGGCCGGCGGCACGAGGCGGCGGCGACGCTGTCGTACGGCGAGTTCAGTGCCTGGGAAGCGACCCGCCTCGCGGACTGGGCCCGCCGCGACCTGCCCTTCTGGAAAGAGGAGCTGGCCGCGGTCCCGGAGCCGTTCCTGCCCGCTCCCGCACGAACGGGCGCCGGTCCGGCGGACCGGCTCGAACGGGTCATGACGGTCGACGCGCAGACCGTGCGGCGGCTCGAGCAGGCCGCCGCCGGCCGTGGTGGCCCTGCCCTGGCGGCGTTGCTCGCCGGCGCCGCCGCTGCCCTGGCCCGCACCTTCGACGCCGCCGAGCTCACGGTGGGCTCGGTGACCGCGGGCCGCTTCGACCCGGCCCTCGAGCCGGTGGTCGGCTACTTCGTCAACCCGTTCGCCCTGGTGGTCTCGCCCGCGCACGACGACAGCGCGGGGGACCTGCTGGACCGGGCGACCGTCCAGGTGGTGTCGCGCCTTCAGCACGCACACACTCCCTTCGACGAGCTGGTCCGCGTTCTCACGAAACGCCGGGGCCGTCACCCCTTCTTCCAGACCTGGGTCGTTCTTCAGGGGCTGCCCCCACACGGCAACCTCGGTGGTCACGTGGCGGTCGAGCCGGTGCGGGTACGGCCGCCCAGCACGGACACCGAGCTGACGCTGGAGGCCGTTCCGGCTCCGGACGGCTCGTGGGACCTCGTCGTGGCGTGGCGTGCGGACGGGGTGACCGCTGCCCAGGCGGAGCAGCTTCTGGCCGAGCTGCACACCGCGCTCGGCGAGACCGCGGACTGCGCCTGACGGAAGGACACACGGGCCGACTCGAACCACTGCCCGGCCGCGCGGACGTCGGACTCCGCGCGGCCGGGGAGCCTCCTGCGTACGACGAACCCGTCGATTCCGGTGACAGCCGGCGCCCATCGCACGGCGCCACGGTCGCGGGCGCGTTCAGAGGGCGGTCCCACCACCGCCGACGCGGCAGGCCGGGCCCCCGCGGCCCCCGGTCGGCCTCAACGCGACGGCCGGATCCGCAGGGGGGGGCGCGCCTTCCCTCCGCCCTGCTCCGAGCCACCGTCGAACGCGCGGGCGGCTCCACTTGCCGTGACCGTGTCCACCCGGCTGGGCACCGGGCGACCTCACCGCCGTGGGGGGCCGGCCGAGCTGTCCGGCGCGGAGAGGAGCCTGTCCGCCGCCTTCGCGAGCGGCGGATCGAGCCCCCCGTCAGGCCGAACGGGGGCCGGCTACGGCCTGACCCGGTACTCGAAGGAGTCGAGGGCCCTCGCCGCATGCTCGCGCAGCTCCTCCACGGAGTCCGCGGTGAGGGTGAGCGAGAGGAAGAAGTTCTCCTTGTTCAGCTGGGTCACCCGGTAACCGTCCGACAAGCGCACGCTCATGATGCCGGGAAGTGCGAGCAGGTCCGCCTCGGTGGTGAACGCCTCCACCGTGCCGATCTCCTCGGCCTCCAGTTCCACGTTGCCGAACATCGGCTGCTCGCGCATCGGCCCCACCTCCTGCGGCGCGTACTCGCCCAGCGCCATAGAGACGACCGCCGCGATGACGTCGATGCCGTAGAGGGCTTGGATGGACGCGGGAATCCCCGTGTGGAAACCGCCGGCCCGGGGGTTGATCTCGACGAGCTCGGTCCGGCCTTCCGGCGAGCTCCGGCCCTCGAAATGCAGCCAGACCTGGTCGAGACCCCGGTCGGCGCACAAGATGTTGATCGCCTCGCACAGGGCGTGCACGCCGTCCCGCACGTGACTCTGCTGCGGCGGGTGGAACGAGAGCCCCGCATCGTGGTGCTTGGCATCGTTGTGGTCGGCCTTCTCGATCGCGAGGAGCGGGTGGAAGCGGCCGTTCAGCACGGGCCCGTCCACCGAGAACTCGGTGCCGGACACGAACTCCTCGGCGATCAGTTCCACGTCGCCCGCCCCGGACTCCTCCAGGTGCTTCAGGTAGGCCAGCAGCTCGTCCCGGTCGTCCACCCGCCTGACCATGTACGAGGCCGCCGACTCCCGCGCGGGCTTGACGATGGCGGGGAAGAAGTCCACCGACCTGGGGTCGCCGGAGAACTTGATGTCGGACAGGCCCAGGGCGCTCATGTGCTCCCGGACCAGGGTCTTGCTCGCCAGCACGGCACGGCCGGCGCCGCCACCGGGAAGGCGGTAGTGCGTGGTGAGCGCGATGCTCCACTCGGTCAGCTTCTCGACCATGCTGACGACGGCGATCGGCTCGGTGCCCCGCTCACCGATCCGGGCCGTGAGGGCCGGCAGCTCCTCCCGGTCCCAGTCGAACACGATGTGGTCGTCGCAGAGGCCGGCATGGGGATCGTCGGGTAGGTCGGAGACCAGAACCGGTCGCAGGCCGCGAGCCCGGAGCTCCGCGACCGCTGCGGGCACGTTACCGATGGCTATCCAGGAGAGGACGAGCACTGATTTCATGTGACGGGCCTCCGAAGGCTTTCGAAGAAGAAATTCTGACGACACTCGCAAAACTATGCTGTCACGCGTGGAGGCCGGGCCTGATAAGCGAGACGACTACGCCGGCCGAATCCGTTGCGCAGAGGTGGTCCCGGGTAGCGACCTCATCTCGGACCACGAGCGCGGCGCCGACCGGGAGTAAACGTCGCGCGTACCCCCGGCCCACGCTCGGTAAGCCGGAGCGCTGTGGTGGATGAGTCTGTCGCGGACGCCTGGAATGCGGGTCGGTTCGTAGGTTGCCTTTCCATGCGGGGTGTATGTGCCGTCCGATTGATCGAGAACTTTCGCTACGGAGGTCCTGTGGTGATCAGAGTGGAGGCATGATGCGTGTCGCGGTTGCCGGCGCGGCCGGCTATATCGGCGGAGAACTGTTGCGGCTGCTGATCGCTCACCCCGAGGTCGAGGTGGTGGGCGCGATCTCCTCGCGTTTCCCCGGCAAGCGGGTCGACGGTGTGCACCCGAATCTGCGGGCCTCCACCGATCTGCTGTTCTGCTCCGTCGACGAGGTAGCCGAGTGCGATGTCGTCTTCCTGGCTCTGCCGCACCGGGCGGCGATGACCCAGATCGAGCACTGGATCCAGCGCGCCAAACTCGTCGTCGACCTGACCGGGGACTTCCGCCTCAACGACACGAAGACCTTCGCACGGTACTACGGCAGTGAGCACCAGGCCCCGCACCTGCTGGACAGCTTCGTGCCAGGCCTGCCCGAACTGCACCGGGAGCGGCTGCGTGGCGCTGACTTGATCAGCGTGCCCGGCTGCATGGCCACCGCCGGCGTCCTCGCCCTCCACCCGCTCGTCGCGCACGATCTGATCGACACGGAGGCCGGCGTCCAACTCGACGCCCGTACCGGCTCGAGCGGCTCCGGTTCCACCGCCGGCCCGGCCAACCTGCACGCTGAACGCAGCGGCGCGATGCGCGTGTTCGCGCCCACCAGCCACCGCCACGAGGCCGAGATATCCCAGCACCTGGGCCTCTCCGCGGCCATGACGGCCACCGGCGTCGAAGCCGTCCGCGGGGTCCAGACGATCGCTCACAGCACTCTGCGCCCCGGCGTCGGCAAACTCGACCTCCGGCGGGCCTTTCGTCAGCAGTACGCCGAGGAACCCTTCGTCCGTGTCGTCGCCCACCAGCGCGGCATCTTCCGCTACCCCGACCCGAAGATCCTTCTGGGGTCCAACTACTGCGACGTCGGTTACGCCCTGGACGAGGAAACCGGGCGCCTGACCAGCATCGGCGCGCTGGACAACCTGGTCAAGGGCGGTGCCGGCAATGCCGTCCAGTGTCTCAACATCCGCATGGGCTGGCCCGAGACCTTCGGCCTCACCTTCCCGGGCCTCCACCCCCTCTAGGCCCTGTCTGGCAGATCCCGCCCGGCGCTGTTCACCAGACACCAGACAGGACCTGGCCCCTCGTACTCGGGAGAGACCGTGACCACCCCACCGCTCACCGTCGTCAAATGCGGCGGCAATCCGGCAGTCGACGCCGCGGGCATCTGCGCCGACATCGCCCGACTCGTCCAGGAGGGGCACTCCATCGTCCTGGTCCACGGAGGATCGGGAGAGATCAGGCGGCTCGCCGGGGAACTGGGCGTCCCGCAGCGGACCCTCGTCGCCCCGGACAACGTCTCGACGCGCTACACCGACCCGGCCACGCTCGACGTGGTCGTCCTCGCACTGACCGGCGCGGTCAAACCCAGACTGGTCGCGGAACTCGCCCGCCACAACGTGCCCGCGGTCGGGCTGACCGGCATGGACGGCGGCATGCTCCGCGCCCGCCGCAAGTCGGTCGTCCGCTCCGTCGTCGACGGCCGCACCGTGCTGGTCCGCGACAACCACAGCGGCCGAATCACCACGGTCCGCACCGAGTTGCCCAAGGCTCTGCTGCGCCTGGGCCACGTCCCGGTCGTCTCGCCGCCCGCGATCGACGAGCACGACAACCCGGTCAACGTCGACGCCGACCGCGCCGCCGCTGCGCTCGCCGTCGCACTCGGCGCCGACCGGCTGCTGCTGCTCACGGGAGCACCGGGCGTACTCGCCGACCCCGACGACGCCACCAGCGTGCAGAGCACCCATCGCATCTCCCCGACCGGCCCGCCCACCCGTTCCGCCACCGGCGGTATGGCGCTCAAGCTCGTCGCGGCACGTGAAGCACTCACCGGCGGAGTCGGCAGCGTACGCATCGCTGACGGACGCGCCTCCGCCCCCGTCAGCCAGGCACTCGCAGGGGCCGGCACCACGGTGCGCATCGCACCTCCCGACGAGACGGCCCCCAGCACGCGCGAAACGGAGATCCTCGCATGACCGAACCGAAGGGCAGACCGACCGAGTGGCAGGGCGGCACGGTCTGGCTGACCGGGCTGCCGAGCGCGGGCAAGACCACCATCGCGGTGGGCCTCGCCGAGCGCCTGCGGGCCGAAGGGCGTCGGGTGCAGGTGCTCGACGGTGACGAGATCCGTGCGGAACTCTCCGGCGACCTGGGCTTCTCGAAGGCGGACCGGGACACCAACGTCCGCCGGATCGGCTACGTGGCCGGGCTGCTCGCCGCACACGGTGTCACCGTGCTGGTGCCGGTCATCGCTCCCTACGCGGTGTCGCGTGAGGCCGTGCGGGACCAGCACGCCGAACAGGGCGTCCCCTACCGTGAGGTGCACGTGGCGACTCCGGTGGGGATCTGCGCGGACCGCGACGTGAAGGGCCTCTACGCCCGGCAGGCCGCAGGCGAGATCAGCGGCCTCACCGGCGCCGACGACCCCTACGAGGTGCCGGTCGCCCCCGACCTCCGTGTCCACACGCATGACCGGACCACCGAGGAGTCGGTCCGGCAGGTGCACGCGGTCCTCACCGAGCGAGCGCCGTCATGGCCATGAAGACACCCGCCGTGCTCACCGGCCCGCAGCAGACTCCGGCGCCGCCCTTGATGACCCACCTCGAAGCGCTGGAGGCCGAGGCGGCCCATATCTTCCGCGAGGTGGCGGGCGAGTTCGACCGGTCGACGCTGCTGTTCTCCGGCGGCAAGGACTCGATCGTCATGCTGCACGTGGCGCTCAAGGCGTTCGGCCCCGCGCCGCTGCCGTTCTCGCTGCTGCACGTGGACACCGGCCACAACTTCCCCGAAGTGATCGACTACCGCGACCGCGTCGTCGAGCGGCACGGCCTCCACCTCGAGGTGGCTTCCGTGCAGTCGTACATCGACGACGGAAGGCTCCGCGAACGCCCCGACGGCACCCGCAACCCGCTCCAGACCGTTCCCCTCCTCGACGCGGTCCGTACCGGCCGCTTCGGCGCGGTGTTCGGGGGCGGGAGGCGGGACGAGGAGAAGGCGCGTGCCAAGGAGCGGGTGTTCAGCCTGCGGGACGAGTTCGGCGGCTGGAACCCGCGCCGGCAGCGGCCCGAGCTGTGGCAGCTGTACAACGGCCACCACCAGCCGGGCGAGCACGTCCGGGTCTTCCCCTTGTCCAACTGGACCGAGCTGGACGTCTGGCAGTACATCGAGCGGGAGGGCATCGCTCTGCCGGAGATCTACTTCGCGCATCGGCGTCGGGTCTTCCCGCGCGACGGCATGTGGTTGGCGCCCGGCGCGTGGGGCGGCCCCCGGGACGGTGAGCCCCTGGGCGAGCGCCAGGTCCGCTACCGGACCGTCGGCGACATGTCCTGTACCGGTGCGATCGACTCCTCGGCGTCGACGGTGGGCGCCGTGATCGCGGAGATCGTGGCGAGCCGAGTCACCGAGCGCGGCGCGAGCAGGGCCGACGACCGGCTTTCCGAGGCCGCCATGGAGGACCGCAAACGAGAAGGGTACTTCTAGCCATGACAACGGGCGTCACCGACAGAATCGTTGCGAGCGATGTGGCCGACCGGCCGGGCGGCCTGCTGCGGCTGGCCACCTGCGGCTCGGTCGACGACGGCAAGTCCACGCTGGTCGGACGGCTGCTGTACGACACCAAATCCGTTCTCGCCGACCAGGCGTCGGCCATCGAGGAGGCCTCGCGCAGGCGGGGCCAGGACACGCCCGACCTGGCGCTGCTCACCGACGGCCTGCGGGCCGAGCGCGAGCAGGGCATCACCATCGACGTGGCCTACCGCTACTTCGCCACCCCCCGTCGCCGGTTCATCCTCGCCGACGCGCCCGGACACGTGCAGTACACCCGCAACATGGTGACCGGCGCCTCCACCGCCGACCTCGCCCTGGTCCTGGTCGATGCCCGCAACGGCGTCACCGAGCAGACCCGGCGCCACGCGGCGGTCGCCGCCCTGCTCCGCGTCCCGCACGTGGTGCTCGCCGTCAACAAGATGGATGCGGTGGCCTACCGGGAGCCGGACTTCGCGTCCGTCGTCGGGGAGTTCACGGCGTACGCGAACGAGCTGGGCGTGCCCGAGATCACCGCGATCCCGATCTCGGCGCTGGCCGGCGACAACGTGGTGGAACCGTCCGCCCACATGGGCTGGTACGGCGGCCCGACCGTGCTGGAGCATCTGGAGACGGTCCCGGTCAGCCAGGAGGTGACCTCCTGTCACGCCCGCCTTCCCGTCCAGTACGTGATTCGCCCGCAGACCGCCGAGCACCCGGACTACCGCGGCTACGCCGGCCAGATCGCGGCCGGCGCCCTTCGGGTCGGCGAGCCGGTGACCGTGCTGCCGTCGGGACGGACCTCCACGGTATCCGGGATCGACCTGCTCGGCCGGTCCGTGGACACGGCCTGGACGCCGCAGTCGGTCACACTCCTCCTGGAGGACGACATCGACGTCTCGCGCGGCGATCTGATCGTGCCGACCGGTGACGCGCCCGCCACCACACAGGACGTCGAGGCGACCGTCTGCCACGTCGCCGACCGCCCCCTGACGCCCGGCCAGCGGGTGCTGCTCAAGCACACCACCCGCACCGTCAAGGCGATCGTCCGGGAGATCCCGTCACGGCTCAGTCTGGACGACCTCTCCCCACACCCGGATCCCGGGCAGCTGGTCGCCAACGACATCGGTCGGATCACGGTCCGCACAGCCGAACCGCTCGCGCTCGACCGCTACGCCGACTCGCGCCGCACCGGTTCCTTCCTCCTGATCGACCCGGCGGACGGCACCACGCTCACGGCCTGCATGGTGGGCGCCTCCTTCGCCGAGGCCGCCGTCGCGGTGGACGAGGAGGGATGGGACTTCTGAGGGCTGTCGAGGGGCGGATGCCACGGCCCGCACGGGCGAGGAGGCGGACCGGGTGCGTCGCCCGGATCGGGCAGGTCTCGGTGACACGCCGGATGCGACGGACACGGTCCACGCCCCCGTGCTGCGTGGGGGCGAACCGTCCACCATCTTCACTCGAACGAGTGAAGGAGTCCGATCAGCTCCTCGGCTCGGACAGGACGCAGAACTCGTTGCCCTCCGGGTCGAAGAGGGTCACCCAGTGCTGTCCTTCCTGCACGGGCTCGGCGCGCCGGGCACCGAGGGAGACCAACCGGGCGATCTCGGCCTCGTGGTCGTCGGGGCGGAAGTCGGGGTGGAGCCGGTTCTTCGCCGCCTTGCCATCGGGGACGGGGACGAAGAGCAACCCCGGCAGCCGGTCCGGCTCGGGCCGGATCTCGATGATCTCCTCGGTTTTGTCGACCACGACCCAGCCGAGAGCCGCGGCCCACCACTGCCCGAGGGAGATGGGGTCGACGGAGTCGACGACGATCTGTTCCCATTCGAGTGCCATGGCGCCGAGCATAGCCAGTCGGCCGACTGCCGGAGCACATGGTGGCCGCTGTACTCCGTCGGTCCGGTGTGCCCGTCGTGTACCGCGACGGCCGTGCGCGCGTCCGAGCTCGGCACCACCGCGCCGCCCTGCGACCCCACCCGGGCCCTTTCTGTGCCACCGTGCCCGAGTACCTCGGAACGGCACGGTGGATGCCAGGCGCGCGGGAACGGCCGGGGACGAGGCCCGCCATGCGACGCCCGCTCCCGCCCTTCCAGAACGGACAGGTCGAGCGAGGACGCCGTGACCCCGGCCGGAATCCGGAGCACCCAGAGGTGCGCCTCGTTCGTGGCGCACGCTTCGATGCCGCGCCGAACGCTGCCGTTTTGCGCCCGCGCCCGTGATGGGCGTGCCCCCGGCCGCGTGCTGGGGACCCCACGGCGGGCCCGCGACGCCGGCCACGACCACCTGCCGCGTCGTCAGTAACGCCCGAGTACAAGCCGGTACGAGGACACCCCTCCGCCGTGCAGCTGACCGCATCCGACGCCGCGAGCCGAACCGACGCGGGGGTAGCGAACACGCTCTGGAGGGCGTGCCGGCTCCCGGGAAGCGGACCCGGCCCTCGGGACAGGCTCCTCGTGCCTGCCGCTGGAGGACCGGATCCCCGTCGTCGGGGGCCGGGTGGAAGCCGTGTGCGGAACCCGGTTCCGACGTCGGTCCCGAACCGACTACTCGCCCCAGTCCTCTTCGACCTCCGGCGCGAGAGCAAGCACCGTGGGGTTCAGCGCCACGATCTCCAGTTCGCTGCGGCAGCCCACGCAGTCCAGGATCTCGTTGAGCCGTACCGAATCGCTGATCCGCACCTGCTCCTCGCACTCCGGGCAGGCCTGCCCGGTGGTCGCGGTCCCGGTCATGGTCATGAGACGTATTCCTTCCGATCGGTCCTCCCGGAGCGCGCCGTCGTGTCGAGGGCCGTACGGACCGCCCTCACGACCCGCTCCGCGGTGAGGTCGTAATGTGCGACGAGGTGTTCCTGGTTGCCCACCTCGTCGACGAACTTGTCGGGCATGCCGAGCCTCAGCACCCGTGTCGGCGCCTCCTCCGCGAGTGTCTCGGCCACCGCGCCACCGAGGCCGCCGCTGCGCCAGTGCTCCTCCAGCGTCACCACGAGCGAGGCGGGCCGTGCCGCGGCCAGCAGCCCCTCCGTGTCGAGCGGGCGCAGGGTGTGCATGTTCAACACGGTGGCCCCGATGCCGTGTCCGGCGAGGATCTCCGCCGCCGCCAGGCAGGCCAGCACCGGGTAGGGACCGCAGGCGGCGAGCACGACGTCGCCGCCCTGCCGCAGGCTCTGCGCCCGCCCGATGACGGGGGGCGGGGCGGTGGCCGGCAGTGCCGGGGTCGGTTTCCGCCCGAGCCGGACGTAGAGCGGACCGGCCAGGTTCAGGCTCTGCCCGACGAACGCCTCGGTGGCGGCGGCATCGGCAGGCACCACCACGGTCATTCCAGGCAGTACCCGCATCACCGCGAGGTCCTCCAGGGCCTGGTGCGTCGGTCCGAGGTGGCCCGCGGCGAGACCGCCGTGCGTGGCCATGATGCGGACGGGCAGTCCGTTGTAGGCGATGTCGATCTTGATCGCCTCCAGAGCCCGAGACGCGGCGAATGCGGCCATCGTGTTGACGAACGGGACCCGCCCGCTCGCGGCCATCCCGGCGGCGACGCCCATCAGGTTGTGCTCGGCGATGCCGAGGTTGAGGTACTGGTTGCCGGCCGCCGCGGCGTGGTCGGCTTTGAACAGACCGGTGTCGGAATCCAGACACATCAGTTCGGGGTGCCGGTGCAGCAGAGGAAGTAGACGGTCCCGGTACGCCTCTCGGGTCGCGCGGCTCATCCGGTGGTCTCCCTGGTGTGCAGTGCGCGGACCGCTCGGGCGTGAGCGCGCGGGGACAGGTTCACGTAGTGACTCGCGCTGCTGCCCGCGAGGAACGGCAGACCCTGGCCCTTGACCGTACGAGCGATCAGTACGCTCGGTCGGCCCGGTTCCCACGGCGCAGCGTCGAGATGGTCCGCGAGTCCGTCCGGGTCGTGGCCGTCCACGTCGCGGACCGCCCAGCCGAAACTCCGCCATCGTTCGGCCATCGGTTCCATCGGCGCGATGCCCTCGGTTTCGCCGGTCAGTTGGAGACCGTTGCGGTCCACCACCGCGACCAACCGGTCGAGGCGCAGCGAAGCGGCTGCGATGGCCGCCTCCCACACCGAGCCCTCCTGGAGTTCGCCGTCGCCGAGGAGGACGAAGGTGCGCGCATCACGGGCGGCGTACCGATCGGCCAGCGCGAACCCGCATCCCAGTGCGAGCCCGTGACCGAGCGAACCGGTCGGCATCTCCACACCGGGCACCGCGCGGACCGGATGGCCCATCAGTCTGCTGCCTGGGCGGCCGTATCCGGTGAGTTCACCGACGGAGAAGAAGCCCTTCTCGGCCAGCGCCGCGTAGAGGCCGACGGCGGCGTGGCCCTTGCTGAGCAGGAAGCGGTCGCGCGCCGGGTCGTCCGGCCGCTGCGGGTCCACGTTCAGCACCGAGAAGTACAACGCGGCGAGGATGTCGGCGCTGGAGAACGCGCCGCCGAGGTGACCGCCCTCGGGCCCGGCGCACATGTCGACGACATGCGACCGGATGCGTGCGGCGACCGCGTCCAGGGTGTCCCCTTCCTGTTCCTGGAGGACGGTCATGAGGCCGCCTTCGCGAGCGTGGCCACCATGTCCCTGTTGGCCCACACCTTCTCGAAGGCGTCGGCGTACAGACCGAGCAGTTCACCGGCGCCCGGGTGCAGATGCCGCTTCTGCACCGTCAGTGAGTCGGCGATGACCGCCCGGGTCACCGGGTGGTCATCATCTCCGGTGGTGCCGGGCGCTCCGGTCACGGACCACGGGTAGCCGGAGCCGAAGCCGACTCGGTCGGAGAAGACCTTCTGGTCGGGCAGCGGCATCAGCTGGTACTGCGACAACGGCACCCCTTCGGCGCGCAGCAGCCGCCGCAGCGCCGTGCGCAGCGCCTCGGGCCTCACACCGTCGAGGCCGAACGCGGCGGGGTCGAAGCGGAAACGCAGGATGTGCCAGGCATGGGTGGTGTGCGGCAGCGCGGTCGGCACCGTCAGGCCCGGGAGCTCGGCCAGGCGTGCGAGGAAGCCTGTGACGTTCGCCTGCCGGGCACGCTCGTAGGCGTCGAACCGGTCGAGCTGCGCGAGGGTGAACGCGGCCTGGAGTGCGTTCATCTTGTAGTTCCACCCCAAGCCGTACGAGATGTAGTCGCGGTCCCGGCCGGCCTGGATCTCCTCGCCGAACTGCCGCCCGCGGCGGGCCCTGGCGGCCAGTCCGGCGTCCTGGGTGACCAGTAGCCCCCCTTCGCCGCAGGTCGGGATGTTCTTGCTGACCTGGAGGCTGAAGGCACCCGCGTCCCCGATCGCGCCCACCGGGCGTCCGCGGTGGGTGGCGCCGGGCGCCTGGGCTGCGTCCTCGACGATCGCGAGGCCGTGTGTCCGGGCGATTCCGGTCAGCCGGTCCATGTCGGCGGGAGCGCCGTGCAGATGCACGGGGATGATCGCCTTGGTCCGCGGTGTGATGCGGCGCTCGACGTCATCCGGGTCGATGTTGAAGGTGACCGGGTCTATGTCGGCGAAGACCGGCACCGCCATCTGGTGCACGGGGGCGAGCCCGGTGGCGATGAAGCTGAACGCCGGCACGATCACCTCGTCCCCCGGACCGACGCCCAGCGCGGCGAGCGCGAGGGCCAGTGCCGCCGTGCCGTTGGACACCGCGACGCAGTCCTCGTGGCCGAAGCGGCGGGCCCAGTGCTCCTCCAGTCGGGACACCGCGTTCACACCGTCGGTGTCGGACACCAGGCGCGGGCCGTCGAGCGCGTCGAGGACTGCCTTGCGGTCCTCGTCCTCGATCAGCGGCCACTGCACGTGGCGCCGGTCCCTCGGTACGGTCGCCGTACCGCCGAACGCTGCCAGCTTGCTCATCACTCTCCATCCGCTCGGTCGAGGAGGTCGGTCCAGGTACGTTCACAGCCGCGCCGCTGCCGCACCGACAGCGTCCACCGCGCGCGCGTAGGCGGCGCGCAGCAGCGTGGCGTGGTGTGCGATGTCGGGCGCGGCCGCACGCGGGTCGCCGTGGCCGTGCGCGCCGGTGAACCGCAGCCCGGTCCACGCGTGGGCGACGGTCTCGACCGCGCGTCCCGCCCCGGCGAGCACCGCGTCGTCCCAGTCGCGGCCGCAGCGGCGCAGCAGTTCGCCGTGGAGCGAGGCCTGCGCCTGCATGGCCCAGCCGAACGGGTACAGCTCGCGGAGCGCGCCGGCGTCACCTGCCCGGCACCGCTCCCTGAGTTCCCCGGCGAACGCGTCGTAGCCGGCGATCCCGGTACGGGACGAAGTCTCCGTGGTGAAGCCCTCGACGTCGGTACGCAGACAGTCGCCCAGCGACTCCGGTGTCAGGGGCGCCGGGGGCGTGCCGAGGCTGACGTCGAGGCAGCGCAGGCCGATCTCCGAGTCGCTGAAGAAGGCATCCTGCGCGTCGGTCGGATTGGCCGAGCCCCAGCTCCGCCGGAACTCCTCGATGGGCACGGCGCCGCGGAAGGCGGGCGGCATCGCGTCCGAGACGTGGACCACGCCACGTGTCTCGTCCAGGCCGTAGACCAGCACGAGGTGCGCGGCATGCACATCCCCGTACGCGGGCCTGAAGGGCAGGTGGAAGTTGTCCACGGCGGCGATGACGATCCGGTCGTCGGCCAGTCGCTCGCGCACCTCGCGCCACACGTCGCCCTCGTCGGCGGGCTGCCACCAGCGGGCGGACAGGTCGTGGTGCGGGGCCAGAGCGCGGCCCAACTGTCCCGCGCTGCATGGGTAGTAGAACTCCTCCGACCGGACGTCGCCCGGCATGTGCAGGAACTGCCACCCCGCGCCGAGCACGGCCAGCGGGTCGGCTCCCTCGCGGGCCAGCACCGAACCGCACGTGGCCTGCAGGCAGCTGATGAGGTCGCGATACCAGAGCTCGGGTTCCGGGCCCGTGATCGTATAGGTGCGCGCCGTCGCCTCGACGGTCATGTCAGGTCTCCGTTCGCTGCAAGGTGAGGGCGAAGACGTGCACCGCGACGTTGCGTGGCAGCAGGATGCCGGTGAGGCCCGTGCGCCGGGTGACAGGAACCCGCTGGGCCCACATGACCGCGGGGATACCGCGCTGCACGTGGTGCGGATAGTGCATGACGAGGCTCTCGAAAGCCTTGGTCTCGCCGAACCACGCGGGTGCCGCCCAGAAGTCCGAGACCCGGAGCGCTTCCGCGTCGACCGAGCCGTCGGCGAAGCTCAGCTCGACGGTGTCCTCGGTGCGACGCTCGGACGCGGCCAGCACGTGGATCCAGTCGTAACGGCCCTCCGGGACGCGGATGAACTGCCCGGAGCAGCGGATGTTGTCCGGTCCTTCGCAGACAGGGGGGAACCGAAACGGGACGTCGTCCACGTGGACGAGACTTCCGCCCGCGGGCAGGTATTCGGCGGCGAAGGAGTTCCTCCACACATTGAATTCTCCCGCCGTCGTCTCCGTCGCCGCGGAGACGGCAGTGTTGTTGCGATGGCCGGAGATGTCGATCGCGTCGTACAGTCCACGTCCGACGGGGAGTGCCGAGGCTTTGCCGGCGCCGCCCGCGTCACGGAAGACCTTCTCTGGATTCCATGCACCTCTGATGGAGGGAAGCACATTCTCCGTCACGTTACCCGCCTCACTAAGAACCATCCCAAGTCTCACCATTGCGGAGGTACCGATGCTGGGCCGTCGGTCGTTCTTTCCGCCGACGTCTCCATGACCTCGTGGGCCTGAAACGCCGCTCTTCGCGCGTGGCGGCAGTGGTCGTTCCGGCACGAGCGGGACGCTCACGGTCGCAGCGCGGCGGCGCTCAGCTTCTCGTAGTACGGCATGTGATGGTCGCGGAATGCACGCAGCCTCGGGTCCGCCTCGACGATGTCGACCGTGGCGCCCGAGCCGCGCTCGAAGCCGGCGGACCGGCTGGTCGACCGGTGCCACCGACTGGTCGACTGCCACTCCGAGCGCATGCTCGGCCGCCAGGTCAGCGCCTCCGGGACGAAGGGGATGCCGACTGCCTCGCAGTACATCCGCACGGTCTCGGCCGGGCGGTCCAGCAGATCGTCGGAGTCGATCACGACCGGCGTCGTTCCGGTGGCGGACTGCACCGCGGCAAAGATCTCGTACAGCCACGCGAAGCCGATCTCGTCGCGACCGAGCTCGGGGTTCAGCTTGTGGTGCGAGGCGATGGCCTCGGCCGGATCTCGGACGATGAACGTGTGGGTCGCGGAGGCGAGGAAATCCTCGTCGGCCAGGAGCGCCGGGTAGTGGAAGTCCGTCGTGTCCTTGAAGAACACCGGCTCGGACGCGGCGAGCGAGCGCAGCGCCGCGAGCACGCCCTGTTCGTCGTGCGCAACCCGGTCACCGACCTCCACCTCGCCGAAGTCGACCACCCGGGACAGCGGCTCGTGCACGACGGCGTGGTCGCCACGCTCGGCCATCATTCGCGCGAACGCGGTGGACCGACAGCGCGGCGCGCTCCACAAAGCAAGTACCGGGATTCTCTCCTTCGTACGTCCCACGATTTCCTCCTCCACTCCTGCGTACCGTGACTGTTCCGGTGGATTCCGGAATGCGGACCAGCGTGACACGGCGTGGACGGACGCCGGGTAATCGGAGCTCGTAGCCGTACGGGGGTGGGTCAGCGGGGTGTGTCCTGGCGATTGATTTTGTTGCGGACGCTCGGGGGTCGGCGTGCTCGTAACTTCTTTTCCATGCGGTAGTTCGTTTCTGCCGTCCGGGGTCGGTCCTAGTACGGAGGTCACGTGTCAGCGACACCAGAAGGCCCGCGCGGCTGCGACATCGCTGCGCTTGCGGGCAGGTTCGGCGCGGACGGGCGGAGGGTGTTCGAAACCTGCGGCCGGCACGAGGAAAGGGCCCGTTCCGCGGATCGGGTCGTGGGTCATCTGCTGGATCGGGTGCGGAGATGAAGGAGGCTGTCACTCCGGCCGGGAGTGTGACCGACACATACGCGGCGGGACTGCTGCGCACGATGCTGGAGATCCCCTCCCCGTCGTACCAGGAGCACGCACTGGGCCACCACCTGGTCCGAACCATGACAGACCTCGGCTTCCAGGCACACACCGACACCACAGGCAACACGGTCGGCGTCATCGGACGCGGCAACGGCCCGACACTCATGCTCCTCGGCCACCTGGACACCGTC
>NZ_JAAVJB010000086.1 GCF_012034385.1 Streptomyces spiramenti
GGCCTCCGGCGGGGGGCTCGGGCCGGGCGCCCGTGACGGGGGCGGTGGGCCCGGGGCGCCGGGGCGCTGCCGGGTCGGCGGGGGGAACGACGGGACCGGCGGCCTGCGGGCGGGAGTGCACGCGGTGCCTCCTTGCGTGGAGTGCGGAATGCGGGGGCGGGGGAAGGCGGACAGGAGGAAGGGCGCGGCCGGAAGGCGGCAGCGTCGGCCGGGTACGGGCGGTGCCCGGCGTCACCCGGGCGCCGCCCGCCGCTCGGCGGGTCAGCCCGCCAGCCGGCGGACGGCGGCCATCGGGATGTGGAGCCAGGCGGGCCGGTGCCGGGCCTCGTACAGCACCTCGTAGACCGCCTTGTCGGTCTCGAAGGCGCGGAGCAGCTCCGGCCGCTCGGTGTGGTCATGGCCGCTCACCTCGGCGTAGCCGCGGCAGTACGCGTCGCGTGCCGAGGCCGCCCACGCCGAGACCCAGGGGCCGGGCGCCCGGTGCTGGCCGGCCGCGTAGTCGAAGGAGCGCAGTATCCCGGCGATGTCGCGCACCGGCGGCTGCGGACGGCAGCGCTCGGCCAGTGGCCGAGCCGGTTCGCCCTCGAAGTCGATGAGCGTCCAGGAGCCGTCGCGGTGGAGCGCCTGCCCGAGGTGCAGGTCTCCGTGCAGGCGCTGTGCGTCGAGATGACCGCCGCCGCGCGCGAACTCCGCCAGGGAGTCGAAGGAGCGGCGCAGCCCCGTGCAGTAGGGGCGCAGCGCGGGGACGGCCGCGGCGGCGGCGGTGAGCCGCTCGGTCATGGCCAGGGCGGACCGCTCCAGCCGTTCGCCGTGGAGGGTGGTGGTCGGCAGGTTGCGGGCCAGCGCGAGGTGGATCTCGGCGGTGGCCGCGCCCAGCCCGTGCGCGGCGGTCGCGAACTCCGTGCGCAGCGAGAGGGACTTCAGGGCCAGCGCCCAGCCGTCGGTCGACCCCGCGAGGAAGGGCTGGAGCACGCCGAGGGTGATCGGTTCCCCGCCCTCGGCGTCCGCCTCGAACCAGGCCGACGGGGCGGGCACCCGGTCGCAGCCGGCCGCGGCGAGCACCCGGGGCAGTTCCAGGTCGGGGTTGACGCCCGGGCTGACGCGCCGGAACAGCTTCAGGATGTGGGCCTCGCCGTAGACCACGGAGGAGTTGGTCTGGTCGCCGCCGAGCGCCCGGGCCGGCAGCCCGGACGGAATGGCCGCGCTGTGCGTCCGCCGGAAGGCGAGCCCCCCGAGTGTGCCGGGGGCGCGCAACCGTTCCAGCAGGAGTGCCGCGAGCCGCGGGTCGTGCAGCGCCTCGTAGACGGCGCGCCCCCGCAGCGGCCCGTCGGCGGGTCGGCCCACGAGGGCGGGGGCGAGTGCCGGTGGGAGGACGGAGCGGACCCCGAGCAGCAGCTGGTAGCAGCTGCCGTTCTGTTCCGGTACGCCCTGCGGGACGGTCCGCACGAGCAGGTGCAGCAGCCCCGGCGTCGGGCCGCTGTCGGCGCAGGGCAGCAGTTCGGTGGCCGACACGAGGGTGAGGCCGCTCAGCGCGCGGCCCTTGTCCGCGTACCAGCGCTGGCGGGGGAGCCACCGGGCGAGCAGCCCGGTGAGGGAACGGAAGACGGCGGCGCCCGTGGGCGCGACCTGAGCCGCCGGACGCGGCGGGGCCGTCCGGGGCGCGGAGCTTTCCGACATGGCGTCCTTTCCCCGGGTTACACAGAACATATATGACGAAGTGTCCCGGATTGCGGCGTAGACGGCCGGTAGGTGGGGGGGACGTGTCGTGCGGGGACCGACCGTGCGAGAAGAGGCCCTGACGCGTCGTCGGGCCGGAGGCGGTGCGGCGCAGGGAAGGGTTCCCGCCCCGTGGGGCGGTAACCGCTCCGTGCCGCCGGACGACCGGTTCCGGACCGAAGGCGGCCGAAGCGGGCGGGGCGGCGAGAACGCTGCGGAACCGTTTTTGCTTCTCCTCGGACGCCCCGTCGGGCGCCCGTGGGGCGCCGGCCCCCCGAGGAGGGCGGGGCGGGTGGCGCAGTCGGCGGCGGGCGGGCCACGCGGTGACGCGGCCCGCCCGGCCGGCGGAGGTCTCGGCGCTCAGTCGGTCTGGCGCCGCAACCGGAACCAGTAGAAGCCGTGCCCGGCCAGCGTCAGCAGGTAGGGCAGCTCCCCGACGGCCGGGAAGCCGACACCGCCGGTGAGTTCCACCGGTCGGCACCCCTCCCACGCGCGCAGGTCCAGCTCGGTGGGCTGGGAGAAGCGCGAGAAGTTGTTCACGCACATCACGATGTCGTCCTCGTACTCCCGTACGAAGGCGAGGACCGCGGGGTTGGAGGACTCCAGCTCGGTGAAGCTCCCCAGTCCGAAGGCCGGGTTCTGCTTGCGGATGGAGACCATGCGCTTGGTCCAGTGCAGCAGCGACGCGGGGGAGCTCATCGAGGCCTCCACGTTGGTGACCTGGTAGCCGTAGACCGGGTCCATGATCGTGGGCAGCGTGAGCCGACCGGGATCGCTGGAGGAGAAGCCGGCGTTGCGGTCCGGGGTCCACTGCATCGGGGTGCGGACCGCGTCGCGGTCACCCAGCCAGATGTTGTCGCCCATTCCGATCTCGTCCCCGTAGTAGAGGATCGGCGAGCCCGGGAGCGACAGCAGCAGCGCCGTGAACAGCTCGATCTGGTTGCGGTCGTTGTCCAGTAGCGGCGCCAGCCGCCGCCGGATGCCGATGTTGGCGCGCATCCGCGGGTCCTTGGCGTACTCCGCGTACATGTAGTCGCGCTCCTCGTCGGTGACCATCTCCAGGGTCAGCTCGTCGTGGTTGCGCAGGAAGATCCCCCACTGGCACCCGGAGGGGATCTGCGGGGTCTTGGCCAGGATCTCCGAGACCGGGTAGCGGGACTCCCGGCGGACCGCCATGAAGATGCGTGGCATCACCGGGAAGTGGAACGCCATGTGGCACTCGTCGCCGCCCTTGGAGTAGTCGCCGAAGTAGTCGACGACGTCCTCGGGCCACTGGTTGGCCTCGGCCAGCAGCACGGTGTCCGGGTAGTGCGCGTCGATCTCGGCGCGCACCCGCTTGAGCATCCCGTGGGAGGCCGGCAGGTTCTCGCAGTTGGTGCCCTCCTCGGCGTAGAGGTAGGGCACGGCGTCCAGCCGGAAGCCGTCGATGCCGAGGTCCAGCCAGAAGCGCAGGGCGGAGAGGATCTCCTCCTGCACCATCTCGTTCTCGTAGTTGAGGTCCGGCTGGTGCGAGAAGAACCGGTGGAAGTAGTACTGCCGCCTGACCGGGTCGAAGGTCCAGTTCGAGGTCTCGGTGTCGACGAAGATGATGCGCGCGTCGGCGTACTTCTTGTCGTCGTCCGCCCAGACGTAGTAGTCCCCGTAGGGGCCCTCCGGGTCCTTGCGCGACTCCTGGAACCACCGGTGCTGATCGCTGGTGTGGTTCATGACGAAGTCGATGATGACCCGGATGCCGCGCTGGTGGGCGCTGTCCACGAACTCGACGAAGTCGGCGAGGTCGCCGAACTCCGGGAGCACCGCGGTGTAGTCCGAGACGTCGTAGCCGCCGTCCTTGAGCGGCGACTCGAAGAAGGGCGGTAGCCAGATGCAGTCGATTCCGAGCCACTGCAGGTAGTCGAGTTTGGCGGTGAGGCCCTTGAGATCCCCGACCCCGTCCCCGTTGCTGTCCTTGAAGGACCGCACGAGGACCTCGTAGAAGACCGCACGTTTGAACCAGTCGGGGTCGCGGTCGCGGTCGGGCGTGTCCTCGAAGGTGTCGAGGACCGGCTCGTTGACGCTCATGGTTGGGTGACCCTCCGGTCTGAAGAGGACGGTCGCAGGGTCAGCACGTGGGCCGACGGGGCGAGCGCGTCCGCCCGCTCCGGACCGAGCCGCACGTAGTTGTCCCTGCCCCAGTCATAGGTCGTCCCGGTGAGCTCGTCCGTCACCGGGAAGGACTCGGAACCGCTCCGCCGTGCGGAGGGGAGGCCGAGTACCGATGTGTCCAACGACACCGTCGCCTCGTGGGTGTGGTGCGGGTCGAGGTTGACCACGACGAGAACGGTGTCCTCGCCGTCGGTGCCGACCGCGCGCCGGGAGTACGCCACGATGTGCTCGTTGTCGGTGTGGTGGAAGTGCAGTCCCCGCAGCCGGCGCAGCGCCAGGTGGGAGCGGCGCAGCTCGTTGAGCCGGCTGATCAGCGGGGTGATGGTGGTGCCGGCGGCCTCGGCGCCCGCCCAGTCGCGGGGGCGCAGCTCGTACTTCTCCGAGTCGAGGTACTCCTCGCTGCCCTCGTGGGCCGGTCGGCCCTCGCACAGCTCGTAGCCCGCGTAGACGCCCCAGGTGGGGGAGAGGGTCGCCGCCAGGACGGCGCGCGTCTCGAACGCCGGACGGCCGCCGTTCTGGAGGTAGGCGTGCAGGATGTCCGGGGTGTTGACGAAGAGGTTGGGCCGCATGAACGGGGCGGCTGGGCCGCTCAGTTCCGTGAGGTACTCCGTCAGTTCGGCCTTGGTGTTGCGCCAGGTGAAGTACGTGTACGACTGCTGGAAACCGATCTGCGCCAGGGTCCGCATCATGGCGGGGCGGGTGAACGCCTCGGCCAGGAAGATCACGTCGGGGTCGGTGCGGTTGATCTCGCCGATGACCTTCTCCCAGAACACCACGGGCTTGGTGTGGGGGTTGTCGACGCGGAAGATCCGCACCCCGCGCGCCATCCAGAACCGCAGCACCCGGAGCGTCTCGGTGACGAGGCCGCGGAAGTCCTCGTCAAAGGCGATCGGGTAGATGTCCTGGTACTTCTTCGGCGGGTTCTCGGCATAGGCGATGGAGCCGTCCCCGCGTTTGCGGAACCACTCCGGGTGCTCCTTGACCCAGGGGTGGTCCGGGCTGCACTGGAGCGCGAAGTCCATGGCGACCTCGATGCCGTGCTCGGCTGCGGTGCGGACGAACCGGCTGAAGTCGGCGAGCGTCCCGAGGTCGGGGTGGATCGCGTCGTGGCCGCCCTCGGGTCCGCCGATCGCCCAGGGGCAGCCGACGTCGTCGGGGCCGGCGGTGAGGGAGTTGCCGGGGCCCTTGCGGTGGGAGCGGCCGATGGGGTGGACCGGCGGCAGGTAGACCACGTCGAAGCCCATGGCGGCGACCGCCGGCAGGCGCAGCGCCGCGGTCTGGAGGGTTCCGGAGACGGGGACGCCGTCCTCGGTGAGGTGGGCGCCCTCGGAGCGGGGGAACATCTCGTACCAGGAGCCCACCAGCGCGCGCTCCCGCTCCACGATGAGCGGCAGCGGGCGGGAGGAGCTGACCAGTTCGCGCAGCGGGTGGCGCTCCAGCACGGCGAGGATTTCCGGCGCCGTGGCGGCGGCGAGCCGTGCGGTGGACGGCAGTTCGCGGTCGCGGAGGGCGCGGGCGGCGGCCAGCAGGACCGGCCGCCCGGCTGCCTTGGGGACCTTCCCCGCGGCCCGCTCCAGCAGGGCGGCGCCCTCGGCGAGCATCAGTTCGGGCTCGTCGCCGGCGGGGACCTTGACGGCGGCGTGGCGGCGCCAGGTGGTGATCGGGTCCGACCACGCCTCCACCGCGTAGGTCCAGCGGCCCTCGGTCCCGGGGGTGACGTCGGCCCCCCAGCGGTCGGTGCCCGGCGCGAGTTCGTGCATGGGGGTCCACACGCTGCCGCGCCCGCCGGGGTCGCGCAGCACCACGTTGGCGCCCAGGGACTCGTGGCCTTCTCGGAAGACGGTGGCGGTGACCTGGAAGGTCTCTCCCGGGACCGCCTTCGCCGGACGCCGGCCGCAGTCGACCAGCGGCGAGACGTCGAGGACAGGGATGCGACCGATCATCTGGGGATCACCTGGATACGTAGGAAGTGCGAGTAAATCTCCGACTTTGCGGTGTCTTGTCCTTTCTATCGGTTCTGACGGCCGCTGGCGGGCAGTAGGCATGGCGGCTCCGGTGCGCGTTCACTCGGTTGGGTGTGGAACGGAGTGCGGTCAGGGCATGGTCCGGTCGTCACGCGGGCACCCCCGCCCCGCTGTCGGGACGTGCCCGGCGGGTGGGTCGCGGCCCGTTCCCTCTGTGCCGGGATGGGCTGGACTCGCCGTTCGTGACGGGGAGTTCGGTGCCGGCGCCGACCGGGCCGCGAACTGTGCGGCGGGGCCGACGCGAAGAGAGGTGCTAGGGAGAGCCTGCCCCGGGAAGGGGGGCGGACAATCCGTCGCCGTGTTGCGTACTCGTGGCCATTGCGTGTCGCCGCTGTGGCGGGCGCACTCGGCTCCCGAGCCCCTCACGCACCACTGAGTCTCAGGTCGATATCGCCAGGTTGCCCGCCGTTCCAAACTATGTAGATGCGCAGTAATGTGCGGGCCACACAAACGCCTGACAGCACCGAACCCCACTGAGGTGGACGATGCACATAGCACGATCGAAGGTGGCGGTGATCGCGGCAGCGGTCTCGCTCGGCCTCGTCGCGACCGCTTGCAGCAGCGACCGCGACTCCAACGGCTCCGACGGGGGCGGCTCCACCGAGCGGTTCATCTTCGGCGCGGCCGGTGACCCCGGTTCCCTGGACCCCTCGCTGGAGAGCGACGGCGAGACCTTCCGCGTCTCGCGCCAGGTGCTGGAGACGCTGCTCGACCACGAGTCGGGAGGCACCGAACTCACCGGTGGCCTCGCCGAGACCTGGGACAGCAACGACGAGGGCACCGAGTGGACGTTCGACCTCCGTGACGGTGTCACCTTCCACGACGGCGAGGAGCTGACGGCCCAGGTCGTCTGCGACAACTTCGACCGCTGGTACAACTGGACCGGCACCTACCAGTCGACCGCGCTCTCCTACTACTGGCAGGCCGAGTTCGGTGGCTTCGCCGAGAACGAGAGCGAGGACACCCCGCCGCCCAACTACGTCGGCTGCGAGGCCACCGACGACCTGACCGCGGTGATCAACCTGGAGGAGCCGTCCTCGGTCTTCCCGGGCGCGTTCTCCCTCGCCGCGTTCTCCATCCACTCGCCGAAGTCCCTGGAGCGCTACGCCGAGGACGAGGCGTCGGGCGAGGGCGACAACATCAGCCGCCCCGACTACAGCCAGGACCCCGACGCCATCGCCGGCACCGGCCCGTTCCAGCTCAGCAACTGGAACAAGGGCAACGGCGAGGTCACCATCACCCGCTTCGACGACTACTGGGGCGAGAGCGCCGGCTTCGAGGAGATCGTCTTCCGCACGATCTCCGACGAGGGCGCGCGCCGGCAGGCGCTGGAGGCCGGCGAGATCCACGGTTACGACCTGGTCGCCCCCTCGGACGTCGACGCCCTGGAGACCGCGGGCTTCGAGGTCCCGGTCCGCGGCGTCTTCAACATCTTCTACCTGGCGTTCACCCAGGAGCGGAACGAGGCGCTGGAGGACATCGACGTCCGCCGGGCCGTCGCCCACGCGCTGGACCGCCAGGGCCTGGTGGACACCCAGCTGCCCGAGGGCGGTGTCGTCGCCACGCAGTTCGTGCCGGACACCATCGCCGGCTACAGCGACGACGTGACCACCTACGACTACGACCAGGACGCGGCCCGGGAGCTGCTCGACGAGGCCGGCCACGCCGACCTGACCGTCGACTTCTGCTACCCGACCGAGGTCACCCGCCCGTACATGCCGGCACCGGCCGACATGTTCGAGCTGATGAAGGCCGACCTCGAAGCCGTGGGCGTCACCGTCAACCCCCGCCCGATGAAGTGGACCCCGGACTACCTGGACACCACCCGTGACGGTGGCTGCGACCTGTACCTCCTGGGCTGGACCGGCGACTTCAACGACGCCTACAACTTCCTGGGCACCTGGTTCGACGGCTACAGCAAGGAGTGGGGCTTCCGGAACGACGAGATCTTCGACGCGCTCGCCGCGTCGTCGGTCGAGCCGGACGTGGACACCCGCGAGGCCATGTACGAGGAGATCAACGAGCTGGTGATGGACTTCCTCCCCGGCGTCCCGATCTCCTCCTCGCCCCCCTCGATCGTCTTCGCCGAAGAGGTCAACCCCCCGACCGTCTCCCCGCTCACGCAGGAGAAGTTCTCCGAGGGTTCGTTCAAGTAGTCACCACGCATGGCCCGCGTCCGCCCGGCCACGGCATCCCCGTGGCCGGGCGGACCCCTGACTGAGCACTGCAAGAAAGGGCGTCAACGATCGTGTTGCGTCTCATCGTCCGCAGACTGCTGCAGCTGGTACCCACACTCCTCGGCCTGTCCGTCCTGCTGTTCCTGTGGCTGCGCATGCTGCCCGGCGGCCCCGCCTCCGCCCGACTGGGCGAGCGGGCCACCGAGGCCGACCGCATAGCGATGGAATCGGCCCTGGGCCTGGACAAGCCGCTGTGGGACCAGTACTTCATCTTTCTGCGAGACCTGCTGACCCTGGACATGGGCGTCTCCACCCGGACCGGACGTCCCGTCTGGGAGGAGTTCGTCCAGCGCTTCCCCGCGACGGTGGAGCTCGGGGTGACGGCCATCCTGATCGCCGTCGTCGTCGGTGTGCCGCTCGGCTACCTCGCCGCCCGCCACCGCGGCGGCTGGATGGACGTCGGAGCGGTCTCCGGCTCCCTCATCGGCATCTGCATCCCGGTGTTCTTCCTGGCGTTCATCCTCAAGGAGATATTCGCGGTCGGCCTCGGCTGGTTCCCGACCGGCAGCCGCCTCACCACCGGCATCAACGCCACGGAAGTCACCGGCTTCCACATCCTGGACGGCATACTCACCGGCGAGCTCGACGCCACCGGCGACGCGCTCTGGCACCTGGTGCTCCCCGGTGTCGCCCTCGCCTCCATCCCGCTGGCCGTCATCACCCGCATGACCCGCGCCAGCGTCCTGGAGGTCCTCCAGGAGGACTACGTCCGCACCGCCGAGTCCAAGGGCCTGCACCAGCGGGTCGTACGCCTGCGGCACGTGATGCGCAACGCGCTGCTCCCCGTCATCACCGCGATCGGCCTGCTCACCGGAAGCCTGCTCTCCGGGGCGGTCCTCACGGAGTCGATCTTCTCCTGGGGCGGCATCGGCTCGTTCATCCGGGACGCCATCGACGGCCGCGACTACCCGGTGCTGACCAACTTCATCCTGATCATCGCGCTGGTCTATGTGCTGATCAACCTGCTGGTCGATCTGGCCTACAGCCTCATCGATCCGAGAGTGCGGGTGCACTGATGAGTACCGAACGCAACGAACCCCGCGAGCCGGACGACGCCGCGCGCGCGGACGGCGCCTCCCCCGAGGGCGCCGTCCCCGAGCCCGCCGGCACCGCCACCACCCCGACCGCGGGTGCCACCACCGGCGGCCCCGATCCGGCCGCCCCCGCCGGCCCCGAGCGGGCGGAGAGCCCGCTCGCCAAGGCCCGGATGAGCAAGGCCGACAAGATCGACCGGCTCGCCCAGCTCACCGCGCAGCGGACCACCAGCAGCGGCGACAGCCTCTGGGTCGCCGCCTTCCGGCGGCTGCGCTCCAGCAAGATGGCCATCATCGGCGCCGTGATCATCGCGGTCTTCGTGCTCCTCGCGATCGTCGGGCCGTGGATCGCCCCCTACAGCCCCACCGCGCAGACCTGGCGCGGGGAGGTCTTCTCCAACCGGGGCATCTTCGTCGGCCCGCGCGCCGAGAACTGGCTCGGCCTGGACAACCTCGGCCGCGACCAGCTCTCCCGGCTGCTGGTCGGTGCCCGGCAGACCCTGCTGGTGGGCGTGGTCGCCACGGTCATCGGCTTCGTCGTGGGCGCCCTCATCGGCGGCCTCTCCGGCGCCGCACTCGCCCTCGGCGGGCGCACCGGGCAGCGCATCGACACCGTGATCATGCGCTTCATCGACATGATGCTGGCGCTGCCCTCGCTGCTGCTCGCCGTGAGCATCGCGGCGGTCATGGGCCAGAGCCTGACCACCGTCATGATCGCGGTCGGCGTGGTGCAGATCCCGATCTTCGCCCGGCTGCTGCGGGGCTCCATGCTGGCGCAGGCCAACGCCGACTACGTGCTGGCGGCGCGCTCCCTCGGGGTGCGCAGACGACGGATCGTCCTCGCCCACGTGCTGCCGAACTCCCTGGGCCCCGTCATCGTCCAGTGCACCCTGGTGCTGGCGACCGCCATCATCGAGGCCGCCGCCCTGTCCTTCCTCGGCCTGGGCAACCTCGACGCCGCCCAGCCCGAGTGGGGCGTCATGCTGGCCCAGGCGCAGCGGTTCTTCGACGCCGCGCCGATGCTCGCGGTCTGGCCCGCCCTCGGCATCATCATCACCGCCCTCGGCTTCACCCTGCTGGGTGAGGCCATGCGGGAAGCACTCGACCCGAAACTGCGGAGCTGATGGCCATGGCACTGCTCAACGTGGACGAACTGGCCGTCACCTTCACGGCGCGCGGCCGGGACGACTTCCGCGCCGTCTCCGGCGTCTCCTTCACCGTCGACCAGGGCGAGGTCGTCGGCCTCGTCGGCGAGTCCGGGTGCGGCAAGTCCGTCACCTCCCTCGCCCTGATGGGACTGCTCCCCTCCAAGGGCGTCCGGGTCGGCGGCCGGGCCGAGTACGACGGCACCGACCTGCTCACCCTCCCCAAGTCCAAACTGCGCGACATGCGCGGCACGCAGCTGGCGATGATCTTCCAGGACCCGCTGTCCTCGCTGAACCCCGTCGTCCCGATCGGGGTCCAGGTCACGGAGATCCTCAGCCGCCACCGCGGTCTGCGCGGGGAGAAGGCGCGCAAGGAGGCGGCCGACCTGCTGGACCGGGTCGGCATCCCCGACCCGACCCGGCGCCTCAAGGAGTACCCGCACCAGCTCTCCGGCGGTATGCGGCAGCGCGCGCTGATCGCCATGGCGGTCGCCTGCGCGCCCCGCCTCCTCATCGCCGACGAGCCGACCACGGCCCTCGACGTCACCATCCAGGCGCAGATCCTGGAGCTGCTGCGCGAGCTGGTGGACCAGGAGGGCACCGCCCTGCTGATGATCACCCACGACCTCGGCGTCGTCGCCGGACTGTGCGACCGGGTGAACGTGCTCTACGCGGGCAAGGCCGTGGAGGCGGCGGAGCGGCGCGAGCTGTTCGCCGCCCCCATGCACCCCTACGCCCACGGGCTGCTCGGCTCCATCCCGCGGCTGGACTCCCCGCGCGGGCAGCCGCTGAACCCCATCCGCGGCTCGATCAACGACCAGATTCCCTGGTCGGAGGGGTGCGCTTTCGCACCCCGCTGCGACCACTACGTCATGGAGTGCCTGACCGGCACGCCGCAGCTCACCGAGCCGGCCGCCGCCGGCCACCGGGTGCGGTGCGTCAACCCGGTCCTGGACCAGTCGGACCTCGCCGGTCCGGTGCTGGATCCACCCGTGATGGACACCACCGGGTCGGAAGCGACCGCCCGGCACCCCGGAGGTGAGGCATGAGCCTGCTCGAACTGAACGACATCAAGGTGCACTTCCCCGTGCGCCGCGGCATCCTCTTCGACCGGGTCGTCGGACACGTCCAGGCCGTCGACGGCATCTCGCTCTCCGTGGAGGCCGGCCAGACCTACGGGCTGGTCGGTGAGTCCGGCTGCGGCAAGACGACCCTGGGCCGCGCCATCCTGCGGCTGGTCGACATCACCGGCGGCGAGGTCCTCTTCGACGGGACCGACCTGGCGCAGCTGCCCGAGGAGGAGATGCGCCGCTCCCGGCGCAGGCTCCAGATGGTCTTCCAGGACCCGCTCGGCAGCCTCAACCCGCGCCAGAACATCGAGTCGATCCTCGCCGAGGGCATGGCGGCCCACGGCATCGGCGGCAACCGCGAGGAGCGGCGCGCGAAGATCCTCAAGGTGCTGGACCGGGTCGGCCTCCCCGACTCGGCTCTCGCCCGCTACCCGCACGAGTTCTCCGGCGGCCAGCGGCAGCGGATCGGCATCGCCCGCGCGCTGGTGCTGGAGCCGGACGTCATCATCTGCGACGAGCCGGTCTCCGCGCTGGACGTCTCCATCCAGGCCCAGGTCATCAACCTGCTGGAGGAGCTCCAGGAGCAGCTGGGGCTGACCTACGTGGTCATCGCCCACGACCTGGCGGTCGTGCGGCACATCTCCGACGTCATCGGCGTGATGTACCTGGGGTCGCTGGTGGAGGAGGCGAACAGCGACGACCTGTACGCCAACCCGCAGCACCCCTACACCAAGGCGCTGATGTCGGCGGTGCCCGTGCCGGACCCGGAGGTCGAGGACACCCGGGAGCGCATCCTGCTCACCGGCGACCTCCCCTCGCCGTCGAACCCGCCGGCAGGCTGCCGGTTCCACACCCGCTGCCCCTGGAAGCAGCCCACCCGCTGCGACACCGAGCGGCCGGTGCTCACCGACACCGGCAGCGGCCACCGGGTGGCCTGTCACTTCGTGAACGAGATCGCCTCCGGCGAACTCGCGCCGACCTCGGCGCTCGCCCCCGAGATCCTGGGCGCGAGCGGCGACGGCGAGCCCTCCGGCGCGGCGGCGGAGACCGACGCCGACGCTCCCGGGCAGGGCGGCACTCCCGCCTGACGTCGAGGCCGCGGCGGAGTCGCGCCCCGTGCACCAGAGGTGCGCGGGGCGCAACCGCTGTGGTCCGGTCGGGCCCTGGTGGGTGAAAACCCTCCGATTACCTCGCCCACGCCACCGCGCCCCGGCTACCTTCGAACAGTGAAGGCCATCCGTCGCTTCTCGGTCCGTCCCGTCTACCCTGAGTCCCTGCGACCCCTTCAGGAACTGGCGCTCAACCTCCGCTGGTCCTGGCACCCGGAAACCCGCGAACTGCTCCGATCGGTCGACCCCGAGGGGTGGGCCGCCGCCGGCGGCGACCCGGTGCGCATGCTCAGCACCGTCTCCGCGGACCGGCTCACCGCGCTGGAGGCCGACCGCGGCTTCCGCCGGCGCCTCGCGCTGGCCGTCGGTGAACTGCGCGACTACCTCACCGACCCCCGCTGGTACCAGCGCAACGTCCCCGACGCCCCGGCCGCCATCGCCTACCTCTCGCCCGAGTTCGGGATCAACGCCGCACTGCCGCAGTACTCCGGCGGCCTCGGCATCCTCGCAGGCGACCACCTGAAGGCCGCCAGCGACCTCGGCGTCCCCCTGGTCGGCGTCGGCCTGCTCTACCGGCACGGCTACTTCCGCCAGTCGCTCTCCCGCGAGGGCTGGCAGCAGGAGCAGTACCCCGTCCTGGACCCCCACGAGCTGCCGCTCACGCTCCTCGCCGAGGACGACGGCACGCCCGTCCGCGTCCACCTCGCCCTGCCCGGCGGCCGGAACCTCGCCGCGCAGGTCTGGCTGCTGCATGTCGGCCGTGTCCCCCTGCTGCTGCTGGACTCCGTCCTCGGCGAGAACGCGCCCGCCGAACGCGACGTCACCGACCGCCTGTACGGCGGCGGCAGCGAGCACCGCCTCCTCCAGGAGATGCTCCTGGGGATCGGCGGCCTGCGCGCGCTGCGGGCCTACTGCCGCATCACCGGCCACGCGGCACCCGAGGTCTTCCACATGAACGAGGGCCACGCCGGGCTCGCCGCCCTGGAGCGCATCCGGGAACTCACCGAGGAGGGCGCCGGTTTCGACGCCGCGCTCCGAGCCGTGCGCGCGGGCACCGTCTTCACCACCCACACCCCGGTGCCGGCGGGGATCGACCGCTTCCCCGAGGAACTTGTCGCGCGCCACTTCGGGCCGGGCGCCGAACTCCCCGGGCTCGACCCGGCGCCGCTGCTCGGCCTCGGGCGGGAGCCCGCCCCGGCACGCCCCGGGGAGCAGCCCCAGTTCAACATGGCGGTCCTCGGGCTGCGGACCGCGCAGCGCGCCAACGGTGTCTCCGCGCTCCACGGCCACGTCAGCCGCGACATGTTCGCCGGTCTGTGGCCGGGGTTCGACCCGGCGGAGGTCCCCATCACCTCCGTCACCAACGGCGTCCACGCCCCCACCTGGACCGCCGACCCCATGCGCGCGGCCCGCGCCGGGAAGCCGCTGGGTGACGCGGCGCTGTGGGAACTGCGCCGCACCATGCGCACCGGACTGGTCCAGGAGATCCGGCGGCGGCTCCGGGAGTCCTGGCGGCAGCGCGGGGCGGGCAACGCCGAGCTCGGCTGGATCGACGACGTCTTCGACCCGAACGCGCTCACCATCGGGTTCGCCCGGCGGGTCCCGTCCTACAAGCGTCTGACGCTGATGCTGAAGGACCCCATCCGGCTGCGCCGACTGCTGCTGGACCCCTCACGTCCGGTGCAGATCGTCGTCGCCGGGAAGGCGCACCCCGCCGACGACGGCGGCAAGCGCCTCATCCAGGAGCTCGTCCGCTTCGCCGACGAGCAGCAGCTGCGCCACCGGATCGTCTTCCTGCCCGACTACGGCATGGCGATGGCGTCGCACCTGTACGCCGGGTGCGACGTGTGGCTCAACAACCCGCTGCGCCCCCTGGAGGCGTGCGGCACCTCCGGGATGAAGGCCGCGCTCAACGGCGGGCTCAACCTCTCCGTCCGGGACGGCTGGTGGGACGAGTGGTACGACCCCGACTTCGGTTGGGAGATCCCCACCGCCGACGGTGCCACCGGGCTGGACGAGGGTCGGCGCGACGAGTTGGAGGCGGCGGCGCTGTACGCCCTGCTGGAGGACCAGGTCGTCCCGCGGTTCTACCAGCGCGACGCCCACACCGAGCTGCCCGGCCGCTGGCTGGAGATGGTGCGCGCCACCCTGGACCGGCTCGGGCCGCTGGTCCAGGCCGACCGCATGGTCCAGGAGTACGTCGGCACCCTCTACGCCCCGGCCGCCGCCGCGCACCGGGAGCTGGCCGGGTCCGCCGCCGAGGAACTGGCGGAGTACTGCTCCCGGGTCCGGGACGCCTGGCCCGGGGTCGCGGTGGGCCACGTCGCGGCCGGCGCGGACCTCGCCGACCACCCGGGGGAGGGGGCGACGCTGGGCCGCACCGTCCCGGTGCGGGTGGCGGTCGCCCTCGGCGGGCTCCGGCCGGCCGATGTGGAGGTGCAGGCCGTCACCGGCAGGGTGGACGCCGACGACCGGCTCACCGACCCCGTCGCCGTCCCGCTGAAGCCGATCGGCGGGCAGGACCTCGAAGGGCGCTGGACCTTCGCCGGCGACCTGTCCTTCGACCGGGCCGGTCCGTTCGGCTACACGGTCCGGGTTCTGCCGCACCATCCGCGGCTCGCGTCCGCCGCGGAGCTGGGGCTGCAGAGCCTGCCGGACGACGACGACGCCGTCGGCGGCGGCCAGGGCGTCCTGCTGCGCTGAACCGGTCGACCGCGGTGGTGACGGACGTGGCGGCCCGCCCCTCGCTCGGGGCGGGCCGCGACGTGAGCGGGCGGGGGCCGGGGCTCAGACCAGGCTCTCCCGCCAGGCACTGTGCAGGGCCGCGAACCGTCCCGTGCCCGCGATCAGCTCGGCGGGCGGCCCGTCCTCGACGATCCGGCCCCCGTCCATCACCAGCACCCGGTCGGCGACCTCCACCGTCGACAGCCGGTGCGCGATCACCATGGCGGTCCGGTCGCGCAGCACCGTCTCCATCGCGTGCTGCACCGCGCGTTCACCCGGGATGTCCAGCGAGGACGTCGCCTCGTCCAGGATCACCACCGCCGGGTCGGCGAGGAGCACCCGGGCGAACGACACCAGCTGCCGCTGGCCGGCGGAGATCCGGCCACCCCGCTTGCGGACGTCCGTGTCGTAGCCGTCGGGCAGGGCCTCGATGAACTCGTGCGCCCCGATGGCGCGGGCCGCGGCCTCCACCTCCTCGCGGGGGGCGTCCGGTCGTCCCAGCGCGATGTTCTCGGCGACGGTCCCGGAGAAGAGGAACGCCTCCTGGGTCACCATCACCACCCCGCGCCGCAGCTCCGGATTGGCCAGGTCGCGCAGGTCCACGCCGTCGAGCAGCACCCGGCCCTCGGTCGGGTCGTAGAACCGGGCCAGCAGCTTCGCCAGCGTCGACTTGCCCGCTCCGGTGGCCCCGACCACCGCGGTGGTCTGCCCCGCCGCCAGCGTCAGGTCGAACGTCGGCAGGACCTCGCCGCCGGTCCGGTAGGCGAACCGCACCTCGTCGAAGACGACCTCCCGCCCCGGCGCCGCCGCGGGCCGCTCCGGCAGCTCCTTCGGCTGCGCGGGCTCCGCCAGCTCGGGCCGCTGCGCCAGCAGCCCCGCGATCTTCGTCAGCGACGCCGACGCCGAGGCGTAGGCGTTGAGGATCATCGCGAACCGGTCGATCGGGTCGTACAGCCGCCGCACGTACAGCGCAGCCGCCGCCAGCACCCCCAGCTCCAGGTCACCGTCGGCCACCCGGTAGGCGGACCACATCACGATCGCGGCCAGGGTCACGTTGGCCGTGAGCCGGGAGAGCACCACGAACCGTGCCATCTCCAGGATGGTGCCGCCGTTCAGGCGGCAGTGCTCGCTGTTCAGCTCGTCGAAGCGGGAGTCGTTCGCCCGTTCGCGGCGGAACGCCTTCACCGGCCGGATGCCGTTGAGCGTCTCGTTGAACTTGACGATCACCGTGGCGATCGCCGTCGAGCGGCGGGTGAACATCACCCCCGCGCGGCGCCGGTAGCTGCGGACCAGCAGGTACAGCGGGACGAACGAGGCCATCGTCGCCACACCCAACCCGACGTCCATGTACAGCAGCAGACCGGTGATGTAGACGATCGAGACGAGGACCGTCATCAGCGTCTGCACGCCCTCGTCCAGCAGCTCCCGCAGCGCCATCACGTCGGAGGTCGAACGGGAGATCATCCGACCGGAGGTGTACCGGTCGTGGAAGTCGAGGCTGAGCGCCTGCGCCTGGTGGTAGATCCGCCCCCGCAGGTCCCGCAGCACCCCCTGGCAGGCGCGGCCCAGCGTCCGGTAGAAGGCGTACACCAGGACACCGGAGGCGGCGCCGGTCACGCCGTACAGCACCGCGACCGTGATCAGCGGGCCGTAGTCGCCGTCGGTCGCCGCGGGAACGCCGCTGTCGATGGCGATGGCCACCAGCAGCGGTCCTGCCTGTATGGCGGCCTGCTGGAACAGGAGCAGCACCGAGGCGAGCACCACCAGGCGCCGCTCGGGCCGCAGCAGCGAGCGGAGCAGCTGCATCGGGGCGCCGGGCGGCGCCGGGAGCTGGTCCCGGTCGAAGGGGTCCCCACCGGAACCGTCCCGAGCGGGGCCGCCCGCGTCGGGGTGCTCCTCGGGATCCGGTCGCCGGGCGTCCGTGTCCGTGACGGCCGTGGTCATCGGACCGACACCTCCTCGCGTTCCGGGCCCGTTCCCGGGTCCCGCTCCTCACCGGACATCAGGTGCCGGTACTCGGTGGACGTCCCCATCAGCTCGGCGTGCGTCCCCACCGCGGTGACCCGGCCGCCGGACAGCAGCGCCACCCGGTCCGCCAGCATCACCGTCGAGGGACGGTGCGCCACGACCAGCGCGGTCGTCCCGACCAGCACCTCCCGCAGCGCGGCCTCCACCCGGGCCTCGGTGTGCACGTCCAGCGCGGAGAGCGGGTCGTCCAGCACCAGGAACCGGGGCCGGCCGACGACCGCGCGTGCCAGTGCCAGCCGTTGCCGCTGCCCGCCGGACAGGCTCATGCCCTGCTCCCCGACCTCGGTGTCACCGCCGAGGGGGAGCGCGTCGACGAACTCCGTCGCCTGCGCGACGCGCAGCGCCCGGCGGAACTCCTCGTCGTCGGCCGTGCCGTCGACCGCGCCCATCAGCACGTTCTCCCGCACGCTCGCCGAGAAGAGCGTGGGCTCCTCGAAAGCGACCGCCACCAGGGCGCGCACCTCGGCGCGGGTCAGGTCGGCGATGTCCTGGCCGTCGAGAGTGATGGTGCCCTCGGTCGCCTCGTGGAGCCGGGGGATGAGCGCCGTCAACGTGGTCTTGCCGCTGCCGGTCGCGCCGACCAGCGCCATGGTCTCCCCGGCGCGGACGTGCAGGTCGATGCCGTGCAGCACCGGTGCGGCGTCCGCCGGGGCGTCGGGGTAGCGGAAGCCGACGGCGTTCAGCCGCAGTCCGCCTTCCCCGGTGCCTTCGGCGAGCTCCTCCTCCGCCGCGCCCGGGGCGGGGGCGCGGGGCGCCGTCGCGGCGAGGGCCGCGGCCCCCGCGCTCTCGGGAGGCGGCTCGGTGTCCATGACCTCGAAGAACCGGTCGGAGGCGGTGGCTGCCTCGTTGCACATCGCGAGGATGAAGCCGATCGACTCCACCGGCCAGCGCAGCGCCAGTGCGATGGCGGTGAACGCCACCAGGGTGCCCACCGACAGCGCTCCCGACGCGACCTGGAGGACGCCGACGACCAGCACCACGCCGAGCACCAGCTCGGGGAGGGCGATGATCACGGCGAGGATCCAGCCGAGCATCCGGGCCTTGAGCACCTCGGTGCCGTACAGCTCGGAGGAGAGGGCGCGGAAGACACGCGCCTGACTGCGGTGGCGGCCGAACCCCTTGATGACGCGGATGCCGAGCACCGACTCCTCGGTGACGGTGGTCAGGTCGCCCATCTGGTCCTGTGCCCGCCGGGCCGCCACCGAGTACTGCTTCTCGAAGCTGACGCACACCCACAGCAGCGGCACGAAGGGGCTCATCACGATGAGCGCCAGCTGCCAGCTGAGGGAGAGCATGATCGCGCAGCCGACGATGATGGTCGAGATGTTGACCACCAGGAACGTCAGGGGGAAGGCCAGGAACATCCGCAGTTCCTGGAGGTCGCCCGTGGCGCGGGAGAGCAGCTGGCCGGAGGACCACCGGTCGTGGAAGGCGACCGGGAGTCGCTGGGTGTGCCGGTAGAGCGCGTTCCGCATCGACGCCTCCACCCCGGCGAGCGGGCGCGCCACCAGCCAGCGCCGCAGTCCGAACAGGAGCGCCTCCAGTACGCCGACGCCGAGCAGCACCAGACCACCGATCCACACCCCGGTGAGGTCCCGCTCGGCGACCGGACCGTCCACGATCCAGCGAAGGATCATCGGAAGGACCAGGGAGAGGCACGAGGCGAGCACCGCCACCCCGGCCGCGGTGAAGAACCGGGCCCGGACCGGCCTGACGTACGGCCACAGCCTCAGCAGTGACCGGACGACGGAGCGCTTGCGGGCAGGGGAGTCCTGGGCGATGGGGTCGGTGGCAGACATCAGGCCGAGCTTACGGGGCCTCCCTGGTGCTTCCCATCGGGTTTTTGCCCTAGTCAACGTGGCACCGGGGACCTAGGACCTGTCGGATGAATCCCGCCTGGCCCGCGGCGTCCGGCACGGCGTCTCGCCGCGTGGGAGCCTCGCGCGAGTACGACGGGTACGAGCTGCGATGCTCCGCCGTGCGATCCACCGCACCGGACACCGCGGGCCTTGCCGACGCCGTTCACCGGACAGGTCACCAGCCAGCTCGTCCGGTCCCGGGGCGCGCTGCGGGGGTCGCGCGCGGGCCGACCGCCGTCGCTCCGGGAGCGGGCGGCGGGCCGGCGGGCCGGCCCACTGATCGGCCCACTGTCGGCGGCGGGGCCTACGCTGAGCGGCATGAGTGACCAGACCGAGTGGCGCGATCTCCAGGTGGCGCTGCGGACCGCGTCGGACATCGCCTTCGACCAGGAGATCCCGAGCGGCGACCAGGCCGAGGTGCTGGTGGACGCGCTGCGTCGTGCGCAGTCGGCGGCGGTGGCGCTCGCCGCCGGACCGGGGGCCACCGGGTGCCGGGTCCATCCGCACGGCGCGGTCGACCCGCTGTACGGCGACAAGGAGGACCCGCTGCCTCCTGGGTGGGGCAAGTGCCTGCTCTGCAACGACCGGCGGCGGCGGGCGGCGACCAACCGGCGGGGTGCCGCTACCAGCCGACGCGGGCTGCGCTGACCGACTCGCGGGGACGACGCCGACCGGGGAGCCCTCCGGCGGCGCGGCCACCGGTCGCCGGTCGCCCGAGGCGCGCCGCGCCGGGCGGCCGACACGGCGAAGGGGCGG
>NZ_JAAVJB010000087.1 GCF_012034385.1 Streptomyces spiramenti
GGCGACGACCGGCCGCTCACCGCGTCCGCCGCCGGTTCCCACAGCGCCGAGTACTTCGGCCCCGGCCCGCGCACCGGCCCGCCCGAGGACGGCGAACCGCCGTGGCTCACCCCGGCCGCCGTCACCGCCGGCGCGATGTTCCTGCTGGCCGCCGCCCTGCTGTTCTTCCGCGTCGGCCCCGCCGACCCGCGGCGCACGGCGCGCTCCGTCGTCAGGCCCGGCCCGTGGAGCGGATGACGTCCATCGCCGCCTGCGCGGCGGCCTCGACCCGCTCGATGCCCTCGTCACCGGTCCGGTGCCCGGAGGAGAGCACCGCCATCAGGTACTCCCGGCCGCCGACCTCCACCCGGCCGATGCTGTTGATGTTCCACAGCCCCGTGGTGCTGCGGGGCAGCCAGCCGTTCTTCAGCGCGGTGCCATCGGCGTCCGCCGCCGCGGCGGACACCCCCCACCGCTGCCCCTCGGCGACCGAGCCCATCAGCCCCTCCAGGTACGCCCGCGCCGGGCGTGCCAGGGGCGACCGCTGGTCGAACACCGCCCGGAGCACGGTGACCTGGTCGGCGGCAGTGGTGCGGGTCAGCCCCCAGTGACCACCCTCGCCCCCACGGGTGAGCGTCAGCCCGAACCGTGCGTTGAGCCGGTCGAGCCCCTCCTCGCCGCCGATCATCGACCACAGCTCGTGCGTCGCGTCGTTGTCGCTGAGCCGCACCGCGTCGGAGGCGAGCCGCCGCTCCTCGGCGGTCAGCGAACGGCCCTCGTCCTGGGCGAGGAGCAGCAGCCCCGCCACGATGTCGACCTTCACGATGCTGGCCGTGTCGTAGTGACCGGCGCCGTAGCGCAGGGTGTACCCGCTCACCGGGTCGAGCACCGCCACCGAGATCCGCACGGCGGGCTCCGCCTCCAGCGGCTCGACCGACCGCGCCAGCGCCGCCGTCGCGTCGGCCCACCGCGGCGGCACGCGCTCGCCGGAGCCCCGCGTGGCGTAGGCCGGGGCCCTGGCGTCGTCGGGAGCGCCGGGGCGATCGCCGTCGGTCGCGGGCGCGCCGTCGTCCGTAGCGGGCCTGGCGTCCGAGAACTCGGCCCCGCTCCCGGGGACGGTGGCGGTGACGCCCTCGGGAGCACCCCCCGCGGAGGCCGCGGCGAGTACCCCGGTCGCCATCGCTGCGCCGAGCAGGGCGGGCGCCAGTCGGCGGGTGCGCTGGCGGGGGATCTCAGGGCTCATGGAACCGACGCTATCTCGCACGGATGCGCGAGTCAGCCGGCCGACGTCAAGAAAAGGTAACGCCGGGCGCTCGTCCGGGGGCGCGCGCCCGGCGCGGTGGGGCGCACCGCACGCGCACCGGGGCCGCCGCTACCCTCGCAGGGTGCAGCTCCACAACATCCCCCGGTCCCCGTTCGCCGACGACGACGGCTCCGCCGACCCCGAGCTGGTGGCGGCGCTGTCGCACTGGGCGGAGCATCGGGAGGAACCCGCGGCGGAGGACGCCGTGATCGCCCTGCTGACCGACGCCCGGCTGCTGGTGCCGGTCGTCGCGGTCCTCGGCGAGGCCGAGATCGGCCCCGACGGGCTGAAGCGCGAGAAGAGCAGCGAGATGGCGGTGCTCACCCTGGAACGGCCCGGTGGGCGCAAGGCCCTGCCGGTGTTCTCCTCCACCGCCGCTCTCCTGGAGTGGCGCCCCGACGCGCGCCCGGTGGCGGTCACCCCGCAGCAGGCGCTCCAGGCCGCGGTGCAGGAAGGCGTCGGCTCGCTGGTGCTCGACCTCGGCGGGCCGGTGCCCTACGAGATCGCCGGGCGGGCGCTGCGTGCGCTCGCCACCGGGGGCGCCCCGGTCGCCGGACCCGAGGTCGCGGACGCGGTCCGTCGGCTGCTGGCCGCCGAACCGGGGGTCACCGCCGCGCAGCTCGTGCCCGGCGGTGAGACCGACGGCACACTCGCGGTGGTGTTCGAGGAGGGGGCCGGCGGGCGGGCGGAGGTCACCCGGCTCGCGGGCGCGCTGGCCGCCGACACGGTGCTGCGCAGCCGGCTGGTGCGCGGGCTGCAACTGGCGGTCCTGCCGCCCGGCCCTACCGCGCGTCAGCCCAGGACGGGACCGGTGAACTTCTCGCCCGGCCCGGCGCCCGGCTCGTCCGGCACGACCGACGCCTCGCGGAACGCCAGCTGGAGCGACTTCAGGCCGTCCCGGAGCGGCGCGGCGTGGAAGGAGCTGACCTCGGTCGCCCCGGCGGTGACCAGGCCCGCCAGCGCGGTGATCAGCTTGCGGGCCTCGTCGAGGTCGAGGTGGTCCTCGCCCTCCTCCGACAGGCCGAGGTTGACCGCGGCTGCGCTCATCAGGTGGACCGCCACCGTGGTGATGACCTCGACGGCCGGCACGTCGGCGATGTCCCGGGTCTGGTCGGCGGCGGCGTCGGCCGGGGTGCCGGTGGGCTGGGTGCTGGCGTCGTCACTCATGGATCGTCGTCTCGTCCGCATCTCGTGGGTGGGCCCGGCCCGGGGCTGCCCGGGAGGCTGCCGACCAGCGTAGCGAGCCCGTTCCGACGCCCCGGGGCCGCCCGGGGAGGCGCGCGCCGGAGGGTGCGGTACGATGAAGCCTGACCGGCCGGACACCAGTGCGCGCTCATGCGCGTCACCCGGTGGCCCGGCCCGCAAGTGGAGGCTCCGTATCTCCCACCTGACCGACCCCCGGTCGGCAGGTCAAAGGTCGGACTCGTGTCGCCGCGTGCCTGCGGTGGTGCGGCCAGTCTGTGAGGAGCCCCGCCGGCGACGGTCGGGGCTCTTGTCGTATGCCCGGCCGGCGGTCACCACAGACCACAATCTCAGGCACGGCTGTCCGCCAGGCATCCGTGCGGTGAACCGAGGAGGCCCCATCAGCGCCGAGCCCCGCATCAACGACCGGATTCGCGTCCCCGAGGTGCGACTCGTCGGTCCCAGCGGCGAGCAGGTCGGCATTGTGCCGCTTGCCAAAGCCCTGGAGCTCGCACAGGAGTACGACCTCGACCTCGTCGAGGTCGCCGCGACCGCAAGGCCGCCGGTGTGCAAGCTCATGGACTACGGAAAGTTCAAGTACGAGTCGGCCCTGAAGGCCCGTGAGGCGCGCAAGAACCAGGCGCACACGGTCATCAAGGAGATGAAACTCCGGCCGAAGATCGACCCGCACGACTACGACACCAAAAAGGGTCACGTCGTCCGGTTCCTCAAGCAGGGTGACAAGGTCAAGATCACGATCATGTTCCGTGGTCGTGAGCAGTCCCGTCCCGAGCTCGGGTACCGGCTGCTCCAGCGCCTGGCGGAGGACGTCCAGGACCTGGGGTTCGTCGAGTCGAACCCGAAGCAGGACGGCCGAAACATGATCATGGTGCTCGGTCCGCACAAGAAGAAGACCGAGGCCATGGCCGAGGCCCGGGAGGCGCAGGCCGCCCGCAAGGCCGAGCGTCAGGGCGAAGCGCGGGCCTGAGCCCGCCGAACCCGGGCGGCAAGACCAGACAGCGATGAGGCGCGCGCCCGTCCGGCGCCCCCGGCCCCGGCCGGGAGCAGCCGGTCGGCCGCGCGCCACCGACGAGGAGAAGAACGGCGACATGCCGAAGAACAAGACGCACAGCGGTGTCAGCAAGCGCTTCAAGCTCTCCGGCTCCGGCAAGGTGATGCGCCAGCGCGCCGGCCGCCGCCACTACCTGGAGCACAAGTCCTCCACCCTCACCCGCCGTCTGGCCGGTACCACGGAGACGGCCCCGGCCGACGCCAAGCGGATCAAGAAGCTTCTCGGCAAGTGATCCGGCTGCGCCCCGCCCCGCACCACGCGGGGCGGCCGGGCGCAGCGACGAGGCCGGGACCAACCGTTTCCGGGTCGCGTGAGTCAACCGCGGCCCTTCTACAAGGAGTTTTCACGTGGCACGCGTCAAGCGGGCAGTCAACGCCCACAAGAAGCGCCGGGCGATCCTCGAGCAGGCCAGCGGCTACCGCGGCCAGCGTTCCCGCCTGTACCGCAAGGCGAAGGAGCAGGTCACCCACTCGTTCGTCTACAACTACAACGACCGCAAGAAGCGCAAGGGCGACTTCCGGCAGCTGTGGATCCAGCGGATCAACGCCGCCGCCCGCGCCAACGGCATCACCTACAACCGGTTCGTCCAGGGGCTCAAGGCCGCCGAGGTCGACGTGAACCGGAAGATGCTCGCGGAGCTGGCCGTGAACGACCCCAACGCCTTCGCCGCCCTGGTCGAGGTCGCCCAGAAGGCCCTCCCGGCGGACGTGAACGCGCCGAAGGCCGCCTGACACGGCGCACACCGGCTGACGACGGACCCGCAGGCCACGCTGCCTGCGGGTCCGGCTCGTCCCCGGGTCCCTCCCGGCGCGTTCCGGGGCGGGCCACCGTCACGCCACGGCCCCGGGGGCCGCCCTCCCGGCGATCGCCGACCGTCCCCGAGGCCGCCCCGCCACCCCCTCCTGTCATGGAAGCGAGCTGTGAGCATGCTCCCCGCCGAGCTGACCTCCCCGCGCTCCTCGCGCGCCGTAGCCGCCCGGCGGCTGGCCCGCCGCAGCGCACGCACCCGGGAGCGCCGCTTCCTGGCGGAGGGCCCGCAGGCGGTCCGCGAGGCCATCGCCCACGGTGACGGCGAGGGTTCCTTCCTCGTCGAGCTCTTCGCCACTCCCGAGGCGGCCGAGCGCCACACCGAACTGCTCACCGCTGCGCGCACGGCGGGCGTCCGCGTGGCGGTGGCGGCCGAGGAGGTGCTGGCGGGCATCTCCCAGACGGTCACCCCGCAGGGGCTCGTCGGCGTCTGCCGATTCGTCGACCGCCCCTTCGGCGAGGTGCTGGCGGCCGGCCCACGGCTGGTGGCCGTGCTGGCCCACGTGCGCGACCCCGGCAACGCGGGCACGGTGCTGCGCTGCGCGGACGCCGCCGGTGCCGACGCCGTCGTCCTCACCGACGCCTCGGTGGACGTGTACAACCCCAAGGCGGTCAGGGCGTCCGTCGGCAGTGTGTTCCACCTCCCGGTGGCGGTCGGTGTCCCGGTGGCCGAAGCGGTCGCGGGACTGAAGGCGGCCGGCTCCCGGGTCCTGGCGGCCGACGGGGCGGGCGACCGCGACCTCGACGCGGAGCTCGACGCCGGTGCCATGGGGGCTCCGACCGCCTGGATCTTCGGCAACGAGGCGTGGGGGCTGCCCGAGGAGACCCGGGCGCTCGCCGACGGGGTCGTCAGCGTCCCCATCCACGGTCGCGCCGAGAGCCTCAACCTGGCCACCGCCGCCGCGGTCTGCCTCTACGCCTCCGCTCGCGCCCAGCGCGCCCCCGGGGGGTGCCGCCGGAGTTCCTGAACCGCACCGCTTCCCTGACGGGGTCTCAAAACGCTCTGGGTCCTAGTAGGGTTACGGAGCGGATACAGGAGGGGACGGGCGGGAATGGTGAAGCGGCCCGGGGCGGGCGAGCTGGACGTCCCCCCCGACGACCTGCCCGACGGGCTGGTGATCGCCGACAACCAGGGGCGTGTCACCTGCTTCAACGCGGAGGCCGCGCGGCTCACCGGCACCGATCCGGCGCAGGCACTGGGCTCGCCGCTCGCCGACGCGCTGCCGCTGGAGGACCCGGACGGCCGCCCCTGGTGGCAGCTGACCAACCCCTACCGCGGGCTCGCGACCCGGGCCGGGCAGCCCGAACGCAACCTCCTGCTGCCCGGCGGCCGTGAGGTGCTGGTCGCCGCCCGGTACGTGCGGGTCCGACCGGCCGGACCGGTGCGACAGGTGGTGATCACCCTGCGCAGTACCGAGGCGCGGCAGCGCATGGAACGCTCCAACGCCGAGCTGATCGCGACGGTGGCGCACGAGCTGCGGTCCCCGCTCACCTCGGTCAAGGGGTTCACCGCCACGCTGCTCGACAAGTGGGACCGCTTCACCGACGAGCAGAAGCGCCTGATGCTCCAGACCGTGGACGCCGACGCGGACCGCGTCACCCGGCTGATCACCGAACTCCTCGACGTCTCCCGCATCGACTCCGGCCGGCTGGAGATACGGCGCGAGCCGGTGCGGCTGGACGACGCCGTCCGCCGCCAGGTGAAGACGCTCGTCACCGCGGGGGCCGACCCCGACCGCTTCGACCTCCGCCTCGCGCACGGGCTCCCCGTGCTGTGGGCGGACCCGGACAAGATCGCCCAGGTGCTCGGCAACCTCCTGGAAAACGCGGTGCGCCACGGCGCGGGAACCGTCACCATCGAGGTGGAACCCGTACCGCACACCGGCGACCGTTCGGAGGGCACCGCCGTGACCGTCACCGACCAGGGAGCAGGCATCCCCGAGGACGTGATGCACCGCGTCTTCACCCGCTTCTGGCGGGGCTCCACCCGCGGCGGCACCGGCCTCGGCCTCTACATCGTCAAGGGCATCATCGAGGCGCACGGCGGCACCGTCACCGTCGGCCGCTGCCCCGGTGGCGGCGGGGCCCGGTTCCGATTCATCCTGCCCGCGGGTACTCCGGCCGTCCTTATCTCCTAGGACGGAAGCCACCCGCGGGCCCCGCCGCCGTGCGGGCCCCCCGCGAGCCCGCGTGACCTCACCGCCCCGGGCCGTCACGCGGGGGCGGCGCATCGACCACCGCCCCTCCCGTCACAGGCCGTCGGGGCACGGGGCACGACGCGACCCGGGCGCGCCGTAGACTCGACAGTCGGCACCACCGCCGCCGCCGAGCGGGCGCAGCCAGGCAAACCGGAAGTAGGGAACACCGAGAAGCGATGTCGGCACCCAATAAGTCATACGACCCCGTCGAGGTCGAGGCGCTGAAGGCAGAAACGATCGACCGGGCGCGCGAGGACGCGCTCTCGGCGATCGCGGCGGCCGACAGCCTCGACGCGCTGCGCGAGGTGAAGGCCGCCCACAGCGGCGACCGCTCGCCGCTGGCACTGGCCAACCGCGAGATCGGCGCACTGCCGCCGAAGGCACGAGCGGAGGCCGGCAAGCGCGTCGGCCAGGCGCGCGGCGCCGTCTCCAAGGCGCTCGCCGCCCGTCAGGAGCGGCTGGAGGAGGAGCGCGACGAGCGCGTGCTGGTCGAGGAGGCGGTGGACGTCTCCCTGCCGTACGACCGCGTCCGCCCCGGCGCCCGCCACCCGCTCACCACGCTCATGGACCGTATCGAGGACATCTTCACGGCCATGGGCTACGAGGTGGCCGAGGGGCCCGAGCTCGAAGCGGACTGGTTCAACTTCGACGCCCTCAACATCGGCCCGGACCACCCGGCCCGCACCACCCAGGACACCTTCTTCGTGCGCCCGGCGGGCGGTGGCGAGGTGGGCCCCGACGACGCGGGCCTGGTGCTGCGCACCCACACCTCACCGGTGCAGATCCGCTCGCTGCTGGACCGCGAGCCACCCGTCTACGTGGTCTGCCCCGGCCGGGTGTTCCGCACCGACGAGCTGGACGCCACCCACACCCCCGTCTTCCACCAGGTGGAACTGCTGGCGGTGGACGAGGGCCTGACCATGGCGGACCTCAAGGGCACCCTGGACCACATGGTGCGTTCGCTGTTCGGCGAGGGCATGGAGACCCGGCTGCGCCCGGACCACTTCCCCTTCACCGAGCCGTCCGCCGAGATGGACATGGTCTGCTACGTCTGCCGGGGGGCCTCCGTCGGCAACCCGGACCGGCCGTGCCGCACCTGCTCCAGCGAGGGCTGGATCGAGCTGGGCGGCTGCGGGATGGTCAACCCGCGCGTCCTCACCGCCTGCGGCGTGGACCCCGAGCGGTACAGCGGCTTCGCCTTCGGCTTCGGCATCGAGCGACTGCTGATGTTCCGCCACAACGTCGAGGACATGCGAGACATGGTCGAGGGTGACGTCCGGTTCACCCGGCCGTTCGGGATGGAGATCTGATGCGGGCCCCGCTTTCCTGGCTGCGGGAATACGTCGAGCTGCCGGCCGAGGTCACCGGCCGCGACGTCGCCGCCGCGTTCACCGCCGCCGGCCTGGAGGTCGAGTCCGTCGAGCGCACCGGCGCCGGCCTGACCGGCCCCCTGGTCGTCGGCCACGTCCTGGCCGTCGAGGAGCTGACGGAGTTCAAGAAGCCGATCCGCTACTGCCAGGTGGACGTCGGCGACGCCAACGGCACCGGAGAGCCGCAGAACATCATCTGCGGTGCGCGGAACTTCGCGGTCGGCGACAAGGTCGTCGTCATCCTGCCCGGGGGCGAGCTCCCCGGCGGCTTCACGATCTCCTCGCGGAAGACCTACGGCCGGGTCTCCGAGGGCATGATCTGCTCCGCCTCCGAACTCGGCACCAGCGACGACCACGACGGCATCATCGTGCTCCCCCCGGAGTACGAGCCCGGCACCGACGCGGTGGAGCTGCTGGAGCTGGTCGACGAGATCCTCGACATCTCCGTCAACCCCGACCGCGGGTACTGCCTCTCGCTGCGCGGACTGGCACGCGAGGCCGCCATTGCCTTCGACCTGCCGCTGCGGGACCCGGCGCTGCTGGACGTGCCGGTGCCGAACGGCGAGGGCCACCCCGTGGAGGTCGCCGACCGTGCCGCCTGCGACCGCTTCGTCGCCCGCACCGTCACCGGTGTCAGGCCCGACGCCGACTCCCCGGTGTGGTTGCGCCGCCGGCTGGAGAAGGCCGGTATGCGGTCCATCTCGCTGGCCGTCGACATCACCAACTACGTGATGCTGGAGCTCGGGCAGCCACTGCACGCCTACGACCGGGCCCGGCTCGACGGCCCCATCGGGGTGCGCCGTGCGGAGCCCGGCGAGAAGCTCACCACGCTGGACGGCGTCCGCCGCACCCTCCACCCGGAGGACCTGGTCATCACCGACGGGCGCGGCCCGATCGGCCTGGCCGGTGTCATGGGCGGGGCCGAGACCGAGATCTCCTCGGCTGCCGCCGGCACCACGGCCACCAGTGACGTCGTCATCGAGGCCGCGCACTTCGCCCCGCGCGACATCGCCCGCACCGCCCGGCGGCACAAGCTGTCCTCGGAGGCGTCGCGCCGCTTCGAGCGGGGCGTCGACCCGGAGGCCGCGGCAGCCGCGGCGCAGCGCGCCGTCGACCTGCTGGTGCTCCTCGGCGGCGGCACCGCCGACCCCGGTGTCACCCACGTCAGCTCGGTCGCCACCCCGCGGACCGTGCTGATGCCGGCCACGCACCCCGGCCGGGTCGCCGGCGTCGACTACGACCGCGAGACGGTCGTCCGCCGCCTGCAGTCGATCGGCTGCGACGTCTACGGCAGCGACGAGTTGACCGTCACCGTCCCCACCTGGCGCTCCGACATCCTCGCCCCCAACGACCTCGCGGAGGAGGTCATCCGGCTGGAGGGCTACGCCCACCTGCCCTCGACCCTGCCCCGCCCGCCCGCCGGCCGGGGTCTGACCGAGACGCAGCGGCTGCGCAGGCGCACCGGGCGGGCCCTGGCGGGCGCCGGGTACGTGGAGGCGCCGAGCTACCCGTTCATCAGCGCGCGTGCGCTCACCGACCTCGGCATCCCCGAGGGCGACGCGCGGCTGCGCACGATGACACTGGCCAACCCGCTCTCCGTCGAGGAACCGGAGTTGCGCACCACGCTGCTGCCGGGGCTGCTCGCGACCCTGCGCCGCAACGACCGGCGCGGCAGCCACGACCTGGCGCTCTTCGAGTCGGGTACGGTCTTCCTCCCCACAGGGGAGGAGCCCGCTCCGGTGCGCCCCGGGGTGTCGGGCCGTCCCACCGACGAGGAACTCGCCGAACTGGACGCCGCGCTGCCGCACCAGCCGCGTCACGTGGCCGTGGCGCTCTCCGGTGACCGGGCCGCGGCCGGCTGGTGGGGCGAGGGCCGCCCGGCGGACTGGGCGGACGCGGTGCAGGCCGCCCGCGTGGTCGCGGCGCAGGCGGCGACCGAGCTGGAGGTCACCTCGGCCCAGCACGCGCCGTTCCACCCGGGCCGCTGCGCCGCGCTGTACGTGACGGTCGAGGGCGAACGCGTCCTGGTCGGGCACGCCGGCGAGCTGCACCCGCGTGTGGTGAAGGCGCTCTCCCTCCCGGAGCGCGCCTGCGCCATGGAGCTGGACCTGGACCTGGTGGAGGCCGCGGGCTCCGGCCCGCTGCGCGCACCCCGGGTTTCGGCCTTCCCGGTCGCGACCCAGGACCTGGCGCTGGTGGTGGACCGGTCGGTCCCCGCGGCGGCGGTGGAGCGGGTGCTGCGGGACGCGGCGGGTGAGCTGCTGGAGTCGCTCGACCTGTTCGACGTCTACACCGGCGAGCAGATCGAGCCGGGACGGAAGTCGCTCGCCTGCACGCTGCGGCTGCGTGCGACGGATCGCACCCTCACCGCGGAGGAGGTCACCGCTGTGCGCGAGGCGGTCGTGGCCGCCGCCGGGGAGAAGCTGGGCGCCGTGCTGCGCGGCGCCTGACGCGGCGGCGTCATCCTGGGTCCTCGGGCCGCACCCGCACGGTGCGGCCCGAGGGCCCGTCCCGTGCCGCCGTCCGCCCGCCGGACGGCCCCGGGCGGCGGCACGGGACGGGAACCCGTCAGCCGGACGGCAGCGGCCGGGCCCGGGACGCGTTGAGCAGCCCGCCCAGCAGGTCACCGCGGTCGGCGATCCGGGCGGGGATGTCCGCCAGGGTGAAGGCCAGTTCCCGGGGATCGCGGCACTCGGCGACCTCGTCCCAGCTCACCGGGGTCGACACCTCGGCGCGTTCCCGGGCCCGGAGGGTGTAGGGCGCCGCGGTCGTCTTCGACGCGGCGTTCTGGCTGTAGTCGACGAACACCTTCCCCGGCCGCGCGGCGCGCCGCATCACGGCCACCGCCAGCTCCGGCATCTCCGCCGCCGCGAGCTCCGCCAGCGACCGTGCGTAGGCGGTCACCGCCGCCGAGGGCGTGGGGACCAGCGGGCACAGCAGGTGAAGCCCCTTGGAACCCGACGTCTTGGCGTAGCACGCCAGCCCGTCCTCGGTCAGCCGGTCGCGGAGCCACCGGGCGAGCCGGCAGCACTCCACGACGGTCGCGGGGGTGCCGGGGTCGAGGTCCAGGACGAGACGGTCGGCCCACTCCGGCTCGGTGGAGCGCCACTGCGGCGTGTGGAACTCCACCACCAGGTTGGCGGCCCACACCAGGCTCGGCAGGTCCTGCGCCATCACCTGGCGCGCCGGGCTGTCGCCGTGCCGCGGTACCTCGCAGGTCTTCACCCAGCCGGGCGTACCCGGGGGGACGTTCTTGGTGAAGAAGCGCTGCCCCCCGGGACCGTCCGGGTAGCGCAGGAAGCTCAGCGGCCGGTCGTGCAGGTGCGGCAGGACCGTTCCGGCGTTGACCGCGTAGTGGTGCACCAGCTCGCCCTTGGTGGTGCCCGACGCGGGATGGATGACCTTGTCGAGATTGGTGAGGGTCAGGCGGCGCCCCTCTACCTCGGTGACCGTCATACTCGAAGAGTGGCACGAAAGGGGCAGAACATGCGATCCATCTGGAAAGGTGCCATTTCCTTCGGTCTGGTGACCATCCCCGTCAAGGTGGTGGGCGCCACGGAGAACCACAGCGTGTCCTTCCGGCAGCTGCACCTGACCGACGGCGGGCGCATCCGCTACCGAAAGGTGTGCGAGATCGACGACCGGGAGGTGGGCGGCGACGAGATCGGCAAGGGCTACCAGGCGCCGGACGGCTCGGTGGTGATGGTCAGCGACAGCGAGCTGGCGCAGATGCCGCTGCCCACCGCGCGCACGGTCGAGATCCTCGGCTTCGTCCCCGTCGACTCGGTGCAGCTGATTCAGTTGGACCGTTCGTACTACCTGGCGCCCGACACCGGCGCCGACAAGCCCTACGTGCTGCTGCGGGAGGCGCTGGCGCGCTCCGGCAAGGGCGCGGTCGCCAAGCTGGCGATGCGCGGCCGGGAGACCCTCGCGCTGGTGCGACCCGGCGAGGACGGCGTCCTCGGCATGCACACCATGCTGTGGCCGGACGAGATCCGCTCGGCGGCGGGGATCGCCCCGCAGGGCAAGGTCACCGTGCGGGACGCGGAACTGGACCTCGCGGACACCCTGATGGAGTCGCTCGGCGAGGTCGACCTCGCCGAGCTCCACGACGAGTACCGCAGCGCGGTGGAGGAGCTGGTCACGGCCAAGCTGAACGGCGTCGAACCCGAGCAGGCCGCCCCCGCCCCCGCCGGCGGGACGGTCGTCGACCTGATGTCCGCGCTCCAGGACAGCGTCAACGCCGCGCGCGGCGCCCGCGGCGAGGAACAGGAGGACGCCGCCGCCCCGGCCGAGGAGGGCGGGGACGAGGGCGCGAAGGCCACCGTCACCGAGATCACCGACGGCGGATCGCGGCGGTCGGGAGGGGCGGCGAAGCGCTCGGGAGGCGCGGCGCGGAAGAGGGCTGCGAGTCAGGGCCCGGGAGGGAAGGCCGCCGGAGGCAGTTCGGGCACGGGGAAGAAGACCGCGTCGGGAGGCGCGGCGAAGAAGGCGGCGAAGAGCTCTTCCGGCCGGGCGGCCACGAAGAAGGCCGCGGCGGGGAGGAACGGGGCCGCCCAGAGCACCTCGGGGAAGACCGCGGCCAGCAAGAGCGCGGCGACGGGGACGCAGAAGAAGAGTGCCGCCGGCCGTCGCTCCGCCTGACGGCGGGGGCCGGCCGGGGCGCATCGCCCGCCGCCGGCCCCCGCGCCCCTCACGCCAGCTCGGACACCTCGCGCAGCGTCCGCTCCCAGTCGGTGAACCGGACGGCCCGGTCGTCGACGTAGGCGGACGCCGGCAGTTTGCGGCTGGTGACGAGCAGCTTGCCGCGGCCGTTCCAGAACCGGCGCCGCGCGGTGTGCCGGTCCACCACCGTCTCGAAGCCGTGGTCCGTCAGCCAGGGGGCGACCTGTTCGGGATCGCGGCTGGTCAGGATGAAGACGGCGTGCTCGGCCATCAGGGCCCGCAGCGCGTCCAGCGCGCCGGGCACCGGCGGATCGTAGATCGAGCCGTCCGCCCAGCCGCGACGGTAGGCGTGGATCACCCCGTCGAAGTCCACCGACACCGTGCTCATGCCCGACCTCAGCCGTAGGTGTAGAAGCCCGCGCCGGTCTTCCGGCCGAGACGGCCCGCGGAGACCATGCGCTGCAGCAGCGGGGGAGCGGCGTAGAGGGGCTCCTTGTACTCCTCGTACATCGAGGCGGCGACCGAGACGACGGTGTCCAGACCGATGAGGTCCGCCAGTTTCAGCGGTCCCATCGGGTGGGCACAGCCCTGCTCCATGCCGTTGTCGATGTCCTCGCGCGCCGCGACACCGGCCTCGAACATCCGCACCGCCGAGAGCAGGTACGGGATCAGCAGGGCGTTGACGACGAAGCCCGAGCGGTCCTGCGCGCGGATCGAGTGCTTCCCCAGCACCCGCACCACCAGGTCCTCGGACCTGCGGAGGGTCTCCTCGGAGGTGGTGAGGGCGGGGATCAGCTCGACCAGGTTCTGGACCTGTGCCGGGTTGAAGAAGTGGACGCCGAGCACCTGCTGCGGGCGGGTGGTGGCGACCGCCAGGTTGACCAGCGGGATCGAGGAGGTGTTGGAGGCCAGAATGGCGTCCGGCCGGGTCAGGACCTGGTCCAGGACCTGGAAGATCTCCAGCTTCACCTGCTCGTTCTCGACCACTGCCTCGATGACGAGGTCCCGGTCGGCGAGCTCTCCCAGGTCGGTGGTGAAGGACAGCCGCTCCAGCGTGGCGTCGCGCTCCGCCTCGCTGATCTTGCCGCGCTCCGTGACGTGGTGGAGCGAGTTGATCAGACGCGACCGGCCCAGTTCCAGGGCCTCGCCCGTCGTCTCCGCGACCCGCACGTCCAGTCCGGCCCGGGCGCAGACCTCTGCGATCCCGGCGCCCATCTGGCCGCAGCCCACCACTCCGACCCGTTCGATGTCGGTCACACCGTGCCCTTTCGCCGAGACAGCACTCCGGTGGCGCGGCTCCCTTGCCACGCGACCGCCCCCCGGCACCGACCGTACTCCCGGACCCGGCTCCCAGCGGCGGCGGGGGGTCACCCCCGCGCCAGTGCCGGTCACGCAACGCTGCGGGGTCTTGCGGAGCGCACATGTCCATCGTGCGCCCCGGTGCACCGCGTGCGCGCCGTTCGACACGAACTTTTCGCAGAACCCCCGTGTCAGGCGGGTGCCTGTCGGGTCATCTTGATAGAGCTGGCCCGACAGACCGGCACAGCCCGACCGCGCCGGCCCGGACACCACCGGACCGAGCACCACCGAACCCGACAAACGGAGTACCGCGTGGGACACCTCACCCGCAGAACCTTCACCGCCGTCGCGGCCGGCGCGGCGATCGGCTCGCTCGCCCTCACCCGCGCCGGCGCCACCCCGCACGGCGGCGGCGACCCCGACCCCGCAGCGACCCCCGGCACCCGGGCGGCCTGGCAGCCCGAGGGCGAACTGCGCGGCGTGTGGATCGCCTCCGTCAACAACGGGGACTGGCCCTCCAAGCCGGGTCTCTCCGCGGACCAGGTGCGCACCGAGCTGCGCGCGCTCCTCGACGACGCGGCCCGCTGGAACCTCAACGCCGTGTTCCTCCAGGTCCGCCCGACCGCCGACGCCTTCTGGCCCTCCCCGCACGAACCGTGGTCCGCCTGGTTGACCGGCGTGCAGGGCGCGGACCCGGGCTGGGACCCGCTGGCGTTCGCCGTCGAGGAGGCGCACGAGCGGGGGCTGGCGCTGCACGCTTGGTTCAACCCCTACCGGATCGCCAACCACGACGATCCGGCCCGACTGGCCGCCGACCATCCGGCACGCCGCAACCCCGAATGGGTGGTCCGCCACGGCGGCGGTCTGTACTACAACCCGGGTATTCCGGCGGTGCGCCGATTCACCCAGGACGCCATGATCCACGCGGCGGAGAACTACGCCATCGACGGGGTTCACTGGGACGACTACTTCTACCCCTATCCGGTGGCGGGGGAGGAGTTCGACGACGCGGAGACGTTCGCCGAATACGGCGGTGATTTCGACGACCTGGGCGACTGGCGCCGCAACAACGTCGATCTGCTGGTACGGGAGATGCACGAGAGGGTCAAAGCGGTGCGCCCGGACCTCGCGTTCGGGATCAGCCCCTTCGGGGTGTGGCGCAACCGCGGGACCGATCCGGCCGGATCGGACACCCGGAGCCTCCAGGCGTACGACGAGCTCTTCGCCGACACCCGCGGCTGGGTGCGCAACGGCTGGATGGACTACGTGGTCCCCCAGCTGTACTGGAACATCGGGCTGGCTGCGGCGGACTACGCGAAGCTGGTCCCGTGGTGGTCCGAGGTGTGCGCCGGCACGGGGGTGCGGCTCATCGTGGGCGAGGCGATGTACAAGGTCGGTGACGCCTCTCAGCCCGACGCGTGGCAGGACCCCGCCGAGCTCTCCCGGCACCTGACCCTGGCCGCCGAGGAACCGCAGGTCACCGGCCATGTGTTCTTCGCCGCCAGTCAGGTCGCTGCGGACCCGCTGGGTGCCATGTCGCGGGTCTACGAGGACCACTACCGCTGATCGACGGGCCCGGCCACGACTGCCAGGCGGCACAGCGACCGCCGCTCGCGCCCCGCCAGACGGGGCGCGAGCGGCGGTCGGCGCGGCCCTCAGCCTGCCGGCGGCCCGTGCCGGACGGTCGTGTCGGGACCGGGGGACACGACGGTCTCGTGCCCCCGCTCGTCGCGTACCCGGTACGGCGGCGCGCCGTCCCGGCCCAGGACCTCGACGACCCGGGCGACCCGGTCGGGGTCGCCCACCGTCCTGCCGTGGGTCACCATGCGGTCCCCGCTGTCGGCTCGCATCACCAATCACCCGCCGTTCGTCCGGTGTGAGCAGGTCATTCCCAGTTTAGGTCGGCCCTCTCGGGGAGGCGCTCCGGGCGGAGCGCAGCCGGTCCGCCGGGCCCGGGTTTTCCGGGAACGCGGAAAGGGACGGGCAATTCCTGCCGGACCGTGGTGCGGAAATACGAGTGCTCGTACGATTCCGCCATGCTGGTCACGCTGATAGCCGCTGCGCGCAGTTCCTCGCTCCTCGACGCCCGGTTCGGTGACGACCGCCCCCTGGACGCCGCCGGCTGGGCCAGCGTCGAACGCGCGGTACCGGCGCTCGCGCCGCTGGCCGCCGCCGAGCTGCGCTACTGCTCGCCGACCAGGGGCTCGCGTCAGACCGGTGACGTCCTCGGTCTCGCTCCGCTGGCCCAACTGGCGCTCCGTGACTGTGACATGGGTCGCTGGCAGGGGCTCACACTCGGCGAGGCCACCGCCCGGGAGCCCGCAGCGGTCGACTTCTGGCTCGCCGACCCGCACTCCGCGCCGCACGGCGGAGAGACGCTCATCGCCTTCGTCGGCCGAGTCGGTGGCTGGCTGGACACCCGGCCCGCCGGGCCACAGGGCCGGGTCGTCGCCGTCACCGAACCCTCCGTGATCCGGGCCGCGATGCTCTACGCGCTCAAGGCACCCCCCTTCGCCTACTGGCGCACCGAGGTCCATCCCCTCTCCGTGGTCAGCCTCGCCGGCGGCGGCGGGCGGTGGAGCCTGCGCCTGGGCTGAGGCTCCACCGCCCGATGCCGCCCGCTCACGAGGGCCGGGGAACGGCAAACCTGCAACCGGTTGCTTCTTGCGTCCGTGGAAGCGCTTGCTTCGCGGCCAAGAACGCACTGGTGACGCGACCGTCCGTCGTGATCGCCATGCGGTGCAACAGCTCTCATTGAGGCCTCGTACGGCAACACTGCGGCGCCTTAGGGCAGTTGAGCTTCGTGTGTAATGGGTTGACAGTCCCGAGTGCCTTCGGGACTCTGTTTCCAGAACGTTACTGCAAACGGTTGCAACATGTGGGCCGTGGCAGGGGATCCCGAGGTGCCCCCACCCCTCGTGCAGTCCGTGTTCCCCCACGGATCCCCGGCCGAGAGGAGCCGCACCATGTCCGCGAAGAAGAAGACGCTCGTCCGATCGGCGGTGGCCGGAGCCGGCGCCGCCGCGCTGTTCGCCGGCAGCTGGGCCGCCGGGCTCGGCGGCGCCACCGCCGGCGCGGCGGAGCCCGTCCCCGCATCGCCGGCCGCCACCCCCACGGCGGCCGACCCCCACGCCGACGCCCCGCTCGGGTACGCCGCCGAAGCCGGTGGCACCACCGGTGGGTTCGGCGCGGACGTCGTCCACGAGTACCTGCTCAGCGAGTACGCCGCCGACGCCGGGTACAGCGACCCGGGCGAGGCGATGTACGACCTGCTCAACCAGCACCGCCGGGCCGGGGCCGACGAGGGGCTGGTCATCCACGTCGACACCACGGTCGAGCCCGACAACCTGACCGGCAACAAGATGGACGTCAAGGACGTCTCCAACGTCTCGATCCTCGGGGTGGGCGACTCCGCCGAGTTCGACGGCGCCGGCATCAAGGTCACCCGCGCCGACAACATCGTCATCCGCAACCTCGACATCCACCACGTGCGGCTCGGCGACGGCGACGCGATCACCGTCACCGAGGGCAGCCACCACGTCTGGATCGACCACAACACCTTCAGCAGCACGCTGGACGTCGACAAGGACTACTACGACGGCCTCGTCGACATCACCCACAACAGCGAGTACGTCACGGTCTCGTGGAACCACTTCCACGACCACTGGAAGGGCATGCTGGTCGGCCACAACGACAGCGCCGGCTCCGCCCCCGACAAGATCACCTACCACCACAACCACTTCGAGCGCCTCAACACCCGCATCCCGCTGATCCGGCACGCCGACGTCCACTTCGCCAACAACCTGCTGGAGGACATCGACGGCTCCGCGGTCAACGCGCGGATGGGCTCGCAGGTCCTGGTCGAGGGCAACTGGTTCGAGAACGTCGGCAGCGGGGAGGACGACTCGCACGCCGGCTACCCCGAGGGCCCCGTCGGCTGGTGGTACGGCTCCAACTCCACCGGCTACTGGAACCTCGTCGACAACGCGTTCGTCGACAGCCCCCACGAGCACCTGGAGTCCACCACCGACTTCACCCCGCCGTACTCCTTCGACGCGGACAGCCCGGCGGACGCCAAGTCCGCGGTGGAGCAGTACGCCGGCGCGGGCGTCATCGACCCGACCCCCTGACCCCGGCGGTCTCCCCGCGGCCCCATGCCCCGGCGGAACCGGCACCGCAGGCGACCCGTCCCTCCCCGGGGCGGGTCGTCGCACGTCCGGACGTGGGACGTCCCGCCCCGGTGCGACTCAGCGCCTGCCGCGGCCCCCGCCACCGCGACCGCCGCTCTGACCGCCCCGACGGGCGCCCCCGCTCCGTCCGCCCGCCCGGGAACCGCCCGCGCCCCGCCGCCCCGCGGTGCCCTGGCCGCGCCCTTTCGCCGCCACCCCGCCGCCGGCTCCCGCGGCGCGTCCCCGCTCCGCCTTGGCCGCCTTCGCAGGCTCCGCCTGCTGCCGCTGCCCCCGGGTGCTGTTGGCGGTGCGGCCCCGGACGATGCCGACGAAGTCGTCCACGTCGTCCGTCGTGGTGTCCTCGCGCCACGCGAGCCCGACACCCGACTGCGGGGCGTCGGTCACGGGGCGGTAGGTCAGGTCCCGCCGGTGGTGGAGCCGGGCCAGGGACTGCGGCACCACCAGGAGCCCGATGCCCGCCGCGACCAGCTCCACCGCGTCCTCGGTGGTCTCCGGCCGCTGGAACGCGGGCCGTCCGGGCGGCGCCTCCCACGGGAGGGTGTCGTCCAACGGGTGCAGCACCACGTCGTCGGCGAGATCCGCGATCGTCACCTCGTCCGCCGCGGCCACCAGGTGGTCCTTGGGCACGACCACCACCGTCGTCTCGGTGTACAGCGGGATCACGCTCAGCTCGTCCCGGTCCGCCGGGAGCCGGAGCAGTCCCGCGTCCGCCCGCAGCTTCCGCAACGCGTCCGCCGCCGCCGCGGGAGGCGACTGCTCCAGGACCAGCGGGACCTCACGCATCCGTTCGTTCCAGGTCCGCACCCACTTCCCCGGCGTCACGCCGGGGACGTAGAGGAGGCGGAAGGTCTGCGGATCCCCGTTACCAGTCACCTCCCCAGGCTACCGGCGGCGAGCGGGCCTCCCGCGATCGCTACCCTTGACCCATGACGTCGCAGCAGACCAGGCCCCAGCAGAGCAGCCAGACGATGAAACCGTCCACGGCGGCGAAGAAGCTGGGCGTGTACCTGGCCGCCACACCCGAGGACTTCCAGGAGGGCACCGTCTCCCGGGCGCAGTTGGACGCGCTCCAGGCGGACCCGCCGCAATGGCTCGCCGACCTGCGGCGGGACGGCCCCCACCCCCGCCCGGTGGTCGCCGCCAAACTCGGGGTGTCCATCTCCGGGCTCGCCCGCGCCGGGGTGACCGAGGCGCTGACCACCGAGCAGATCGAGGCGCTGAAGGCCGAGCGTCCGGAGTGGCTGGACCGGGAGCGCGGCACCCAGGCCGACGTCCGCCGGGAGACCGTCCGCCTCAAGCAGAAGCGTGCCGACGAGGCGGAGGCCGCCGCCGGCGAGGCGAAGCGCGGCTGACCCCCGGTCGGCCCGCCCCGGCGGGTGCGATGCTGGGGCCGTGAACCTGGACGACCTCAGGCGGCTGCGGCGGGCCCGCGACACCATGGACCGCGACTACGCGGAACCGCTGGACGTGCCCGCGCTCGCCGCCGTGGCCCTCATGTCAGCCGGGCACTTCTCCCGCAGCTTCCGCGCCGCGTACGGCGAGACCCCCTACGTGTACCTGATGACGCGCCGGATCGAGCGGGCCAAGGCGCTGCTGCGCCGCGGAGACCTGAGCGTCACCGAGGTGTGCCTGGCGGTGGGGTGCACCTCGCTCGGGTCCTTCAGCTCGCGGTTCACCGAACTGGTGGGGGAGAGCCCCAGCGTCTACCGCGCCCGCCGCCACGACGCGGGCGCGG
>NZ_JAAVJB010000088.1 GCF_012034385.1 Streptomyces spiramenti
GTCGGCGGCTGGGCGGCCGGTCGCGGGGTCGTCGGCGGTCGCGCTGGCAGCGGCGGGGTCTTCGGGGGGCGGGGACGTCACCCATGCAGTTTACGGGCGGGCCGGCACCGCCCTCCCGGCCGCCGGGACGGGGCGGGGCGAGGTGGTGGCGGACGCCGGGCGCGGGCGGGCGTCCGGGGGCGGGCGGGCGTCCGGGGGCGGGCGGACGCCGGGTGCGGGGATGGCGCCGGTCACGCCACGGGGGTCCGGCTCAGATCGGTGCGCGCGTGCGTGCGCGTCCGCAGCACACTGGGCGGGCGGAGACCGAGTACAGCACCTCGACACCGCCGAGTCCGCACACCCGGTCCGGCCCCCGGGTGTTGACGCTCACCGGCCGCCCCTCCCCCAGCGCCCCGACCTGCACCCGCTGGTACGCGTCGTCCGCCGCCCAGCCGCGCAGCACTCCGGCCGGGTCCCAGCTCGTGGCGGCGGCGGGTCGTAGCGCCTCGCTCGGCGCGGGCCCGTCCCCGGGGCGGGGCGAGAGGGCACGCGCCAGCCGCTCGGCCTCCGCACGCATCCACGCCAGGGAGTCGGCGGGCGTGGCCGTCCAGCCGCTGCCGAGGTACCACTCGCCACCGGCGTCGGGGCAGCGCGCGACGCTCTCGTTCCAGTAGCCGCACGGCCCCAACCGCGTCGGCGGGAGGTCGGCCGCCCGGTCCGCCGGCAGGCCGGCCCGGGGCGCATCGTGGCGCCCTGACCCGGCGGCCGACGACGCCGCCCCTCGCAGATGGCGCTCGACGAGCCGCCGCAGCTCGGCGTTGCGGCGCCGCAGCTCTCCCAGCGAAGGAACGCCCTCGCCGTCCCGCTCACCGTCGCTGCCGTCGGCCGCTGTGGCGACGTCGAGCGGCGCTCCGACGCCGGACGAGACGACGGGCGGCGCCACCTGCCCGGCGCCCGTCACGACACGGCCCCGGGTGCGCGCCGGACGCCACCGACCGACGCCACGCCGCCCGCAGCTCTCGCGCCCCGGCGACACCACGGACGGCGCACGCCAACCGGAACACAACCATCCGGACGCGCACCGACGGTCGACGGCCACGACGGCACGTCGCACCAGGTGGGGCGGGCGATGAGTCCCACGAGCAGCTCCTCGTTCTTGCGGCGTCGAACGGGCCGCACACCCGTCATCCGATCGCCTGCTGTGCCTGATCACTCACAGCCTGCGTTCGGCGCGCCTAGCCTGGAAGCCGTCCGCGATCTACATCGGACGCGTCAAACGGGAGGGGAAAGCAGCATGGGAGAACGAGAGCCGTACGCCGCCGAGTTGCGCGCACGCAGGGACGGCGCGGGACTCACCCAGAAGGACCTGGCGGGGCTCCTGCTCGTCCACCACTCACTGGTGGCCCACTGGGAGGCCGGACGCCGCAAGCCCTCCTACCGCGACGCGCAGCAGCTGGACAAGACGCTCGACACCGGCGGGACCTTCGAACGCTTCCTCCGCGAGACGCCCTTCGCCCGCCACTTCGAACGCGCCGCCCTCGCGGAACAGTCCGCCACCCGAATCGAGGAGTACGCGCCGGTCTACGTTCCTGGATTGCTCCAGACCGCCGACTACGCGCGAGCCGTCTTCGTGGCGGCCCGGATGTACTGGCCGGAGGAGCTACTCAAAGAACGTGTGGCGAACAGGCTCAAGCGAGCGGACATGCTCAAGCGGGATCTGCCCGAACTCGGCTTCATCCTCAGCGAAGCCGTGATCCGCATCCCCATGGGCGGCGCCGCAGTCATGGCAGACCAGCTCGCGCACATCATCGGGCTGATCCGGTCCGAACGCATTCGCCTTCAAGTGGTGCCGCTGGCCCACGGAGTGCACGCGGCCATGGGATCGATGGTGTGCCTCATGAAGTTCGCGGATGCACCGGACCTGGCATACGTCGAGGGGCTGCACTCCGGAACCGTGATGGATGCCGACTGCCTGGACGAGGTCCAACTCTGCCGCGACGCGTACGATTCAGCGAGGGCGGCAGCCCTCCACCCGGATGCATCCCTGCGGCTTCTCGAAACCGTCATGGAGGAGTACAGATCCCATGTCCGCACCCTTCAGTCTCAGCAGCACTCGTTGGCGGAAGTCGAGCTACAGCGGCGGGGATAACGGCTCCTGCGTCGAGGTGGCGGACGGCATCCCCACCCACCTCCCGGTCCGGGACTCCAAGAACCCGACCGGCGCGGCACTCGCCATCCCCAACGCCACCTGGACGGCCTTCATAGCCGGCCTGACCACCAGCGCCCTGGGCCCCGGCGCGCGACGGGACACACGGTGACCGAAATGCCGGAGTTTGGCAAAGTAAGTAAAATCCACCTCCCCGCCACCTAAACCCGCAGGTCGCGCACTCTGCTCCCCACGCACGTGGGGGTGTTCCCTGCCGACCCGGTCCGGTTGATGCGCCTGTTCGCTGCTCCCCACGCACGTGGGGGTGTTCCCGAGGAGCGCTTCGGCGGTGCCTGCGTCCTCTACTGCTCCCCACGCACGTGGGGGTGTTCCCAGCGGCAGCTGGCCGCGGGTCAGGCGGTAGAACTGCTCCCCACGCACGTGGGGGTGTTCCCTGGGCGCTCAGCGAGCGAGCCAGCTCCTACGGCCTGCTCCCCACGCACGTGGGGGTGTTCCCGCGTTGTAAATCATTCCCGGCACGCCGCGGAGCTGCTCCCCACGCACGTGGGGGTGTTCCCGGGGCACGCAGGGGTAGAGAGAGCTGCGTGAGCTGCTCCCCACGCACGTGGGGGTGTTCCCGGGTCAGGTCGAGGTCCCCGGGCTCGGCAAGGCTGCTCCCCACGCACGTGGGGGTGTTCCTATGATGCGGTTTCCGGCCTTGTACGATCCCGTCTGCTCCCCACGCACGTGGGGGTGTTCCCAGGACGGAATTCGCCATGGCGATTCCACCGACCTGCTCCCCACGCACGTGGGGGTGTTCCCGCCGCGTGAGCGCCGCCCCGGCCCCCGAGCCGCTGCTCCCCACGCACGTGGGGGTGTTCCCCGGCGCGCTGGATGGGCAGGTCGCCGGGGCAGCTGCTCCCCACGCACGTGGGGGTGTTCCCTGACGGAGACTCAGGCCGCGAGCCTCCCGGATGGATCGACTGCTCCCCACGCACGTGGGGGTGTTCCCGGGCTACCGACTCCAGACCGAAGGGTACGCAACTGCTCCCCACGCACGTGGGGGTGTTCCCACCTGGTAGGTCGCTCCGACGCGGCGGAGCGCCTGCTCCCCACGCACGTGGGGGTGTTCCCGTCGCGCGCCCAATTTAGGATCTGCGTAATGCCTGCTCCCCACGCACGTGGGGGTGTTCCCCTCGGATGACCTGGACCTGCGTTATGCAGGTCCTGCTCCCCACGCACGTGGGGGTGTTCCCCCCGACGACACCGACCTCAGCTTCGGCTGACGCTGCTCCCCACGCACGTGGGGGTGTTCCCTGCCGCCCAGTGAGGGAATCCGCCCCGTCCCACTGCTCCCCACGCACGTGGGGGTGTTCCCTCGTCGATCGCGTCGACCTTCACCACGATGCGCTGCTCCCCACGCACGTGGGGGTGTTCCCTCGGGCGCCAGCCGGGGGCGGACCTGGACGCGCTGCTCCCCACGCACGTGGGGGTGTTCCCGACGGCCGCATCGACGTCGTCACCAGCTCGGCCTGCTCCCCACGCACGTGGGGGTGTTCCCATCCGACCCCGGTCCGAAGAGGCGCTTACCGCCTGCTCCCCACGCACGTGGGGGTGTTCCCCAGCCGGGCTGGCCCGCGTGCCGCGCCTGCCGCTGCTCCCCACGCACGTGGGGGTGTTCCCGGCACGCTCGCGAGGAGGACCCCGGCGAGGGTCTGCTCCCCACGCACGTGGGGGTGTTCCCTCCCGCGCCGCGGGCGACCCGGCGATGCTGGGCTGCTCCCCACGCACGTGGGGGTGTTCCCGGGGTAAGCCCGGCGGCGACAGCGCGCACGTGCTGCTCCCCACGCACGTGGGGGTGTTCCCGACCGTGAGATGGCGCTCTGGGGTGGGTGGTGACTGCTCCCCACGCACGTGGGGGTGTTCCCAAGGCGCCCACGGCGGATGCAGCGACCGCCAGCTGCTCCCCACGCACGTGGGGGTGTTCCCCAGTCCATCGCTTGATGGCTACTGGGCGCCGCCTGCTCCCCACGCACGTGGGGGTGTTCCCCCGCGGCGCAGCGAGTGGCCGGACCACTGCCCCTGCTCCCCACGCACGTGGGGGTGTTCCTGCCGGGGGCGGCTGTGTTGTCAGGTGGCGGTCGCTGCTCCCCACGCACGTGGGGGTGTTCCCCGACTCGCGATCGCAAGCTTCCAGGCGGGGATCTGCTCCCCACGCACGTGGGGGTGTTCCCGTCAACCCGCGCACGCCCCGCTCCTGGGAGAGCTGCTCCCCACGCACGTGGGGGTGTTCCCCGCCGGTACGTCCAGCAGACCGAGGCCGACCGCTGCTCCCCACGCACGTGGGGGTGTTCCCGAAGCTGTTCGTCACGGACGCCAACTACCAGGCTGCTCCCCACGCACGTGGGGGTGTTCCCAACGACGTACGCGCCGACGGCGGCGTCCGCGGCTGCTCCCCACGCACGTGGGGGTGTTCCCAGTGAGCCCTGCCCGTCGCCGCGTTCGCCCTGCTGCTCCCCACGCACGTGGGGGTGTTCCCACCGACCCCGGCCAGGCCGAGGTCGAACACCTCTGCTCCCCACGCACGTGGGGGTGTTCCCGGTGCAGACCTCGGCGTCGCCGCCGGCGGACCCTGCTCCCCACGCACGTGGGGGTGTTCCCGAGTGGATGTGGAACGTCACCCCGCTCGCCAGCCTGCTCCCCACGCACGTGGGGGTGTTCCCGTCAGCATGGCCGGCTCCTCCCTCCTCTCTTCCTGCTCCCCACGCACGTGGGGGTGTTCCCACCACCGGGTACTACTCGTTCTGGATCCGGCTCTGCTCCCCACGCACGTGGGGGTGTTCCCCGCTGGAGGTCGACCGGCTTGTGGCCGATGACCTGCTCCCCACGCACGTGGGGGTGTTCCTTTGAGCACGGCTCTCCTAAAGCCGGTGTCGCACTGCTCGCCACGCGTACGCGAACCGTTCCAGCGACGGACTCATAATCCGTCGGCCGTGGGTTCCTGCTGCCCACGCACGTGGGGTGTTCTCCTCGATCTCCGGAGCCGGGCTGCTGCCTCGGTGCTCAGGACGTTCGGGGAGGCCGAGCACGCAGTCTCCAGCGCCGCTTGCCCGCCGGCCGGGCGACAACTATCCAGCGACCTGCTGTTTACAAGACAACTGCTCAGGAGTTAGGGAAGCCCTTACGTGGCTGCGGCAGGATCTCAGCGGATGTGTGGCAGGTCGGCCCACGCCGTCCGCACCGATGCGGTGGCCCGAGTCGTAGACCGCCATTGCCGCCGCAGGCAGAAGAGAAATGCCGACCGGGGTGGGTCCAGGACCCACCCTTCCCGCAGGGCGAGAGGGGGAAGCGCCCCCGGTCGGCGACCACCCTTTCAACGAAAGGACGATCAGGGTACACCCGACAACACCGCTGTATGCGACCGCAGTTGAGCCGCAGCACCGCACCCCGTGCCCCGGCGGGCAGCCGGAGCACGGGGCAGTAGGGCGGCGGGATGCGGCCGGGATCAGTTGCCGAAGCGGCGGCGTTTGGCGGCGTTGCTCCAGCCCTGCTTCGGCAGGCCCGTCGTCCGCTTGCGGGTGGGGCGGTGGATCAGGGTGAGTCCTTCGTGGTCCACCGGCTCCCAGGCGTGCTCGTGGGTGCGGAAGGTGAAGCCCTGCTCGGTGTCGGTCTGGTAGGCGAGCAGCGCCCGCCCCTTGTCGCGGTAGGTCTGCACCTCGTCCCAGAGCAGGTCGCGGATACGGGCACTGGTCGAGCCGAGGAAGACTCCCGGCGAGACCTCCAGCAGCCATCGGGTCAGGAACCCCCGCAGGCCGGGCGGGCAGTTGGTCAGGACGATGACGGTCACCAGATCGGCTCGTCCCCGTCGTGGTTGCGGCCGGCCTCGACCTCGGCGCCGCCGTCCGACTGGAGCGTCACCCGGTCCTGGCCGCGGCGTGCCTCGTCCGCGGCGGCGGCGTGGCGCAGCAGCTGTCCGATGTCGCGTACGCAGCGTTCCAGCAACCCCGTCTCGCGGATGCGGTCCCGCACCGCGCGGCGGGTGCGGGAGCCCATGTCGTGGTCGCCCTCCGCCGCCGCGTCGAACGCCGCCGGGATGCCGATCTCCGTCTTGTACAGGTCGGCGATGTCGTAGACGAAGGAGCGCTCGTGGCCGGAGTGCACGAAGCCCAGCGCCGGGGAGCACCCGAGGGCGGCCACCACCGCGTGTGCGACGCCGTACATGCACTGGGCTGCCGCAGTGATGCCCTGGTTGGGAGCGTCGGCGGCGTCGAAGTCCTCACGGTTGTACTGGCGCCGCACCCACGGCACTCCCGTGCGCGTGGACTCCCGCCGGTAGCAGTCCTTGACGCGCTTGCCCTCGGCGCTGAGCAGTTGCTGTCTGGTCTTGCCCGACGGGTCCTCGTCGGGAAACCGCAGCTTGTACATGTCCCGGGCGACCTCCAGCCGGAGGCGCTGGTTGGCCCAGGCGTTGGCCTGGGCCTCGGCCAGGCCGGAGGAGCGCGAGAGCGCCCGCCCGCCGGCGTAGAAGCGGACGCCGTGCTCCCCCAGCCAGACGACCGCGGCACCGCTGTCCCCCAGGACCGCCATCGCCTGGTGCGTGATGGTCGTGCCCGGCCCGAGCAGCAGCGCGCCGATCGTGGCGGAGGGGATGTACCGGACTCCGTCGGGGTCCTTGGCGGTGAGGGCGTTGTCCTCGCGGTTGACGACGCAGCGTTCCAGGTAGACGAAAGACAACCGGTCCCCGATTCGGCCGAGTTCGTGCGGGGAGGACGCCCCGCGGCGGCTGACGGTGGTCATTCCGCCCCCACCACCGGGGCGAGCGTCAGGAGGCCGCAGCCGTATGCCTTCTCCTTGCCGATGCCCTGCGTCAGCGCCTTGCGCAGCGCAGCCGGGTCGGTGACGCGGAGCCGCCCCTCGAACGTCACCCGGGTGAAGCGCACGGAGTTCTTCTCGTCGGTACCGGCGCCGCGTCCGAAGCTCTGCGGCGAGTGGTCGCGGACCAGGAGCTCCAGTTCGTCGCCGCTTTTCAGCATGCGACGCTCGAGCGGCTTCTCCACCACGGCGAAGCCCAACGCCTCCTGCCGCTTCAGCAGCCAGCCCATCTGGTGCGCGGGGGTACGGTGCGCGGTCCGCTTGGTCGGCTCGCCGTCCTTGCAGCGGGCGGCGTGGACCGGGTTGGCGGTGAGGCGGAACGCCCACCGGTCGTCCGTTTTCAGGCCGTCGAGGAAGTCGGCGTAGCCGTAGCTCTGCCAGTGCGGCCCGTCGGCGTGCGGCCAGCCTGCCTGCTCCACCAGGTGGGTGAGGTCGGGCCGGCCGGGGCTGACGACGAAGAGGGTGGCGCGATGGTTGGCCTCGCGGTCCACCCGCCACAGCACCCGGGGACCGCCGCCGTCACGCGACGGCTCCTCGGGGAACGACGCGTTGACGGCACCGTGCACGCGGTGGGGGCTGGCGAGAAGCCGCCGCGCGTCCGCGCGGGCGGTGTTGATGCGGAAACGGGTCAGGTACATGGTCACCTCGGCCAGGGGTCGGCCGCGTCCGGTGCGGCAGTGCCGTCGGCCGCGTCCACGGCGGTCAGCAGGGCGGTCGGGTCGTGATCGGGTACACCGTGCCGGGCGACCTGCCGGGAGCGGACACCGCGCAGCGCGTACCGGCGGTGGCTGTCGTCCCAGCTCTCGGGCAGGTCGCGGACGGCGCGGTCCGGCTGCTCGGCCCCGACCGTCTCGATCAGCAGCTCCAGCCGGGGCTCCGGCGGCGCCTCCCCGTAGGGCCGACGTCGCTCCTCCCGGCGGCGGTACCAGGAGGACGCCTGCCATTCCGCTCCGGCAAGCACCCCTTCCAGCTCGCCGGTGCGCGGTGGCCCCATGTCGACGGGGCGGGCCGGCGGGCAGGAGCGCCGCCCGAGGAACGGCAGGAAGACGGGAGCGAGCAACGCCCGGTGCAGCTCGGCCAGCAGCTCTGCGTCACCCTCCACGGCGGCGACGAAGACGGCGTCGGCCAGGTAGAAGCGCTCCGAGACCGGCATCGACTTCTGCGAGACCTGGTGCTTCGCCGTCTGGTAGTCGCGCAGCCGGTCGCCGGGCTGGTCGATGCGGACCCCGAAGCGCAGTGCCGCCAGATCGTCGATGGGCGCGGATCGGCCGCGCCCCTGGGCGGCGGCGAGCATGCCCAGGACGCCGCTCTTCGTCGGGGCGTTCTCGGTTCCCCGGCGGGCGAAGCGGGCCGAGGCCCCCCAGGACTGGAGGGGCCCGGCCAGCCGCATCAGCAGGACGGTCATGCGCCCGGCGCCAGTCGTGCCGCGACGGCTGCCTCGACCTGGTCGAGCAGCTCGGCGAGGTTGACGCGCTCACCGAGGTCCTGGAGGGAGCGGGCGCTCTCACCTACGCAGAACACCCAGGTGCGGTCGGTGTCGGAGACGCCGTAGGCCTCCTCCACCTCGGGGATGTGCGCGGCCAGCTTCTCGCAGCTGCGGCGGAGGTACCCGCCGGTCCCGTCCTCGTTCAGCGTGACCGGCTCCTCGAAGGCGGTCACGAAGTTGACAGGCCGGCTGTCGCGGAGCTTGACGACGACGGCCGTGGGGAGCGTCAGGTTGGCGAAGGTGTTGGACTTGCCGGAGGGGATCGAGTTCACGAACGCATCGAGGAAGACCCGGACCGCTCGCTGCGCGGGCGTACTGGGCGTCTCGCCGAGGTCCACGCCGGCGCCGAGGGTGCGGTGGAGTTCGCCGACGTTGACGGCGGCGTAGCGGTAGAGGGTGGCGGAGTTGAAGTCGATGGTGCCGATCATCCCGGCGCCGCTCTCGTCCTCCCGGTTCCGGTCGTCGACCGCGGTGTAGTAGTCCGACTCGATCTCGGTGGCGTGGGTGGCGATGGCGTGCGCGACCTGGGTGGCGGCGTCCACGTTGAGGTCGGCGGAGTCCGCGACCATCCGGCCGAACAGCGCGATGTCGACGGAGTGACGGCTGTTCACGGCCCGCTGGGCGGCGGCCTTGTGCGCCTTGTCCTTCAGGTAGGTCTTCAGCGCCTCGACATCGCCGCCCTCAGCGCCCTTGAGGGCGATGGCGGCGAGGGCGTCCACCTGGCGGTGGCCGAGGAACATCAGGTAGCCGGACTCCGGCGACTCCTGCTTCGCCTCCTCGTCCTTCTTCTTCTTGCGCCCGGGCACCTCGACCTTGATCCCCGCGGTCTTGATCACCTCGGCGGCCAGCTCGACGGCGGCCTCCTGGGGGACCGAGCCGTCGAGCTCGACGATGCGGTCCGCGACGGCGTCGACGATCTTCTTGGTGCGCTGCCCCAGCTCGCTCGTGGGCAGCAGCTTCTCGAAGGCCTTGCGGGTGGCCCGCTTCCACGCCTGGCTGGAGACGCGGGCCCGTCGTACGCCGCCGTAGGTGGCGGTCTTCGGGGTGCCGGTGTCGTCACGGTTGATGTTGCTCGGGGGCACGTTCTGCAGAACGTGGATGTCCAGGATGGCGCGGTTCATGTGGGCGTCCGATCGTGGTGATGAGTCGCAGGAAGGCCCGCCGTGGCCGGCGGGCCACGGAGGGTTGGAGGTCTCGGGGTGGAGCGGTGGGTCAGGCGGGTTCGGCCGCAGCGCCGCCGATGTCACGAGGGGCCGGTACGGCGCCGGGCCGGCCGCCCCGGCGGCCGGTGTGGTGGGTGAACTCGCGCCCCCACTGGCGCCGCACGAGGTCCCGCTGGGACGGGTCCAGCCAGCTGGTCAGCTGCTCGGCCAGCAGCCCGTGGTCGAAGGGAACGTCACGGGCCCGCAGCAGCAGCACGATCTCGCGCAGCCTGACGGTCAGCGGTTCGAGGGCAGTGGCGGTACCGACCCGGAGGAATCTCTTCCGGACGGTCTCGCTGATCTCCTGTTCCCTTCGCGGCGCGGTATCGCTCGCCTCGGCATCGCCCGCTTCGGTGGGCTCGTTCTTGGGCTGTTCGCCCCGCGGTTCCGGAACCGCCTCCGCGCTGCCCACCTTGACGCCCGGCGGCAGTGTGGCGAGCCTCCGGACGGCGGCCCCGAACGGGATGCCCTGGACGTACATCCGCTTCTTGCGCTCCGACTGCTGGTGGAGCGCGTAGAGCGTCACCGCCAGGTGCATCGCCTCGTCCTCGCGGGCGACGTGCCGGGGGCCGCCGACGAAGTGGCCCTCTTCACCGTCCCGCTGCCGGTCCTCGGCAAGCGCCTCCAAGCCGACGATCCCCCACTCGACCGGGGAGTCGTACGCCGGCCGTCCGACACCGCGCCGGAGTTGGGCGAGGGCCGCGACGGCGGACGGGACGTCGGCGAGGTACTGCGACTGGAGCGGGCTGATCCGGGTGCGGACGGCGTCACGGACCCGCTCGCCGGGGCGGCGCTGCTGCTGCGGCGGGGCGGGCAACGACCCCGACTTCGCGGTGGAGGCCTCGGGGGTTGTCGTCACGGTGCGGCCTCCTGGTCGGCGGCGGAGAGGGAAGAACCGGCCGGGTCGTGCGGACCCGCCTGCTCGGGGGAGGTGGACGGCGCCGGGAGTCGCGGCGAGGCCGAGCCCGGCGGTGGGTCGTCCGCACGTGGTGGCACCGCGCGCGGCAGGTGGTTGCGGAGCGCCCGGAGGAACCACAGCTCTGCCTGTGCGTCGTTCACGAACCGCTTGCCGGACCCGGGTACGTCCGCCCAGCGGCCCTCGGACGCGGTCGCGCCCGCCGTGTTGAGGAGGGGGCGCCCGAGGCGGAGCATCTGCTGCCGGGCGATGGCCTGCCAGGCCGGACGGGCCTGCTCCTCCGGGTCCTCGACGTCACCGAGCCCGGCCAGCCAGGCGCGGAACGGGCCGTCCAGCGCGCCGTAGCCGAGATCGCGGGCCGTGGCCGTCGGACCGTCCGGGGACGAGCCGACCGCGCGGGCGAGATTGCCCGCGAGGTTGCCCAGCGCCCGCACGGCCTGGTCGGCGTCCTTGACCGCCGCCAGGGCGGTCATCGCGTGCTCACGGCCCGGCGGCTCCGGCCGGTCCTCGGTGGGTACACAGTCCAGCAGCAGGATCGGCAGGAGGACGGAGTCGTCCACCATCTCGTCGATGACGGACTGCTGCGTCCCGTAGACCGCGCCGACGGTCCGCAGCCGCAGCATGCCGCGTGCGGGCTCGAACTTCGCCTCCACGGCGAGCAGTCGCAACCACCGCACGACACCCGAGGGCAGGTGGTCGGCGCCGTCGCTCTCCTGACGCCGGCCTGAAGGGACGGCCGTCGAGGGCAGCAGGGCTTCCAGCCCCCGCCACGCCGCGCGGGCCGGGTCGTGGTGCCGCGGCATGTACACCAGCGGGAGCTTCTGCTTCTTCTCCTGGGTGGGGCTGCGCCGCCACCCCGTCATCGGCTCCAGCTTCCACGGCGCGGCGGCCTTCAGTGGGTCCCCGTAGCCGAGGACGACGCCGGTGACCCGGCTCTCCTCGGCGACCAGCCGCACCCGTCGCGTCTGCCAGGTGTAGAGGTCGCGCAGCCCACGCGGGAAGCGGTCGCCCCCGCCCTTGGCCGCCCCGCCAGGACCGTTCGGCGGCAGGCGCCACGCGGGGGCATCGGGCGTGGAGTCGAGGGCCGACGGCTCGAACCCCAGCTCCTCCCGCGGCACGAGGTTCAGCAGCAGCGTCTCGCGCAACGACTCCCCCTCGGCGTGGACGCCGCCCAGCTCGCCCGCCGAGCCCACCCCCAGCGGGTAGACCTTCCCGCCCTTGGCACGGGGGTCGCCCACCATGCCCGACTTGATGCCGGAGGTGTCGAAGGCATGGGCGTGCACCAGCCAGCGGGCGGCCTCGGCGGGCGTCAGGGTGCTCGCGCCGGGCTTCCGCATCGAGAAGAACGCCTCGCCGTTGGGGACGTCCGCCACGATCCGGTTGAGCGCCGAGGCCTCGTCGGACCCGGTACGCAACCCGGCTACCTGGAAGAACGGCTGCTCGGGATGGAAGAGGTCGAAGCGGTGCCGGTGCGCTTCGAGGTACGGCAGCACCGGGGCGAACGGGTCCTCGGCGTGCCAGAGCTCGAACCAGTCGTCGATGCTGCCCGGCCCGTCGAGCGCGTCGTGGAGCGCGGCGAGCAGCAGCCGCAGCAGCGCCATGTCCTGGGTGGGGAGGTCACCGACGAGCCGCCGGATGGTGGCCGCCTCCCGGAACACGCCGGTGAGGGACACCGTCGCGAACGTGCCGTCGGTGCGCAGGACGGGAAGCCAGGGCTCGGTCGTGAGGTCGAACGGGGCGGCGGACCCGCCCGTCGTGGCCGTCACAGCTGACCGCCGAGCGCCCGCAGGGCACCGCCCGGAGCCGCGGCGAGCCAACCGCGTGAACTAGTACGCATCGGTGTTTTCTCCGTCGTCCTCGGAACCATCAGGACGGGCCACCCGCAACCCGTCCTTCTCGTCGTACTTCAGCTGAAAGCCTGTCAGACGGGTCTGACAATCCTCGTCGAGCACGAGGACCAACTCGCCCGCCAGCCACGGGCACTCCTTGACCTGCCACCCGGGGAAGGCCTCCTGCTCCAGCTCCTGGATCGTCCGGTCGATGGCCCCCGGGTGGCACAGCACGCCCGGAAGCGTCAGCGCACTGCCCGCCACCGCTTTGGCCGCCTTCACGGGCGGCGGGAAGTCCATCGGCAGCGACAGCCCGCCGTCACCGCGCCGCAGCCAGGGAAGCGTGCGCAGACTCCCGTCGGCGAGGCGCTGCACCACCAGCACTTCGAGGTTCTCGCCGCTGTCCCGGACCTGCGCCCGGCCGGTCGGCGAGTCGTCGGCGTCCCCGACGCCCGCGGCCAGCCACCCGAGCAACGGACGGCCGTCGGACTTGACCGGCCCCAGCAGGTACGCGCCGGCTCGCTCCTCCGACCTCGCCAGTTCCCGGCGGTGGCGCTCCCGGGCGGTGGCCAGCGCCTCCTGCCAGGCCCCGGGCCCGACGGCGTCGTCGCCGTACGCGGCCTGCACCAGCGGGCTGATGGCGTCCGGCAGCGCCAGCGGCTCGCCGTCCAGGTGCGGCAGCAGAACCGCGAGCGACCGCAGCAAGGCGTGGTCGCCGTAGACGGCGCGGGAGCCCGGGGCGGCCTGCGGCGGCAGTGCATCCCAGTCGACGCCGGTGATCAGGCATCGCGCCGCCCGCAGCCGTGGCGGCCGGGAGCGTGGATGGCGGTGGAGCCGCCCGATCCGCTGCAGGACCAGGTCGACGGGGGCGATGTCGGTGACCAGCAGGTCGAAGTCGACGTCCAGCGACTGCTCGACGACTTGACTGGCGACGACGATGTGCAGCCCCGGCCGGGTCGCACCGTCACGGCCGAACCGCTCGCGCAACCCCGTGTCGCGGGCCGCGCGGTCGGAGGCGACGAACCGGGAGTGCGCCACGGTGACGTTCTCGTCGCCGAAGCGCGCCCGCAGCGCGTCGGCCGCCTCCAACACCCGGTCCACGGTGTTGCGGACCACGAGGGCGCACCCGCCGTCGACCAGGGCGTCCGCGAGGGTGTCGCCGAGCAGGTCGATGTCGTCGACCAACCGCTCGACCGCGACGGCGGTCTCCCGCCCGGCCGCCGCAGCGGGCCGCGCGGTCAACCGGCCGCCGCCGGGCCACGCCGCCGTGATCAGCGGGTACGCCGTCTCCTCGTCCCCGCTCCCGTTGGGCGCGCCTGCGCCGTGCGGGGTGACGGCGGCGCCGCCGCCCGCGTAGGCGGCGGTGAGCGCCGCGCGACGCCCGGCGGGCAGCGTTGCCGACAGCAGCACCACCGGCACGCGGTACGCCGCCAGCCATGCCAACGCCCGGTCGAGGTAGCGGCTCATGTAGGCGTCGTAGGCGTGGACCTCGTCGATCACGACGACCTTCCCCGCCACGGCGAGATGCCGCAGCGCGAGGTGCCGGCTCTTGAGGCCGGCGAACAGCACCTGGTCGACCGTGCCGACAGCGAACGACGCCAGCAGCGACTTCTTCTTGCCACGGAGCCACTGATGCGCGTGCAGGCCCGCCGGTCGGCGGCGGGCCTGATCCCGCCCGTGGCCGCGCGCGTCGATGTCGTCGCACGCCTCCATCTCCACGGCGGCGACCGTGCCGGAACTCTGCCGGAGCATGCCCGCCCAGGTGTCGTTGAAGGCAGCCTTCCCGTGGGCCAGCACCACCGACTGCGGACCGTCGAGCGGCAGGCGATCCAACCACTCCAACAACCGGGGGAACATGGCGTCGCCGGTTGCCCGTGTCGGCAACGCCACCAGACAGCCCCCCGCGCCGGAGCGCGAGGCCAGGATCTCGGCCGCGGCGAGAGCTGCCTCGGTCTTGCCCTCGCCCATCGGTGCCTCGATCACCAGCAGACCGGCCGGCTCCATCTCCCGCGCGATCCGGACCGACTCCACCTGCACCGGACGAACCACCGGGCCTCCCGGAGCCGTCGGGAAGCTGAACCTGGCCGCGAAGAGATCCGCAGCCGAACCGTCCGCCTCCGGCGCCCGCCAGGGCGCCGGAAGGTCCAGCCCACGCCAGGCCGCCTCCAGTCGGCGCGCCTCACCGACCTCCCCCGCCGGCTGCCACGAGGCCGAGTCGTAGGGAAACAGCTCCGGCGAGCTGGCGATCCAGTCGGAGACGATCACCACGGCCGTCACCAGCACCTGCGCGGGTTGCGGAAGCCGCACCCTCCCCCAGTGCGGCAACCGGTCCGTCACGCCCGCCAGTTCTGCGCATCCCTCCAGCAACTCCCGCTGCACGCCCTGCCAGACCGCCCGTGCCTCACCCCGGTGGTGCAGCAGGTGCGGTCGCTGCTCCAACGCCTCGTACGCTGCGTGCGTCGGGGGTGTGCCGTGGTGACCGCCGGCGATCACGCCGAACTGCAACGTGCTGCGGGCGGCCACCCCATGGCGTGCTGTGAGCCACTGCTCCATGACGAGCTGCCCGGCCAACCCGTGCGGAGCCAGCTTCCGGTCGTCGCCGTACTCCTTGGCGGTGAGCATCCGAAGGCCGACATCGCGCATGTCCGACGCCCGATCCTCGACCTGGCAGGCGAACGCAGGCGTGGCCTTCCCGATGTCGTGGCTCGCCGCGGACCACACGACCAGCCGCCGCCCGTCGGTCTCACCGCCCGGGAGCGCCGCCGCGATGCGTGCCCGGATCGAGTCGGGCAGCCACTCGTCCCACAACCGGCCGGCGACGGCGCCGCTGTCGGCCATGTGCCGCCACAGGGGCAACCACGCGCCGTTCAGCGTGCCCGCCTGATCCGTCTTGCCCCAGGCGGCGCGTGCCGCGTCCGACAGTGTCCCCAAAGCCGTCCAGCGACCTTCCCCGCCGCCGAACGCATCCCCGAATGCAGACATGACTCCCCCGAAGAAATGGTGCCGATGTGGGGGTGCTGCACAGTGTGCGGCATGAGACGGAGCCACCGGAGAAATTCTCGGCACTTCGGAGAAAGTCGAGCGCTGCTGCATCACCGCGTGATATCAGCCCTCGCGCCGGGCGGGCGGGCCACCACAGGCGAGCCCGAACCTGAAACCTGCGCGTCATCCACTACCGTTGCCACGTCGACCACACGGACGACAACGGATGACAACGGATGACCGTGAACGGAAATCGAAAGATTGGCCTTGGTTCGGAATGCCGGAGTTTGGCAAAGTAAGTAAAATCCACTCCCTCGGCGGATGAACCACCAGGTCGCGCACTCTGCTCCCCGCGCATGCGGGGGTGTTCCCACGGACCCATGGGGACCCAATTCTGACCTGCACTGCTCCCCGCGCATGCGGGGGTGTTCCCGAGGCCGGCCAGCCGGATGACCTCGTCGCCATCTGCTCCCCGCGCATGCGGGGGTGTTCCCGCCTGATCAAGGAGACCACCAGCTCATGAGCCCTGCTCCCCGCGCATGCGGGGGTGTTCCCGTCACCATGGCGCTACCGGGCATGGTGACGGTCTGCTCCCCGCGCATGCGGGGGTGTTCCCGTGTGGGAAGGGAGCGTTCGGAGCGGGAAAACCTGCTCCCCGCGCATGCGGGGGTGTTCCCAGCGCGCCTGTTCGGCCACCGCGCCGTCGTGCCTGCTCCCCGCGCATGCGGGGGTGTTCCCTTCGGCAAGAAGGGGAGGCGCTCGGATTCCTCTGCTCCCCGCGCATGCGGGGGTGTTCCCTCGCGGCAGTAGGGGTGGTCCGAGTTCCAGTGCTGCTCCCCGCGCATGCGGGGGTGTTCCCGCCATGGCGTACAGCCGCGGCGGGGCCGTGAACTGCTCCCCGCGCATGCGGGGGTGTTCCCCGACTGGAAGTTGTGGCAGGAGTTCCACGACTGCTGCTCCCCGCGCATGCGGGGGTGTTCCTGAGGTCGAAGCCTTCGTCGGCGTCCGCGACAACTGCTCCCCGCGCATGCGGGGGTGTTCCCGTGCCCCGCTTCCGCGAGCCATTGCAGCGCGCGGCGCGCGGTTTCCTGCTCCCCGCGCATGCGGGGGTGTTCCCTACACGCACCTGCGGGAGTGCCAGGACACGCGCTGCTCCCCGCGCATGCGGGGGTGTTCCCGGGCATGTCAGTGTGCAGCACCGCGCCCGATCCTGCTCCCCGCGCATGCGGGGGTGTTCCCGCCCCCGGGTAGGTGGCCCGGGGGGCTACATCCTGCTCCCCGCGCATGCGGGGGTGTTCCCTCGCCCGCGGCCGGGCCCTGGACCCGGCCGGGCTGCTCCCCGCGCATGCGGGGGTGTTCCCAGGGGGGCTTCGGGGCCCTCCTCGGCAGCCGTCTGCTCCCCGCGCATGCGGGGGTGTTCCCCTGGTGTCGGTGCGGCCGGACGGCGGGCTGTACTGCTCCCCGCGCATGCGGGGGTGTTCCCAGACCACCACCGAGTACCTCTTCTGTGGCGCCGCTGCTCCCCGCGCATGCGGGGGTGTTCCCATCGGCTGCGCCGCCGCCCGCACCCTCGCTGCCTGCTCCCCGCGCATGCGGGGGTGTTCCCGCAGCCGCCCCCGCCCCGGCCGCCTGACCCCGCTGCTCCCCGCGCATGCGGGGGTGTTCCCACCAACGTCCTCCTCCTGCACCGTCAACGGTCCTGCTCCCCGCGCATGCGGGGGTGTTCCCGGCGAGCGGCACCATCTGGGCGGCGAGGGAGGCTGCTCCCCGCGCATGCGGGGGTGTTCCCGTCGCGGTCATCCGGACACGCGGACTCGACGTCTGCTCCCCGCGCATGCGGGGGTGTTCCCACGAATGTGATGCTGCTGCACCGGCAGCGGTCCTGCTCCCCGCGCATGCGGGGGTGTTCCCGCACACGAAGAACGACACGATCACGGTCCCGGCTGCTCCCCGCGCATGCGGGGGTGTTCCCTCGAACGCGGCCCAGGTCGCCTTCACCGGGTCCTGCTCCCCGCGCATGCGGGGGTGTTCCCCCGCAGGACTCCTCCACGCCGATCGTTACGGCCTGCTCCCCGCGCATGCGGGGGTGTTCCCTCGCCGAGCTCGGCGTACTCGGCGGACAATCGGCTGCTCCCCGCGCATGCGGGGGTGTCCCCGCCGCCGGGAGGCAGAGGAAGCCCGCGCAGCCCTGCTCCCCGCGCATGCGGGGGTGTTCCCGAGCTGCCCGCACCGCGGACTTACGAGGAGCTCTGCTCCCCGCGCATGCGGGGGTGTTCCCGCCGGACGGACGAGGCGGTCGCCGCTGCGCTGCTGCTCCCCGCGCATGCGGGGGTGTTCCCGCAGCGAGCCGGAGTCGAAGCCGTCGTCGTCGACTGCTCCCCGCGCATGCGGGGGTGTTCCCCCGGTTCACCGCGGTGAGGGCGAGGGCCTGGGCTGCTCCCCGCGCATGCGGGGGTGTTCCCGACAGCGGCCCCCACCGGATGGTGGGGGCCGCCTGCTCCCCGCGCATGCGGGGGTGTTCCCTGCTCAAGGATGCTCGCGCGGGTCTGCTCGCTGCTGCTCCCCGCGCATGCGGGGGTGTTCCCGTGGTGTGCCGCAGGCGGAGGTGGGCCGAGCGCCTCTTCTGGCTGGCAGGCGCGATTGCTCACCATGGCCGAGACATGGGACCGGGCCGTGCTGCGATGCGTCCGGCTCCCGTGCCTGCCGGGGTCAGATGCGGAGGGCGCGGGCGGTGTTGGCGGCGATGTGGGTGGCGAGGGTGGTCTCGTCGGTGGCGCGGACCTCGGCCATGACGCGGAGCGTGTAGGGGATGAGGTAGGGCGCGTTGGGGCGTCCGCGGTACGGCGCCGGGGTGAGGAACGGGGCGTCGGTCTCGACCAGCAGCAGGTGGTCGGGGACGACGGCGAGGGCATCGCGCAGCGGCTGCGCGCTCTTGAAGGTGACGTTCCCCGCGAAGGACATGTAGTGGCCGGCTTCGGCGCAGCGGCGGGCGAAGTCGGCGTCGCCGGAGAAGCAGTGGAAGACGGTGCGTTCGGGGGCACCCTCGTCCTCCAGGACCCGCAGGACGTCCTCGTGGGCGTCGCGGTCGTGGATGACGAGGGCCTTGTCGAGTTCCTTGGCCAGCGCGATGTGGCGGCGGAAGGACCGCTCCTGGGCGGCGCGGCCGTCGTCGCCGGTGCGGAAGTGGTCGAGGCCGGTCTCACCGATGGCGACCACGCTCGAGTGGGCGGCGAGTTCCGCGATCTCCGCGAGGGCGGCGTCGAGCGCCGCGTCCCCGCCCTCGGCGGCGAGGCGGGGCGCCTCGTTGGGGTGGAGCGCCACCGCGGCGTGGACGGCCGGGTGCTCCTCGGCGGTGGCCACGGCCCAGCGCGCGCGCTCGACGTCGCAACCGATCTGGACGACCTGGGTGACGCCGACCGCTTCGGCCTTCGCGAGGGCCTCGGCGACGGTCGTCTCCTGCATGTCCAGGTGGGTGTGCGAGTCGACCACGGGCACGGCCAGCGGGAGGGGCGGCGGCGGGGTCTCGGCGCGTGCGGCCTGGGCGGTCTTCGACATCGGCATGGTTCCGATCCTAGGACGCCCCGACGGCGCGACGGTCACGCGGCACCGCCGGAGCTCGGGAGACCGGGGGCGTGCGTCGTCGCACGGTCTCCCCCGGGGCCGGGCGGGGCGGGCTGTCAGCGGGGTGGGCTGTCAGTGGGGTGGCCGACACTGCGGTGGGAGAGGTCCGGGTGTGCGGGCCGACTACGAGGGGGCGCGGCATGGCGGTCGTGAGCAACGAGAAGGCGGCGGGACGGGAGTTCCTCGCGCTGCTCTACCGGGACGACCATTTTCCGGACCGGCTACTGGACAAGGGCAGGGACATCCTGCTGCGGCTCTGTCTGCGGATCGAGACGGAGCGGCCTGCGGATCTCGCCGCGCTGTACCCGATGGCGCACGCGGCGACCGAGGAGTTCAACGAGCTCCAGGAGGAGTTCTACGCGGCCGGGTCGGAGTTCGAGACCGTCGCCCGGGACGAGATAGCCGGGGAGTTCTGGTTCGTGGCGCAGACGTACGGTTTCGAGGAGGCGGATCTGGAGGAGCTGGTCGCGCCACGCGACTGGTGACCGACGCCGGGGACAGACGGCCGACGCGGCCGACGACCCCGCGACCGGTGCCCGGCGGCCGGGGACGGAGGACCGAGGACTGTCGGACGCGTCCGGTCGCCTGGTGGCCGCCATGGGCGGCGGTCGGAACCCGGTCGGCAAGCACGCGACCCGCTCCGCCGCGCCGGCACTCAGCCCGGCGAGGCGCACGGCCTCTCGGCAGCAGGGGGCCGGCCGGTGGGCGGACGGCGCCGGTGCCCGCGCG
>NZ_JAAVJB010000089.1 GCF_012034385.1 Streptomyces spiramenti
GTGTCGGGCGGCGAGGGCGGAGCGTCGCGGTCCGCGCTGTCCCGCGACCGCGAGGACTCGGCGGGTGCGTGGGCGGGCTCTCGGCGGCGCGGGTCGGTGGGCGGAACCGCAGCGCCCCGCCCGGTGCGGACGGCCGCGTGGTCGGGATAGACCGCGACGCCGGCGCTCGCCTCCACCACCACGGTGAGACCGTCGAGTTCGACGGGGGCCTCGATGGCACGGACGACCTCGCGGGCGGCACGGTGCGCCGCGCCCACCGAGGCGACGGCGGGGAGCAGCACGCCGAACTCGTCCGCTCCCAGTCGTGCCGTCTCCGCGCCGGGCGGCGCCGCCCGCTCGACGCGTTCGGCGATCTCCAGCAGCAGCCTGTCGCCGGTGCCGTGCCCCAGGGTGTCGTTGACGGACCGGAAACGATCGAGGTCGATGAGGACGAGGGCGCACCGGCCGCCGCCGCTCTCCGCCCGGGCGAGGGCGTCCCGCGTCCGCTGGATCAGCCAGCGGCGGTTGGGCAGGCCCGTCAGCGGGTCCAGCAGGCGGTCGGCCGCCCGGGCACGCGCGGACCGCAGTGCCACGTCCAACGCCCCCAGGGCGGGGGCGAACAGCGGCAGGAGGACCGGCGCGTGGGTGGCGACGACGACGATCAGCGGGGCGGCGGCGAGCAGCGCGGCAGCGGCCTGCGCCGGGCGGGGCGGGCTCGCGGGGCTCCGGGTCGGCGGAAGACAGCGGGTGGTGAGGAACCCTCGGGCGAGGACGTGCGTGGCCCCGCCGACGACCAACGCGGGCAGCACGGTGCGCCACCACTGCTCCGGTGTCCACGGGCCTGCGCCGGGCGGCAGCAGCCCGGCAAGGGTGACGACGGCGGCGGCGCCGGCCAGGGCTGCGATCTCACAGGAGGCGCGTACCAGGGCCGGGCGTCTGCGGCCCCGACGGACGGCCGGGGCCAGCACGAGGGGCAGCGCCAGCAGGAGCGCGGCGAAAGGACCGTGGAGCAGCAGCCCGGCGAGGGCGAGGGGCGCCACCGCGCCGGTGGGGCGTGCCGTGCGGTGGCCCGGCAACAGGGACGGCACCGCGAGCGCGACCGAGAGGGCGAGCAGGCCCCATGCCGCCGCGCCGTGGGGCAGCCACGGCTGCCCGTGGACGAGGGTGTGGGCGAGTGCCGCGGTCAGGGCGGCGAGGGCGCCCGCCTGGACCAGGGCCCGTGGCGCCCGCCCCGGTGCCGAGGCGCCGGAGCGGACGCGGCCGACGGTTCTCCCGACGCGAGCCGACTCCATGCGGGCCTCCTTCGCGGCGTTCGGCGAGGCCGGGTGCCACCACCGGCCGGGTGGTGCCCGCCCACCGGACCGCCACCGGTGTGCTGCCGTTCGCGGCGAACGGCTTCTCCGCTATGGCATCCCCCACCAAGGGGCGGTTTCACACCGACCGTTCGAGTGGCCGCGACCGGGTTCACCTGCGACGGTGCGGGTGGGTCCGCCGGGCGGGAGGGGGTGACCGCCGCCCCCACGCGACGCGGGGGCGGCAGACGGGGCGTCAGTCGTCGTCGGCACCAGGTGCCTCGGGGCCATCAGGGGCCTTGTCGGCAGCGGGCGACGGCGGCTCCGCCGCGACCGGCGCCCCGGCGGCGTCGGCGGCCTCGGGCGCCGGGGCATCGGCGGCCTCCCCCGGGGCGGCCTCCCCGGGGACGGCCTCCTCCGGGGGCCGGTTGGTGGCGACCGCCCGCGCCGCCTCGGCTCCGTCCGCCAGCAGGACGTCGAACCCGGCGTCGTCGAGCACGGGCACCTTGAGCTGCACCGCCTTGTCGTACTTGGACCCGGGGTTCTCACCGACGACCACGAAGGCGGTCTTCTTCGACACCGAACCCGACACCTTGGCGCCGAGGTTCTGCAATGCCTCCTTGGCACCGTCGCGGGTGTACTCGGCGAGGGTGCCGGTGACGACCACGGTCATGCCCGCGAGCGGCCGGGGGCCCTCCTCCTCTGCGGCCTCGTCGGCCATGCGGACGCCGGCGGCACGCCAGCGATCGATGATCTCGCGGTGCCACTCCTCGGCGAACCACGCCTTGAGGGAGGCGGCGATGGTGGGCCCGACGCCCTCCGTGGCGGCGAGCTCCTCCTCGGACGCCGCCGCGATGCGGTCGATCGACCGGAACTCCCGCGCCAGCGCCTCGGCGGCGACCGGCCCGACGTGGCGGACGGAGAGCCCTGTCAGGATGCGGGCGAGCGGGCGTTCCTTCGCCGCCTGGATCGCCTCCAGCATGGCGACGGCGTTCTTCTTCGCCTCGCCCTTCTGATTGGCGAAGAAGTGGACGGTCTTCGGCTCGCCGGTCTCCGGGTCGCGCTTGGGCAGCCCGGTGTCCGGGTCCAGGACGTGGGAGCGGATCGGCAGCAGCTGCTCGATGCGCAGGTCGAAGAGGCCGCCCTCGTCCGAGAGCGGGGGTTCGGAGGGTTCCAGCGGCTGGGTCAGGGCGGTCGCCGCCACGTAACCGAAGTGATCGATGTCGAGCGCCCGGCGCCCCGCAAGGTAGTAGATCCGCTCACGCAGCTGCGCGGGGCAGGAGCGGGCGTTGGGGCACCGCTGGTCGATGTCCCCCTCCTTCATGGAGCGGAGCTCCATGCCGCACTCGGGGCAGTGCGTGGGCATCTCGAAGGCCCGCTCGGAGCCGTCCCGCAGGTCGGCCACCGGCCCGAGGATCTCGGGGATGACGTCGCCTGCCTTGCGCAGCGCCACCGTGTCCCCGATCAGGACGCCCTTGCGCTGCACCACCTCGCGGTTGTGGAGGGTCGCGAACTCCACCTCCGACCCGGCGACGGTCACGGGGGCGACCACGGCGTAGGGGGTGACCCGGCCGGTTCGGCCCACGCCCACGCGGATGTCGAGCAGCTTGGTGTTGACCTCCTCCGGCGGGTACTTCCAGGCGATCGCCCAGCGCGGGGCGCGGGAGGTCGAGCCCAGGCGCCCCTGGAGCGGCAGTTCGTCGACCTTGACCACGACGCCGTCGATCTCGTGCTCGACGGCCTGCCGGTTCTCGCCGTAGTAGGAGACGAAGGCGCGCACCTCGTCGAGGGTGGCGACGACGCGTGCCGCGGGAGACGTGGGCAGGCCCCAGGCGCGCAGCATGCGGTAGCCCTCGGAGAGGCTGCCCAGCGTCAGCCCGCTGTGGGCGCCGATGCCGTGGACCACCATTCGCAGCGAGCGGCCCGCGGTGACCTTGGGGTCCTTCTGCCGCAGTGAACCCGCCGCGGCGTTACGGGGGTTGGCGAACGGTTTCTCCCCCGCCTCCACCAACCCGGCGTTGAGCTCCTCGAACCGCTCCATCGGGAAGAAGACCTCGCCGCGCACCTCCAGCAACTCCGGGGGTTCCTCGCCCTCCAGGCGGTGCGGGATTCCGTCGATGGTGCGGGCGTTGGGGGTGATGTCCTCGCCGGTGCGGCCGTCGCCGCGGGTGGCGGCGCGGGTGAGGAGACCCCGCTCGTAGGTGAGGTTGACGGCGAGGCCGTCGATCTTCAGCTCGCAGAGGTACCGGTACGGGATACCGGCGAGTTCCTCGGCGACCCGGGCGGCCCAGGCGTCGAGCTCCTCATCGTCGAACGCGTTGTCCAGCGACAGCATGCGCTCGTGGTGCTCGACCGCCGTGAACTCGGTCTGGTAGGTGCCGGCGACCCGCTGGCTCGGGGAGTCGGGGGTCCGCAGGGCCGGGAACTCCTCCTCCAGCTCCTGGAGCCGGCGCATCAGCCGGTCGAACTCGGCGTCGCTGATGGTCAGCGTGCGGACGTAGTACCGGAAGCGGTGCTCCTCGATCCGCTCGGCGAGGCGGGCGTGCCGCTCGCGGGCCTCGGCGGGCAGCCCCTGCTCTTCCACCGTCTGGTCTCCCGTCACTCAGGGTTGTCGGCGAGGGATCGGGCCGCACGTGCACAGTGGGTGAGCGCCGCCCGGGCGTAGGCCGGGGAGGCGCCTGCGAGACCGCACGTCGGAGTGATCACCACGGACTCCGTGAGGAGTGCGGGCGACAGCCCCAACCTGCGCCAGAGCGACCTGACACCACTGACCGTACCGGCAGGGTCCGACAGTGCCGCGGGATCCGCGCCGTCGCCGGGCAGGACTCCGGCGAACAGGGTGACACCGTCCTCCACCGCCTCACCGATCGCGTCGTAGGCACGTTCGGTGACCAGCGACAGGTCGAACGAGAAGGCCGCAGCCCCGGAGCGCCGGAGCAGCGCGAACGGCACGTCGGGGGCGCAGGAGTGGATCACGGTGGGGCTGTCGCCGGCGGCGTCGACGAGGGAGCGCAGGGCGTCCTCGACGACGACCCGGTCCACCGCGCGGTAGGTGCGGTAGCCGCTCGCGGTGCGCACGTGGCCGCCCAGCACGGGGGTCAGGGCGGGTTCGTCGAGTTGCAGCACGAGGCGGGCCGCGGGCACACGCCGGCGGAGGTCGGCCAGGAGGTCGCGGACCCCGTCGGTGAGGGAGGCTGCGAGGTCGCGGCAGGCTCCGGGGTCCCCGAGCATCGCCTCGCCGTTGCGGCGCTGGAGGGCGGAGGCCAGGGTCCAGGGACCGGTGACGGCGACCTTCAGCCCCCCCTCGTATCCCTGGGTGTACTCCTCCGTCGCGTCGAGGTCCTCCCGCAGCCAGGCCGCCGCCCGGCGCGCGTCGCGCCCCGGGTGGTCGGCGATGCGCCAGCCGCTGGGTTCGACCTGGGCGTGCAGCTCGGTGAGGAGGCCGGCCGTGCGGCCGATCATGTCGGCACCGGGCCCGCGGGCGGGGAGTTCGGGCAGGAAGACCAGGGTCTCCAGTGCGCCGGCTGCGGTACGGGCAGCCTCGCGGGCGTCGGTTCCGGGGAGGGAACCGACTCCGGTGGCGGCGGCGGGGCCCCAGGGGCGGGCGTTGCGGAGGTCGGGCGCGATCTCAGTCACCCGCGAAGCGTATGCGGCTGGCGGGGCCTCGCCCCGCCGGAGGTGCCCGGCGGAAGCCGGACGCCGCACGGGGCGCGAGCGGGGGGGGCGCCATCGGCCCCGCTCGCGCGGGGCGGAACGCCGCACGGGGCGCCGCACGGGGCGCCGCACGGGGCGCCGCGCCGCGTACCGTGCGCGGCGCCCGCGCCCCGTCCGAAGAGGCGTCAGCCGGTGGGGCGCACCGTGAGGTCGGTGAGATGGGTGCCGTGCGGGAGGTCCAGCGCCGTCAGGACGGTGGCGGCGACCGACTCCGGGGTCATCCAGCGGGCCGCGTCGTACTCCTTGCCCTCCTGCTGGTGCACCTTGACCTGCATCGGCGTCGCGGTGCGGCCCGGGTAGACCGTGGTGACCCGCACGCCGTGCGGCTGCTCCTCGCCCCGTAGTGAGTCGGCGAGCGCCTTCAGGCCGTGCTTGCTGGCGGCGTAGGCGCCCCACTGCGGGTGGGCGTGCAGCCCCGCGCCGGAGTTGACGAAGACGACGTGGCCGCGGGAGAGCCGCAGCTGCGGCAGGAACAGCCGCGTGAGCTCGGCCGGGGCGACGAGGTTGACCGCGAGCTGGTGCTGCCAGGCGGCGGGGGTCAGCTCGCCGACGCCGCCGAGGTCCACCACTCCGGCGACGTGCAGCAGCGAGTCGATCCGGTCGGGAAGCTGCTGGTGGCCGAGCGCCCAGGAGAGCCTGACGGGATCGGACAGTTCACCGACCAGCGTCCTCGCCCCCGGGAACCGCGCGGCGAGCTCCTTGGCCCGGCCGGCGTCCCGTGCCCAGAGCCACAGGTCGTCGCCTCGCTCGGCGAGTCGTTCCGCGAGTGCCGCGCCGATGCCCGATCCGGCACCGGTGATCACATGAGTAGCCATGTCGCCATGATTCCGCACGGGGCCGTGCGTGGTAGAGAGGGGTGAGGGAGGCATGATGCGAATCGCGTTGAGTCAGTTGGTGTCGAGCACCGATCCGGAGCACAACCTCCGTGCGATCGCCGAGCAGGCGACGCGGGCGGCCGACGAGGGGGCCGAGGTGGTGGTGTACCCCGAAGCGGCGATGGCCCGTTTCGGTATTCCGCTCGGGCCCGTCGCACAGCCGTTGGACGGCCCCTGGGCCGACGGCGTGCGAGCCGTCGCGGAACGCACCGGGCTGCTGCTGGTGGCAGGCATGTTCACCCCCTCCCCCGACGGCAGGGTGAAGAACACGCTGCTGATCACGGGCCGCGGCGTGGACACCCACTACGACAAGCTGCACCTCTTCGACGCGTTCGGCTTCGCCGAGTCGGAGACGGTGGCGCCCGGCGACCGGGCCGTGACGGTGCCGGTCGGGGACACGACCGTGGGTGTGGCCACCTGCTACGACGTGCGTTTCCCGGAGTTGTTCCGTCAACTCGCCGAGGACGGTGCGCGCGTGGTGCTGCTGCCGGCCTCCTGGGGCGCGGGCCCGGGGAAGATCGAGCAGTGGGAGATCCTGGTGCGGGCGCGGGCGCTGGACAGCACCTGCTGGGTGGCGGCGTGCGGGCAGGGTGACCCGGCCTCGGTGGGGGTCACCCCGTCGGCCAAGGCGCCGACCGGGGTGGGACACAGCATGGTCGTGTCGCCGCTCGGCGAGGTGGTCGGCCGGCTCGGTGCCGAGCCCGGGCTGGTGACGGTGGAGGTCGACACGGAGAAGACGGTGGAAGAGGCACGGCACGCCGTACCCGTGCTGACCAACCGGCGCACCGACGTGCTGCCCGGCTGAGGCGGGGCGGACGCCGGGCGTTCGCCGCAGCAGCCGTTCGGGGGCGTGGCCCGGCGGGTGTCCGCCGGGCCGCGGCCCCGGGGGGGGGCTCAGTGACCTGCGGCGGCCTCGTCGGAAGCGCGTCGGGTCGCGGCGATGGTCGCCGACCCGACGACGCGCGTCCCGTCGTAGAGGACCACGGCCTGGCCGGGTGCGACGCCCCGTACCGGGGCGTCGAAGCTGACGCGCAGCTCCTCGCCCTCCGGTGCCGCGGTGACGGGTGTCTCGTCGCCGTGGGCCCGGAGCTGGGCCGTGTAGCGGGCGGGTCCCTGCGGCGGGGCTCCGCACCAGCGGGGCCTGATCGCCGTGAGGGAGCGGATGTCGAGCGATTCCGCCGGCCCCACCGTGACGGTGTTGTCGACCGGCGAGATGTCCAGGACGTAGCGCGGCTTGCCGTCGGGGGCGGGGCGGCCGACCCGCAGGCCCTTGCGCTGACCGACGGTGAACCCGTGGGCGCCCTGGTGGGTGCCGATGCGCTCGCCGTCCTCGTCGAGGATGTCGCCCTCGGCGGCACCGAGGCGGGCGGCGAGGAAGCCCTGGGTGTCGCCGTCCGCGATGAAGCAGATGTCGTGGCTGTCGGGCTTCTTCGCGACGGCCAGACCGCGGCGTTCGGCCTCGACGCGGATCTCCGCCTTGGTGGTGAGGGTGTCGCCGAGCGGGAACAGCGCGTGGGCGAGCTGTCGCGCGTCGAGAACGCCGAGGACGTAGGACTGGTCCTTCGCCTCGTCGGAGGCGCGGTGCATCTCACGCTCGCCGTCGGGCCGGGTGACGATCCTGGCGTAGTGGCCGGTGCAGACGGCGTCGAACCCGAGAGCGAGGGCGCGGTCGAGCAGTGCCGCGAACTTGATGCGTTCGTTGCAGCGCAGGCACGGGTTCGGGGTGCGGCCGGCGCGGTACTCGTCGACGAAGTCGTCGACGACGTCCTCGCGGAAGCGTTCCGCGAGGTCCCAGACGTAGAAGGGGATGCCGATGACGTCGGCGGCGCGGCGGGCGTCGCGGGAGTCCTCCAGCGTGCAGCAGCCCCTGGCCCCGGTCCGGAACGACTGGGGGTTGGCGGAGAGCGCCAGGTGGACGCCGGTGACGTCGTGGCCGGCCTCCGCGGCGCGGGCGGCTGCCACGGCGGAGTCCACCCCGCCGGACATCGCGGCGAGGACACGCAAACGAGGAGTGGCAGTCATAACGCGTTCCAGGGTACGGGCCCCGCGCGGGAAGCCGGGCGGCGGTGCGCACGGAGCGGGGGAGGCGAGCGAGGTCGGGCCGAGGGCCGGTGTCGGCGGGGCGGGGGAAGCACCGGTTCGGGGATCCGGGCCGGAGAGGCGGGGGGCGGAGCGCGGCGGCGGGCACCCCGCCGGTCAGCTGAGGCCGGCGCCCCGGGCCCGCTCCACGGCGGGCCCGATGGCGGCGGCGAGCGCCGCGACCTCCTCGCGCGTGGAGGTGTGGCCCAGGGAGAACCGCAGGGTGCCCCGCGCGAGGTCGACGTCCGCACCGACCGCCAACAGCACGTGGCTGGGCTGGGCGATGCCCGCGGTGCAGGCGGACCCGGTGGAGCAGGCGATGCCCTGGGCGTCGAGCAGCAGGAGCAGCGAGTCTCCCTCGCACCCGGGGAACGCGAAGTGGGCGTTCCCCGGGAGTCGGCCGCCGGGGCCCGGGTCGCCGTTGAGTACCGCGTCGGGGACGGCGCTGCGGACGGCCGTCACGAGGTCGTCGCGCAACGCGCCGATGTCACGTGCGAAGCCGGTGCGGCGGGCGGTCGCGGCCTCGGCGGCGACGGCGAAAGCGGCGACGGCCGGTACGTCGAGGGTGCCGGAGCGCACGTCGCGTTCCTGTCCGCCGCCGTGCAGCACGGGGGTGGGGCTCCACTCCCGGCCCAGCAGCAGCGCTCCGACGCCGTAGGGCCCGCCGATCTTGTGGCCGGAGACCGCCATGGAGGCGAGCCCCGACGCGGCGAAGTCCACCTCGATCTGGCCCACCGCCTGCACGGCGTCGGAATGGACCGGGACGCCGTGCTCGGCGGCGACCGCCGCGAGGTCGGCGATCGGCTGCACCGTGCCGATCTCGTTGTTGGCCCACATCACGGTGACCAGGGCGACGTCCTCTGGTTCCCGGGCGATCGCCTCGCGCAGCGTGTCGGGGTGGACCCGGCCGAACCGGTCGACGGCCAGCCATTCGACGCGGGCGCCCTCGTGGTCGCCGAGCCACTGGACCACGTCGAGCACGGCGTGGTGCTCGACCGGGCTGGCCAGCACGCGTACGCGGCGCGGGTCGGCGTCCCTGCGTGCCCAGTAGAGTCCTTTGACGGCGAGGTTGTCGGCCTCGGTGCCGCCTGAGGTCAGCACCACCTCACTGGGGCGGGCGCCCACGGCCGCGGCGAACTGTTCGCGCCCCTCCTCGACGGTGCGCCGGGCACGACGACCGGCGGCGTGCAGGGCGGATGCGTTGCCGGTGAGCGGCAGCTGGGCGGCCATCGCCGCGATGGCCTCGGGCAGCATCGGCGTGGTCGCGGCGTGGTCGAAGTACGGCATGGTGACGCCGATTCTACGAGCCCCGTGCCGGCGGGTGCAGGGCGCCCGAGTGGGTCGGGGAACCGTGAGGGGCGCGATGGCGTTGTTGGGGCCGAGGACCGGAGGAGCAATGGACAGGGAACCGGAGCGCGACGCCGCTCGGCCGCGGCACGACGGCGGGCCGGACGAGTCCGCCGCGGGCGACGGTGCGCCGCACGCGCCGGAGCCCGCCGGGGGCACGCCCACGGGCGGCGCCGCGGGACGGGATGCCCCGGGTCCCCGGCGCGCCCGCCGTGACGCGGAGCGGGAGAAGCGGCAGGGCGGGGTGAGCCGCCGCGCGCTCCTGACCGGTGCGGTGGTGCTCGGCGGCGCCGGGGCGTTCGGGTACAGCCGGCGTGACGAGCTGGAGCGCTGGTGGTGGCGGTACTCCGGTGCGGCGGCGCCCCGGGTCGAGGGGGAGGTCGACCATGTCGGCGCGGAGTGGATCCCGGCCTCCGGCGCCAACCTGCGGAGGGCGAGCAGGCCCCGCGACTTCGGGGTGGACCGCGTGGTGGTGCACATGCCCGAGGCGACCTACGACGTGACGCTCAAGGTCTTCCAGGACCCCTCGCACCGCGCGTCGACGCACTACGTGGTGCGGTCGGGGGACGGTCACGTCGCGCAGATGGTCCGGGAGCTCGACGTCGCCTACCACGCGGGAAACCGCGCCTTCAACGAGCGCTCCGTCGGCATCGAGCACGAGGGCTGGGCGGACCAGCCCGAGTACCTGACCGAGGCGATGTACATGTCCTCGGCGGTGCTGGTGGCAGGCATCTGTGCGCGGCACGGCATCCCCGTCGACCGCGACCACATCGTGGGACACCGGGAGGTTCCGGACGTCGTCCGGATCTGCCCCGGGTCGGCCTGGGAGTGGGACCGGTACATCGAGATGGTCCGGTCCGAACGCGACGCACTGGGCTGAGCAGGGTCGTCCCCGGCACGCCGGGGCCGGCCGGGGCGCCCGTCGTCCGGCGACGGAGCGGGGCGGGGCGGGCTGCCCGGGGCCGCTCAGCCTCCGGACTCGGCGACCAGTTCGGCGACGGTCTGCGCGCGGCGGAGCGGGGTGAACTCGACCGCGCCCCCAGGGCCGACGGTGAAGCCGTGGACAGCGGGGCGGAGCAGGCTGTTGTACCCGAACGGGTTCGAGGCGTAGTAGGCGCCGGTGTCGAGCAGCGCGGCGTGGTCCCCGGGGCGCAGCTCGGGCATCTCCCGGTCGCGGGCGACGAGGTCGCCGGCGAAGCAGCAGGGCCCCGCGATGTCCTGCCTCAGGGGCGCGGCGGTGAGCGGTGCGCCGTCGCCGTCGTACGCGGCGACACGCAGCGGCCACGAGTCGGGGGCGAACACGGTGCGCGTGGCGACCTGGGCTCCGGCGTGCGTGACGACGATCCGGCGCCCGCCCGCGTCCTTGGTGTACTCGACGCGGGCGAGGACGACCCCTGCCTTGGCCAGCACCGAGCGGCCGAATTCGGTGACGATCCGGTACTGCCCGCCGAACGCCTCGGGGGCGCGCTCGCCCAGCAGGTCGGCGAAGTCACGGTAGGCGGGGGTGACCTCGTCGGAGGCGAAGTTGACGGGGAGGCCGCCCCCGATGTCGAGCGTGTCGACCTGCGGGCGCCCGCCGGCAGCGACGGCTGCGTCGTTGATCTCCTCCGCCAGTTCGACGATGGTCGCGACGCCGGCGGCCATCCGGTCCAGCGGCATGCCCTGGGAGCCGACGTGGCAGTGGAGGGCGGTCAGCCACGGGCGTTCGGCGTAGGCGCGGAGCACCCAGTTCCGTGCGCCGGGGTCCTGGAGGGCGACGCCGAACTTGGACGTCGCGGTGGCGGTGCTCATGGCGTCGATGCTGCCGGCGCCGAGCTGCGGGTTGATCCGCAGTCCGACAGGGGCCCGGGGCGGTCGGGTGGCGACCGACGCGTCGAGCCGGGCCAGCTCCTGCGGGTTGTCGACGTTGATCGCGATACCGAGCCGCAGCGCCTCGCTCAGCTCCGCGGTGGTCTTGGCGGGCGAGTCGAGGACGGTCCGGTCGGCGGCCACGCCGGCGGCCCGGGCGAGGGCCAGCTCCCCGGGGCTGGCCACCTCGGCGCCCATGCCCAGGTCGTTGAGCAGCCGCAGGACGGGAACGAGCGACCCAGCCTTGACTGCGAAGGTGTGCAACGGCGGCCGGCTGGGGGCGCCGAGGCCGGCGAAGGCGTCGTGGAGCGCGTGGACGGTCTCGCGGACCGTCCGCAGGTCGAGCAGGGCGGTCAGCGGGTACGCGTCGTCGAGGAGGCCCTGCCGCACGGCGGCGGCGACGGCCAGGTCTCGGCGGGCGCGGAGTTGCGCGGCGGCTCCGCCGGAGGTCGCGGTCTCGTTCGGGTCTGCCATGGTCAGCAGCCAAGCACGTCCGCGCGGTGCGCGGGGAGAGGGAGCGCGGTGCGGGATGTCACGCGCCCGACCGGTTTCCGGCCCGCCACCTGCGGAGGCAAGCGGGCGGGAGCGGCGGACGCAGCGGGCTGCCGGCGCACCTCCGCGCGCCTGTCAGGTCGCGTCCGGGTCGGGCAGGTCGTACCCCTTGAATGGCGGAGTGCAGGAGGTACGCGTAGTGGCCGGTCACGGCGGACCGGCCGGCCGTATCCCTGTGGTGTCGTTCCGGTCTGCGTCGTCGGCGACCGGCCTCGAGTCGGCGTCGGCGGGGGTGACGGGTCCGCCCCGGTACGCCTCGTCGTGCGACCCCCCGGTCTGCCGGAGGTGTACCGCCGCGAACCGGGCCATCCACCGCGCGTCCTCGACCAGTGGCGAGACGACGACGTCGCAGCTGTGGTCGAAACGGAAGTGGTGGCGGACGCCGTCGAGGAGACGCGACTCGACACCGGCGTTGTGTCCGTCGTGGTCGGGCAGCGGTCCGGGGACGGCGGGACGGTCCTCGGGGATGCGGGCACCGTGGCCGCCGGGACCGAAACCGGGCCGTCGCCACCGCAACACGCAGTCGCAGTCGCAGTCGCAGTCGCAGTCGCAGTCGCGTGAAGGTACGGCGCCGCGGGCGCCTGCCGGTGCGGTGCGCGTTACGGAGCCGTTCCGCCCGTGGGCGGGGTCCGGTGGCCCTGCGCATCTCGCGCGACGCAGCCGACCGCGTGGACTCCGCGTCCTCGCAGGTCGGCCGCTGATGGCCGTCGACTCAGCCGACGTTCTCGGCCTGGAACATCCAGTGGTGCTTCTCCAGGTCGCCGGTCACCTGGATGAAGATGTCCTCGGTCACGCTGTCCACCTCGCCGGTGGCGTTCATGCGCTCGCGCATGCGGGCGACGACGGAGGACAGCGCCGCCACGAGGGTCGCGACGGCTTCGGTGTCACGCTGCCAGCCCTCGGCCGTGGTGGCGATGCCGGTGCCGGTCGCCACGGTGCCGACGCGGCCGTCCGGGGAGATCCCGAGGGCGGAGGCGCGTTCGGCGACGATGTCGGAGTAGTTGCGCGCGCTGTCCACCACCTCGTCCAACTGGAGGTGGATGGAGCGGAACCGCGGTCCCACGACGTTCCAGTGCGTCTGCTTGGCCACGAGGGAGAGGTCCACCAGGTCGACGAGGGCGCCCTGCAGCGCCTCCCCCACGACCTTGAGGGTTTCGTCGGGCAGTGTGCTCTTCACCGTGTACATAGATTGTCCACTTCCTGCCTGATCGGGGCTTTTCCCTCACGGTACTCCCGGGGGCAGGGCCGCGCCCTGCCGGAGAGCGGCGATCTGGGGACGTCGGAGCCGTAAGAGCCGCGGGGCCCGTGCCGGTTGGCGCCCCGCGGCCCCCGCCTGGACCTTGCGGACCGGCGCCCCGTGCGCCGACGGCTCGCCCCGTACGCCGACCATGGGGCCGTCCGGGGGCCGGGCGCCGGGTGACCGGCCCCCGGCGGGTCACCCGGCCGCGGGACGGGGCATGCGCGCAAGCTGGCGCGACTGGGCGACGAGGCGGTCGGCGGAGTCCCATACCTCGGCGTCCTCCTCCAGGAATCCGCCGGCGGGATTGCGGGTGGCCACAAGCACCCGGAGCGGACCGGGTTCGGGGCGCGCCCTGACATGGGTGGTCAGCTCCACGGTGGGGGTCCAGCCGATCGTGCCGAGATCGAAGGCGGCGGGCGGCATGGCGTCGCCCACGAGCAGCAGCGAGAGCGCGTCGTGCTCCCGCCCGTCGGCGAAGGCGAACCATCCGGCCATGCGGCCCCGCCCCGAGGGGCGGCCCAGAGCCCAGCCGGTCGAGTCGGGGTCCAGCCGCGACGCGAGGCGCTCCACGATCGGGATGTCGCCGAGCGCGCCGGGGCCCCCGGCGGCATCCATCGCGACGCACTGCTCGTAGGGAGCGACGTGCGGCGCCGTCGCGGTGGTCGCGACGTGCTGCGAGAGCGCGTCGAGGTCGCCGTAGGTGGCGGTCATGCGGACGCGCTCGACCTCGGCGCCGTGCTCGTCCGTCTGGAGCAGCGAGGCCGTCCCGGTGGAGAGCGTCCGCCCCGCGCGCAGCAGGGTGGTCCGCAGCACCGCGGGGCCGGGCGCAGGGGTGGAGAGGTAGTGGGCCGTGGCGGTGAACGGGTGCGGGTGGGGCAGCGTCAGAGCCAGGGCGCGCCCCAGGATCGCTTTGAGGTACCCGCCGTTGACGGCGCCGAGGATCGACCAGCCTCCGGAGATCACCGCGTCGAACTCGCCGTTGCCGCGTGGCGCGAGCGCGGTGTCGCGATCGAACTCGTGGTCGATGTCGGGGGCGGTGCGTGCTTCGTCTGCGGCGGGTCCCGCCGGGGGTGCGCTGTGAGCCATACGAGTGACGCTACCGCGCGAGGCTACCGACCGGTAGCAAGCCGGGTGCTCGGCGCGAGGAGCGGCCGGCCGACCCCCGGAGCCGCCACTGGCCTACGGCGCTGCGGGGCGCGAAGCGTCCCGGTCGTAGAACGGCAGCGAGGCAGAACGCAGCCAGAGCGCCACCGGGTCGTACGGGTCGCCCATGTCCACACCGGCGACGGTGACGCCCGGGGGGAGCAGCGGAAGCGCGCGGCGCAGCATCGGCGGCACGGACGGGGCGGCGTGCGCGGCCGACTCGTCCAGTTCGACACCCACGGCCAGGTGCGGCTCGCCGATGGCGGGGCGCACCCAGGCCCGCCACAGCCGCCGCAGCCCGGGAACGCGCGACGCCTCGGCTGTCAGCCGCCGGTAGAAGTCAGGCAGCGGAGCGGCGGGTTCCGCGAGGTGGAGGGGGCCGGCCGGGAGCCGGTCGAGCCCCTCCGCGACCCGCCGCAGGTCGAGCCAGGGAACTCCCATGCCACCGTCGGGTTCGTGCGCGTCGAGCCACAGACCGCACCGCTCGCGGTAGAGGGCCGCGGCGACGTCGCGTGAGGGCAGGACGAGGTGTGCCCGCCCCCAGCCGGCGGCGGCCAGGCGTTCCTCGGAGGTGAAGCCGGGCGCGTAGGCGTGACCGTCGACCTCGGTCAGACCGAACCGGGCGTCCTCGTCGTCGGGGGCGCCGTCCCACAGCGGCATGTGGACGTCCCTGCGGGACAGCGCGCCGAGCAGTTCCTCGTACGCCGCGAGGCGGTCGGGGCCGGTCACCCGGGAACGCAGCTCGGCCACGGTGGGGCCCGCGTTCATGCTGGGCACGCCTCCCTCGTCGTCCGTCGGGCGCGGCGCGAGCGGGGTGCGTCGGCGCCACGCCCATCCAAGCAGGGCTGTGGCCGGTCGGGACACCCCGCCGCGCCACCCCGTGGGACGGCGCGAGGTGGTGACGCGGGGCGCGAGGCACGGGGCCGTGTCCCGCCCCGTGCGCCTTCGGCATCAGTCCGGTTCGGAGCGGGGCGGGCGGGCGCGGGGGGGGCGCCGGACCGGGAGCGGAGAGCGCTACATTCCGTGGCCGCTGTCGGCCGCGTACTGGTCCTCACGCCGGTGGAACGGGCCGATGCAGGTGCGCAGCCAGTCGATCAACGGGTCCTCGGCGGCGTCCATCAGCACCAGCTGCACGGGCCACGGCACGGGATGCAGCGCCAGCGCGCGCCCGAGTGCCTGCTGGAGCTCCCCGTGGGTGCGGTGCTCGATGGCGTCGACCTCGACCCCCACGCACAGCGCCGGAGCGCCGCCCTCGGCGCTGATCAGCCCGCGCCGGGCGGTGCGGACGTACCCCAGTACGGCCAGTTCTCCCGCGACGGAGCCGAGGAAGTCCACCGGCTCCTCCTGCCAGTCGGGCTCGAAGAGCCTCATCCGGGCGCCGCGCGGGCCTCCCGTCGCGAGTCCGTCCAGTTCGACACGGCAGATCTCCGCGACGGCGGGGGCGGGCACCGGGGCACCGATCGTGCCGCCGGGGTTGACGACGATGCCGACCTGGGGCGGCAGACCGCGTGCGAACTCCCGCCCAGGGGCGACCGCGAACGACAGGTGGGAACCGGCCGCGGTGTGGAACTCGGCGACGGAGCTGAAGACGGGTACGTAGACGCCGCCCTGGATCTCCAGGGTGGGGAGGTCGAGGTCGGTGCTCTGCGGGCCCCCGCCCTCCGGCAGCGGAACCCACAGGGAGCTGCGCGCCAGTACCTCGATCAGCCGGGGTCCGGCGCCGGGGTCGCCGACCGCCGCCTGCAGCGCTTCCTCCAGCTCGTTGGCCGGCCAACTTCCGCCCCGTGCGGGCCCACTTCCGCTCATGAACGCTGACCCTAGTGCAGGGCTCCGCGACGTCGCGCCCGGCCCGGGGGCGGTGCGGCTCCGGAGGGCCGCACGGGGCGGGCGCACGGGGCTCCGTGCCGCACGGGGCGGCCCGGCGGCCCCTCCCGCCCCGGGGCGGCGGCGGGTCACCGGGGCCGCACGGACCCCGCGTGCGATGATGGGCCGACAATCACACACTGGCCGTTCGACCGCGCGCGGGAGAGTCCCCGGCACACGGGGCGCCGAAGGAGCAAGTCCTCCCTTGAATCTCTCAGGCCCACCTACCGCGTGTGGAAGGCAGATCTGAAAAGCGGGCCGTGCCGCACGGCCCCACCGACGGTGCAAGCCGCCCCCGGCACGGGGCCGGCGAACCTCTCAGGTGCCGATGACAGATGGGGAGGGCGCGCCCGCACGGGTGCGCCCCGCGCACCGTCACCGTCCACACCCCGGGAGCCAGCAGATGACCGTCCCCCCGTCCGCTCCGGACGCCTCCGCCACGCCCGCCGCCCCGCGCCGGACCGCGCTCGACGCCACCCACCGGGCGCTCGGTGCCGCCATGACCGACTTCGCCGGCTGGGACATGCCGCTGCGCTACGGGAGTGAACGCGAGGAGCACCGCGCGGTGCGGGAGGCGGCGGGGCTGTTCGACCTGTCGCACATGGGCGAGATCGCCGTCACCGGCTCCGCCGCCGGGGAGCTGCTGGACTTCGCGCTGGTCGGGCACCTCTCCGCCGTCAAGCCCGGCCGGGCGCGCTACACCATGATCTGCGATGTGGACGGGGGGATCATCGACGACCTGATCGTCTACCGCCTGTCCGAGAACGCGTACATGGTGGTCGCCAACGCAGCCAATGCCCAGGTGGTGCTGGACTCGCTGCGGGAAAGGCAGGACGGGTTCGACGCGGAGGTCCGCGACGACCGCGACGCCTACGCGCTGCTCGCCGTCCAGGGACCGGCCGCCGCGGGCATCCTCGCCCGGGTGACCGACGCGGACCTGGACGGTCTCAAGTACTACGCGGGACTGCCGGGGACGGTCGCCGGCGTCGAGGCGCTGATCGCCCGTACCGGTTACACCGGCGAGGACGGCTTCGAGCTGTTCGTCGCGCCCGGGGACGCGGCGGCGCTGTGGTCTGCGCTGACGGACGCCGGTGCCGAGGACGGTCTCGTGCCGTGCGGTCTCTCCTGCCGCGACACGCTTCGGCTGGAGGCCGGGATGCCGCTGTACGGCCACGAGCTGACGCGGGAGACGACCCCCTTCGACGCGGGGCTCGGGCGGGTCGTGAAGTTCGAGAAGTCCGGTGACTTCGTGGGCCGGCCCGCGCTGGAGACCGCCGCGCGGCGGGCGGAGGAGACGGCGCCGCGGGTGCTGGTCGGGCTGGTCGCCGAGGGGCGGCGGGTGCCGCGGGCCGGCTACCGCGTCGTGGACGCCGAGGGAACGGCGATCGGCACCGTCACCTCCGGAGCACCCTCCCCCACCCTCGGCCGGCCGATCGCGATGGCGTTCGTGGACGGGGCGTTCGCCGCGCCCGCCGGAGCCGAGGAGTCCGGCGTCGGGGTCGACATCCGTGGTGTCCGGGAGAGCTACCAGGTCGTTGCCCTACCGTTCTACAAGCGGGCGCGCTGATCCGTCCGTGTCACGCCGGTTCGGCCCGCCCGCGGGCACGCGCCGCGTCCACCTGCCAAGACCGCACGACCTCGCACCACCTCAACCCGGGAGAATCCACGCCATGAGCAACCCCCAGCAGCTGCGCTACAGCAAGGAGCACGAGTGGCTGTCGCCGGCCACCGACGGTGTCGCGACGGTCGGTATCACCGCGCACGCCGCTGACGCGCTGGGCGACGTGGTGTACGTCGAGCTGCCCGCCGTCGGTGCCGCGGTGACCGCCGGTGAGACCTGCGGCGAGCTGGAGTCGACCAAGTCCGTGAGCGACCTCTACTCCCCGGTGACGGGCGAGATCACCGAGGTCAACCAGGACGTCGTGGACGACCCCGCGCTGGTGAACTCCGCCCCGTTCGAGGGCGGCTGGCTGTTCAAGGTGCGGCTGGACTCGGAGCCGGCAGACCTGCTGTCGGCCGACGAGTACACCGAGTTCACCGCGGGCTGACCGGCTGTGGGGCACGGGGCCGTGCGGCTCCGTGCCCCGCGCGCCCGGCGGCCCGGCTCCGTCGCCACCGCGTCCCGTACCACTCCGCCCCGTCCGGTCGTGGCGTCCGCGCCCCGCGGACGCCCGGCCGCAGCCATCGGCACAGGAAGGCCAGGAAGGCCCCATGTCTCTTCTCAACAGTTCGCTCCACGAGGTGGACCCGGACGTCGCCGCAGCGGTCGACGCCGAGCTGCGCCGCCAGCAGTCCACGTTGGAGATGATCGCCTCCGAGAACTTCGCGCCGGTGGCGGCGCTGGAGGCGCAGGGTTCCGTGCTGACGAACAAGTACGCGGAGGGCTACCCGGGCCGCCGCTACTACGGCGGCTGCGAGCACGTCGACGTCATCGAGACCATCGCCCGGGACCGCGTGAAGGAGCTGTTCGGCGCCGAGGCGGCGAACGTGCAGCCCCATTCGGGTGCCTCCGCCAACGCCGCCGCCATGTTCGCGCTGATCAAGCCGGGCGACACCATCCTGGGCCTCGACCTGGCGCACGGTGGCCACCTCACCCACGGCATGAAGATCAACTTCTCCGGCAAGCTCTACAACGTGGTGCCGTACCACGTGGACGAGAAGACCGGCCTGGTCGACATGGAGGAGGTCGCCCGCCTCGCTCGCGAGCACCGCCCGCAGCTGGTGATCGCCGGCTGGTCGGCCTACCCGCGGCAGCTCGACTTCGCGGCGTTCCGCGAGATCGCGGACGAGGTCGGCGCACTGCTGATGGTGGACATGGCGCACTTCGCCGGCCTGGTCGCCGCCGGACTGCACCCCAACCCGGTGCCGTTCGCCGACGTGGTCACCACCACGACGCACAAGACCCTCGGCGGACCGCGCGGCGGCGTCATCCTCTCCAAGCAGGAGCTGGCAAAGAAGATCAACTCCGCCGTCTTCCCCGGTCAGCAGGGCGGGCCGCTGGAGCACGTCATCGCCGCGAAGGCCGTCTCCTTCAAGATCGCCGCGAGTGACGAGTTCCGCGACCGCCAGCAGCGCACCCTGGACGGGGCGCGGCTGCTCGCCGAGCGTCTGCTCCGCAGCGACGTGACCGAGCACGGTGTCTCGGTGCTGTCCGGCGGCACCGACGTCCACCTGGTCCTGGTCGACCTGCGGGACAGCGACCTGGACGGCCAGCAGGCCGAGGACCGGCTCCACGAGGTCGGCATCACTGTCAACCGGAACGCGGTCCCCAACGACCCGCGCCCGCCGATGGTGACCTCCGGTCTGCGGATCGGCACGCCGGCCCTGGCGACGCGCGGTTTCCAGGCGGACGACTTCCGCGAGGTCGCCGACATCATCGCCGAGGCGCTGAAGCCGTCGCCCGACACCGCGGCGCTCGCCGCGCGGGTCACGGCGCTCGCCGAGAAGTACCCGCTGTACCCGGGGCTGTGACCCCCGGCCGCCGCGCCCCGTCCAGGGTGCGCTGCTGGCGGTCGCGGAACTCGTCACTCGCGGCGATCTTGAAGGAGACGGCCTTCGCGG